>JAEELR010000287.1 GCA_016282835.1 Treponema sp. | reverse complement strand
CTTTGCATTTGTTCTTTGTATTGCATATTTACTTATTTCTCAAAAAGTACAGGGCACAATCAGGCAGATTGTTTTAGGAGTTTCATTTATCATAGGAACTGCTTTGCTTACATTAGCTTATTTTGTATTAACCAGAACTTTTATAGGCTTTATTGTACCGGAAGTAAGTGTTTCTTTGACTTTTATAATTACAACCATAATCAACTTTATGAATACTTCTAAGGATAAAAAGATTATTACAAATGCTTTCAGTCAGTGTCTTTCAAAAGAAGTAGTAAATGAAATTGTTGCAAATCCTGCCAGCTTTAAGCTTGGTGGTCAGCGCCTCCAGATGTCTGCCATTTTTACTGACATTCAAAAGTTTTCTTCATTTAGTGAACTGTTAACGGCAAGCCAGTTAGTTTCCCTCTTAAATTATTATCTTACCAGAATGAGCGATATCATTATGGATGAAAGGGGAACTGTTGATAAGTATGAAGGTGATGCAATTATTGCCTTTATGGGCGCTCCTGTTAAAATGCAGGATCACGCGCTAAGGGCTGTTACTGCTGCATTAAAAATGAAATCAGCTGAGAAAATAATGAATGAAGAAATAAAAGAAGTTGCTTCACTGGAAATAAAGCCTGAAGAAATGGATGAGGAATTGTTTACAGCCTTTAAGATAATGATTGAAAACGGCAAAACTTTATTTACCAGAATTGGTATTAATTCCGGTGAAATGATTGCAGGATACATGGGAAGTGATAACAAAAAGAATTATACAATGATGGGCAATAATGTAAATCTTGCAAGCAGACTGGAAGGCGTTAATAAACAGTATTCAACAAACGGTATTTTGATAAGTAAAGATACTGCAGACTTGCTGGATGATTCAATTTTACTCAGAAAGCTTGATAGAGTTCGCGTTGTAAATGTAAATACACCAATTCGTTTGTATGAGCCAATCTGTTTTACAGCTGATGCTTCTGAAGCTAAAAAAACGTATATAAGTGAATGGGATAAAGCTATTGATTTACTGGAAGAAAAAAAATATCAGGAATCATATAGTATTTTTGAAAACCTTCATAAGCAGAATAATGAAGATAAAACCTGTTCGTATTATATTTCGCTTTTACAGAATTTCTTCCTTAAGGGAAAGTATCCTCTTGCAGAAGATAATGTTGGTGTTGAATACGAAGAAGCTGACGGAGTATTTAAGTTATTGCAAAAGTAGGGTAGTGACTATGGCGGGCTTGTCCCGCTGCCTGCTTTGAAGAGCATGTTATACTTTATATTTTAAACTATTTATTTTCTTCATATTTCTGCATTAAGGAAATAAAGTCTTTTTCATCTTTGCGCATTTTTGATTCATTAAATGCAGGATTCTGTTTATACCAGGAACATGAATTAAAATAATCTCTTAAATCTGTACTCTTAAATACATATCCATTACGAGCGAAAATTAAGTTTCTAAAAAGTCGTAGCTGGTCTTTTGGAACTGATGAATAATCTGGAAGTTCTTCAGAATTTGTTTTAAATAGTCCTGGAAAGCGCTTAATTAACTCCTCTTCTGTGTTTTCATAGTCATCTTCAAATTCTTTACTTGTATATAATTCACCATCATTTCCATTTTTTACTAAAAGATAATGTCCGTTGTTAAACAATAATATAGCAGTATCAGCTATATCAATAGCAGTCTCAGTTACATAAAAAAAAGTGCTATCTAGGTTTACTTGATATTCCTTATTATCGATTATTAAATTTCCGTCACAAATTTTAATATCAGAAAAATTAGAAAGGATTATTTTCATTACATATTCAATGTAATCTTTATATCCATATTCAGCGTTACTGATTTTACGATAAAGATATCCGTTATTATCTATACAAAAAATTCCCCCTTTTCCTGTAATAAATTTGTAATTTATAAAATCTTTACTTTGGATTGCATATTGGTCGTGAAATCCTACATTACTGTAGCATATATTCTTCTGTAGGTATAAAACATCATGAGGTTTATTTTCTCCATATTTTCTTGATGCATGAAGTGATTCATAAAATAATTTTGATTGATAAAGCCTTAATTCAAGATCTACAGGAATATAAGTTCCAATGTATGCGTTTTTTACATTTTTTAATTCGTATTCACTTGAATTTGCAAATAATTTTACACTAATAAGAATTAATAAAACAGCAAGTGTTTTCTTTTTCATTTTTTCATCCTTTTTTTGTCAGTATCAAAATTGGCGAAAAAGTTGCGGTGACGCAAAGGTACCCGTTAAGTTTTCCGCTTTGAGTCGAAACGTACTCAGTTTAAGTTTTCCACGTAGGGCAGGAAAGCTCCCAATGATTAAAATATGACCTTGAATAATTCAGAAGTCAATAGCAGACTCATTCCATAATATATAGAATATAAATCCTAAATATTCAATAATTGTTTCTTTTTAGCAGCAAATTCTTCCTGTGTTAGAATTCCTGAATCGAGCAATGAGTTTAATTTAAGAATTTCATCTGCAGCAGAAACTTGATTTTGAATAACAGTTTTAGTTTAAGATTCATTTGCCATTTGCGTTTCAATAATTTTTATTATTTTCACTGCGATTTCATAATCACTACTAGATTGAAATAAAACAGAATTTTCATCTAATGCAGCTTGATATGCACCTGTAGTAAATGATTTATTCTGATTTGCTCCTATTTCAGAAATCTGAATATAACTACTTGTTATCCATGGCTTTTTCACTTCTACAGAACTAATCCTATTTATCGGAATCTTTTTACTATTAGTTCCTTGCAATAAAGATTTTTGAGAAATTTCAACAAATTTCTCATTGACTGAAATAGTTTTTTTAATTTTCCAGTTAATGTTAACATTACGACCTTCCTTTATTCTGATAATAAATGTTGGCCGATTTATCTTATTAACAATAAGTGCAGCGCAAAGCCACGAAGAGCAACTTTTGTGACAAAGTTTTTATCGGCTTTGAAAACCTTGAAAATCATTAAGGCCCCAGATTTATCATGCTAAGATAGATAAGCCTATCTGGGCACAATATCCTACTTTTACTGGAGGGAACCTTAATGAGATTCTATAAGAACCAGCATCAATTTTACATTGGTATCG
>JAEELR010000286.1 GCA_016282835.1 Treponema sp. | reverse complement strand
GGAATGCTTGAAGTTTCCAATGTTGATCCTATATTTACATTGCTTTCATTAAAAAAACAACTTTTAAAGAAACAGAAAAAGAATTTCGAAAAAATAGAAATAGTAAATGCAATGCTTAATGCTTTAATTTATGACAAAATGCACGCAAAACAAATGGAAAGAGATTTTTATGAAGATTCATATATAAAATATAAAGAGATGAATGGGATGCATATGGAGGTAGTACAGCTAGAATATGAGTATATGAATTCATGGTCGCATACATTTTCCAGATATATAAAGAAGCTTTATGAATAAATAAGCCTACGCCTGATGCGGAAGGCGGCGGAGCTGGTGTAAAAATGCTTCTGCGTTTTTGCACTGGAGGGCGTAAGACCCGGAACCTGCAGCAGCAGGGTTTGAGACAAAATGTTTTCTTTGCAAAAGGGATATTCTGGTGAAAGAAAAATACCGTCCAAAAAAAAAAGCGAACAGAAATTGCCGGTCGTTATACAGCAAAAGGATGTTAGCCTTTTATGCCGTTTTTTTTTTGATTTATTTGCGCTGAAGCTAAAAGGTAGTTTGTGCAGTAAACGGGATGCAATATGAGTTTTATATATTCTGGGCTTAGTTTCATGATAGGTCAACTAAGTGTAAGAAAGGGGGTGGAGTATCATGTTGCTATAGTGATTAGAAATCATTTTACAATATTGTAGATTGTTTTTATAATGTTAAACATTTTTTCTTTTATTTCATCTGGCTTGTTAGTTAAAAAATCATACATAGAGAACTCTGAGCAATCCTCTTCAAAGAAGTATGTTTTTATATTATTGATTGAGAAGCCGTTAGGTTTAATATCGCTACAAATGAAATTAAACCTTTGATTTAATTCTTTTATAATTTCTTCTGAAATATTTTTGTTATTACAAGCTAAAAATAAATAAGAAAATTCATCGTGAAAATCTAGTTCTATTTGTTTATCTTCTTTATCGATAATAGAAACCGTTAAAGGAGATTCTTCTCCTTGTTTACAATTTATTTGATGTCCATCGATATCAAATAAATCTGAATTATAAATGGTACGCCAAAAACTATTCCATAGTGTAGTTTTATCATTTATTTCTTTTATAGCTTCATATATTAGTTTTGAAGCATCACGATTATTGTTTAGTAACGCAAAAATTTCTTTATTCATTCTTCTATCCTCTGATAATTTACAAAAGTTTTTAATATCAAAAATAAGTTCTCGTAGAAATTCTTTTAAGGGTTGTGAAAGAGAATTATCTTCACACTTTTTTAACCACTTTAGAATATGTTCTTGGAAAGAAAGCAAAACTAATGATTTTCCAACTTCAAGCCCAGCACTACTGGATTTGTTTGGTTTGTGACCATCTTTTGTTAGATAGAAAACTTTTTCTGCTCCGACAGGTTTTTGGTTCGAAGAAAAATCATAATAATGTTTGCATTGTTCATCTTGATCTTTAGCATCTATTTTTACTTCAAACGGTAAAAATCTTTTATTCGACTTTATTACGATATCAATTCTTCTATTTTTATTTGTAGGGTATTCTGTTACTACTTTAAGAGATTTTAGTTCATCATCTGAGACAGGGTTTTCACCTTTTTCACCTATAGTTTGTAAGAATAAATCCAGAAACTTTTCTTTTTGACCATGACACTCTTTTGGATTCAAAAGAAAAGCTATTAATCTACAAATAACTACTTCATCATCGTCTTTATTTGCAATTTGAAGAATATTTATATTTGTACCAGTTGTTTTATTTTCATTCTCATATTTATCTATTATGTCATTAATACTCTTTAGAAATGAATAGTCCATTTTTATTCTCCATCAAGCATTCGATTTCATAAAATTACCTAAACCCATTATACATTATTTCTAAGACAGAGTGTTCAGTTTTTTGATTTCTTCTTCTGTTTTCATTTTTTCCCTCCATATATTGTATTTAGCCTTTTATCCGGTCGATTCTTGCTGGTTTAACGTAATTGCTCAATGCTAAGAGGATAAGTTTTTACATAATCCATTGTTTGCTGAAAAAAAAACATCACAGTTTAAGTTAGTCAATAAACTGTGATGCCCCTTATTTGTTGTGCTGCCGCTATTGTGTGTCCAGTAGCAGCTGATTATTCCCCGGTGTAATTGTAATTGATTGTTGCGCCAGTCAGATATTCGTTATTATCGGAACCAATGCTTATAGCTGCCCATTGTTCTGCGCTGCCACGATAATTTACAGTGGTAAGATTGCCGCAGCTAGAGAACGCTCTGTTTTTGATGTTTGTCACGCTGTCTGGAATAGTCACAGTGGTAAGATTGATGCAGCCACTGAACGCACCTTCTTCGATGCTTGTCACGCTGTCTGGTATCGCTATACTTGTAAGTCCACTGCAGCCAGCGAATGCACCGCCTCCAATGCTTGTCACGCTGTCTGGTATCGTTATACCTGTAAGTCCGCTGCAGTTACAGAACGCAGCGTGTTCGATGTTTGTCACACTGTCTGGAATAGTCACACTGGTAAGTCTGATGCAGTCTAAGAACGCAGATTCACTAATGCTTGTAACATTGTTGCCAATAGTCACTGCAGTAAGATTGCTGCAGCCACGGAACGCACTTTCTCCGATGCTTGTCACGCTGTCAGGTATGGTAATGCTGGTAAGCCTTTCGCAGTAACAGAACGCTTGATAATTAATGCTTGTGACGCTGTTAGGAATATTAATGAAGGTAAGATTGCTGCAGAAATTGAACGCATCTTTTCCGATGTTTGTTACGCTGTTAGGAATAATAATGCAAGTAAGATTTTTGCAGTTTGAGAATGCTCTTTCACTAATGCATGTCACACCACTTGGAATAATTATAGCTCCGTCCGGGTTTTCCCATCCAGTCAGTGTTGTGCCATTTACAATAGCTCCTAAACATCTGTTTTCATTACCTTTTGCAAGTAAGTTCCATGATTCGCCATTATAAATATATGAACTGCAGTTTATTGTGTTGTAGTAAGCCCAGTTCAATTCCGGGTTTGCAGGGGCTGTAAGCAATTCTCCTTTCCATACGATGCCGTCTGTTCCAGACTTTGCCAAATATGTCCATTCATTACTAATATAAATATAGGAGCATCCGTCAGTCGTGTTAAAGAAAGCATTTAGATTTGAAGGATTGTTAATTTCAGCAGAAGAAGTGAAACTACCCAGCCAAATAATTGAATTCCCATCATTTCCTTTGATGGTATTATCTAGTTCTTTGCTTGTAAAATTATTAGAAGAAAGCTTTGTTACGTCGTTTGCTGTAACTTTGACATTGGAGCTTAGATTGTGAATAACACCGTTCTTTGTGGCCACTACCTGATAGCCTTTTCCTGCCGGTACTCCGCTTATGGTGTAATTTCCGGCATCGTCGGTCATTGCCATGTAGCTTGTTCCTGCAACAAAAACCAAAAAGCCGGAATTACCGGTTAAAGAATTGTCCAAAGTTATACGACCTGAAATGCTTCCTGTTGTTGTGGTGCTTTCTATGGCTGAATTATCCATTTTACAGGAAACAGCTGTCATCAACAGTAATGTACTTGCCATTACTGCAATTATGCTCAAAAGACTTTTTTTCATACGATTCTCCTATGTCTGCCGGATGTAAAAACTGTAAATGTTTTAAATCCTTGTATAGTAAAATGATATATTATTGTGCTCAATGATACTATCGGAAAACCGGGATTGCTAATAAGTTTTAATAATACGGTCATTATGTTTCGACAGGCGGTTCCTGAGCCTGTCGAAGGGCAACAACCATGTTTCGACAAGCGGTTCCTGAGCCTGTCGAAGGGCAACAACCAAGATTGGAGTTATCGCTGGGGTATTAAGCCTACGCCTGATGCGGAAGGCGGCGTGAGCCGGTGTAAAAATGCTTCAGCGTTTTTGCACTGGAGGACGTAAGACCCGGAACCTGCAGCAGCAGGGTTTGAGACAAAATGCTTTCTTTGCAAGAGGGATGGTCTGGTGAAAGAAAAATACCGTCCAAAAAAATTATTGACTAATTAAAAATCTAAGTATTTAATCCATAAATATAAGGATCCTTTATTCTATCGAAGTTTTTAGGGAGATTTTATGGACAAACAGGATTTACATAAACTGATTGAAACGGAACAGCCGAACATCTGCCAGACAGTGGCTTATAAGGATGGCGGGGAAGTTTATTCGGACTGCTGGAACGGCTACAAGGTGGACGACTGCGCACATGTTATGTCGGTGACTAAGAGTGTGATGGCCCTGCTCGTTGGGATTGCGATTGATAAGGGACAGATTAAAAGTGTGGACGATAAAGTTCTGGATTATTTTCCGGAATATAAGGTGAAGCGTGGTGAGAAGACAATTTATGAAGTTACGATTAAAGATCTGCTTACGATGAGGG
>JAEELR010000285.1 GCA_016282835.1 Treponema sp. | reverse complement strand
TACCATGCATTTGTATTTCGTCCATGCAGGCGGATATACGCATTCGGTCCGATAAACTGTGAATACAAACTGTTACTAAAATCAGCATTAGGTAGTGCCTTAAGCTGCGGCATATCACAAAACGCTACCGAAGCTTTTCTCTGAACAAGTCCTTCAAATACTGATTCACGTATCCATTCTTTATGGCGGAACTCAATTACAACTGGAAATCCCTCAAAAGCTGCAATCATTTTTGCAAGGTAAATGCGGTTTTCGTTCGTATAATGAAAACTCTGCGGAAACTGGAATAGAACAGCACTTAGACTCTCTTTTTCCAAAAGCGGATTCAGAGCTTCCTTAAAGTCATCAGCTGCAGTCTGCCATTGCGAATCAACTTCATGTGTAAGCAGTCTGTTTGCTTTAATGCTGAACTGGAGCCGGCCTTCACTTCGCTTATAAAAAGAAAATAACCGTTCTGCAGTAGGCATGTTGTAAAACGTGTTATTCAGCTCCACTGCATTGAACTGTGTTGCATAGTAAGTGAGAAAATCTGCTCGTTTTACTTCTGGCGGATAGAAAACTCCTTTCCATTCAGGGTAATCGTAGCCGCTGGTGCCTATCAGTATATTACTCATAAAACTTTTTCATATCTTTTCCATAATCAATAATATTCTTTTCGCCCCATTCATACTCTCTGTTAAATGCTTCTGATAGCATAGGTGCAATCAATCCAAGAACTTCCAGATTCCACTGATAATGAACATCCGGACCAGGTTTAGCCATCCAATCAGGATTTTCTCTATTATAATCATGTTCAAATTCTGTAATGTGCAAAATCAATTCATTTTTGAATTTCAAAAGATCACAATAAGAAGCATTTTTGTACTGTTCTACATACTGTTCAGGATCTATCATCATATTTATTTCCCTCCATGCGGAATATCTATCTCATATTCTTTCAAAGTATCTGCTTCAACAACCAAGATTTTCCAGTCATCTAATTGCATTACATTTTCAATATAGATAACATCTTTAGCATTAGTTCCCTGTCCATAATTCAATTCCTCCATTCTTAAAATCTTACGCCATCCCCTGTCGCAAATAATACAACAGGGTACAAAATTCTCTATTTCTCTTCCAAAATCGCGCTCGTAAACTTCTCAATCACCTTATCTACGAACTTCTTATTACGCACAGTATTAATCCACGCCTCAGGAATCTCTCCGTAATACAATCCTGCAATACTTCCTGCCACACACGCCACTGTATCTGTATCGCTTCCAAGATTTACTGCCTTCAGAACACAATCGTGATAATTCGCTGTAGTCAAAAAGCACCAGAGCGCTGCTTCCAGAGTATCAACTACATAACCAGAGCTTTTGATTTTATCTTCACTAAGCCCTGCAAAGCTCATATGTGTAATTCTTTCATATTTTGCAAGAGCTGGCGCATAATGAAGATTTCTGACCACATTCTAGGGCTGGAGTTTTATCCATGAAATTTAACACATTATACTGTAATTCAGCGTTTTTTTTCAAAAATAACCACCTGACAACAAACTGATTCATTAATATAAAGTGTCTATTTATATATCTACATCAATATTATATTTTTATTAAATTTTAAAAAAAATTTGCAAAATTCATTTCATACACACATTTATGTGGTTGAGTTAATCACCAACTCCTATACCAAAAATATCATTGGCTGCTGACGTTCTGCCTGTCATTCAGCAAAATCAAGATATCAGAAAACACCTGCCATTTTGACACTCTTTTATATCACTATTAGACAGCTTCTTAAAATTGTAAGAAATAAAGAATTGAAACTTTTAATATGATTAATTGCTAGAAAGGAAGTTAAGCAGATTATGAAATTAACAGATATCCTGCCAGCCGTAATTGACTGACAGGCTGCTTTACAAACTAAAACTGATATATGAAACCGACTTTAAAAGATAAAGGACTTTCACAACCAAAAAGTAAGCCTAAATCACTGTATATACCAAAGTGTTTTCCTAATATAAATTTTATAAACAAATCGGTACCAAAGCCCAGGTCATTGTATACTTCTTCATAGCCGTCACTATAGTAAATTGCGCCACTTAATCCTTCAACTCCTGCAGATATACCTAATATACACCAGTTATTGTTTACAAATGCATATCCTGCTCCAATATCAACTCCTAAAATTGAACCATTTCCATTTGATATACCAGCAAGACCGCCTTTCAGTAAAAGTCCGAAAGGAAAAACACCACAATACCTTAATTCTAATGCAAAAGCATTTGTTTGCATAAACCCGAGCTCAATTAAACTTTTATATTGTTTTTTCTCTTCAACTTCTTTCTTTACAGCACGGACACTCTTCTTTTTGAGAAGTACACTCAGTATATCATCTTCTTGAATATCACTTCTGTAAATATCCTGAATTGCAGCGGTTGTAACATTGAATGCCTGAATATTCAGCCTGTAACCAGTTCCATAATTCTTAAAGGTACCGGCAATAACAGTTTCTGCACCTGTCTTTGCGCCAAGTCGTTGCATGGTTTCATCACTAACTTCACCGCTAAGCTGAAAATTCATTTCCTTTTTAATCACATCAAGGTTCGCACGTGTAACAACCTTAAGTTTTCTAAGTGAAACAATGTCTGCAGTAAATTCATCCAGCATGTATTCATCAAGTGCATCAGTACCGCTGGAGATACCAAGAATGGCAACAATTGTTCCGTCTTTGAGATTACCCGAAAACTGACGGCTTGCTTTATCCAAGGCTTCTGCTATAGTCAGCTTACCGCTCTGTGCAAAAACACCAGCAGTATAAATCAATGCAAAAATTGCACATACAAAAATTTTTCTGACTTTCATTCCATTAATTCCTTCCCACAACTACACCAACTTTGGCAGCGGATGCACGAACAAGTCTTTCCATATCTTCCAACGCTTCCTCTTCTTCAGGGCTTTCTGCTTTTACCTGCTTAAGCATGCTGTCTACCTGTTTCAAGAGTATTTGTTTATCAATTCCATAAAGTGCATACATGTTATATTCAAGTTTACCATCAGTTGGACGTTGAACCTGAGTCCAGAAAGTCTTTAGGCGAGAAAAACCAGAAAAACTTGTCTGAGAAACAACGCCTGTAACTTTCTTTGCCATTCGTAAACTTGCTTCTCCAGCTTCTGTAGAAGTATTTCCACTTACACGGCTTGAAGCTTCCGAAGTAACTGTCTGCTGTAATTCCTCAGAAAGTTTAGATGATGCATCCTGTGTATCAAGCCAGATTTTAATAAATCCTTATCGGCACCTGATCCTGTAATTGGTAGCAATCTTTTTTCCTTTGCTTCGGGAAGATTATTCAATGCCTCATAATCCTGAGAGGCAACATAAAGAACCCACTCTGGAATCTGAAGTCCGAGTTCTGCACCCTGCCAGTTGATTGGTTTAACGGCTGTAACAGCCTGTTCATTCTGTGCAACCTGTGCTGTTGTTTTGCATGAAATGATAACAACTGCTGAAGCAAGTATACTCAAAACCTGTAAAACCTTTTTCATAGTAAACTCCTATTTATTTTATTCAAAAAGTGAATCAATAAGATTCTCTTTTAAATCCTTTTCTAATTCGACATTAGCCTTTGCGTATGCACCATCAAGATTCTTATGCCCATATTTTGGAAGTTGTTTTGTATATGAACCTAACACTTCTCCATTAGTCTTTGATTCAACAATTATGGAAACAGCAGGACGTACAAAAATTCCAACACCAGTAATTTCTGACTCAACAAAATGAATTTCGCCATTTATTAAGTAAAGTGGATTATTTACTGAACAGACAAACCCTTGTGTTTCAAAAATATTTTTTACACTAAATGAAATGTTTTTATCAGAATCGCCATTTATGTTTACAGCAAATGAAAGCTTTTGCTTTTTCTGAATCATAAGCGTTGTAGCTTTTGAATTAAGTTCATCTGCAAGTTTTAAAAATTCCTTTCCTTTTGAAAAATCAAGAATACAGAGTCTTTTTAAATTCGTACTAGAATCAACAGTCAGTTTTTGAACAGCCTTTGCTCTGCTGAACGAACGGAATGGATCAGAAGATGATTGTGCAATATTTAAAACAGAACGTGCTTGTGTATAATTCTGACTCAGTTCTGATTCTAACTCTTTTACGGCATCTGATTTTTTTATATATGCACAAACATAGTAATCATCAGCAGTACAATCGTAATGAGGAGAAGTAAACTGCACACATGGAAGTGAAACTTCTGACTGTACTATTGATTCTGTTGAAGCGTTTCTTGTTTTTTCTACCTGCATATCTAGTTTTTGAAGTACATTAAGTTCCGATGATTTGATTACAGAAACTCTGGCTTCAAAAAATAATGCAAGATTAGAAAGTGCATCATTTTCTGCGGCAATCTGAGTAAAGCCGCTTCCAGTTGCAGAAATATACAGCGATTCTGGAAAAGCAAAACCTCTGTCTATATACCAGTCAGGTAAATTCTGTGCAAAAAAAGTCAACTTTGAACAAGTTAAAAAAATAAGCACCCAGAGTGTTTTTTTCATTATTTCCTTCCAGATATCCCTAAAAATATATTTATTCTAGGACTTTCATTCTGTAGATTTACATATATATCATAAAAACGTATATCTACTTCTTGATATTTTATTGTGTAAATATACACTCTGTCAACTTAAAAAAGTGTAAATTTACGTATACTTAAAATATGGGATTCAAAGAAAATTTACGGGATGAAATAAATTATCAGGGACTTCTTGTAAAAGAAGTTGCGGCAAAGGCTGGACTTGCATCTAATGCCCTGAGTAACTATTTAAGGGAAAACAGTTCTATTCCCGCTGCTGATATAGCCGTTAAAATTGCAGCAGCTCTTGGTGTTTCTGTTGAATATCTTGTGACAGGCAAAAATCCTGCTTCATCAGAAAAATCAAAACCTGTAAAATCCTATTCAGCAGAAATAAGACACATTGCAGATAATCTGGAAAAAATGAATCCTAAAGAATTAAACCTTGTAAGCGTACTCGTAAAAGAAATTGTAAAAGATATTAAATAAAAAGAATCCGTAACATATTAAAACTACAAAACATATTCACAAGCAGTTGTCATCTCGCCCTCAAAAAAAATTACATTTTTCCCACAATTTTAAACAAAAATGCAACACCAATGTATATATATAAATAAGAAACCAAATAAAAACAGGAAGTACCTATGGAAAATAAAAAATACCGTGATTCAGTATTCGTAGATTTATTTATGAAGGACATTCATGCAAAAGAGAATTTCTTATCGCTTTACAACGCACTCCATGATTCTGATTTAAAACTTAGTGATGTTTCAATCGAAAGCGAAATAATCGACCAGACGCTATACCACAGCTATTATAACGATGTGAGCATGATGATTAACGGAAAACTGATTGTCCTTGTTGAGCATCAGTCAACGATAAACGAGAATATGCCGCTGCGTTTTCTTGATTATGTTGTTCGTCTTTACGAAAGAATTGTACCACAGGATGACCGTTATAAAACGAATTTAGTTCACATCCCAACTCCAGAGTTTTATGTGTTTTACAACGGAACTAAACCCTACCCAGACATTAAAACGCTTCGCCTTTCAGATGCCTTTATTAAGGAACAAGCAAAACCTCAATTGGAACTTACAGTTGATGTATACAATATTGCAGATCCACATCCCGATAAACCTTTGACGGTATTAAACAAGTGTGATATTTTAAAAGAGTACTGTGAATTTGTAAAACAAGTAAGAATAAATAAGAATAAAAAATCTGCAAATCCCATTACAGAAGCAATTTCTTACTGCATAAAAAATAATATTTTAGCTGAGTACCTTAAACGAAAAAGCACGGAGGTAGATAATTTGTTAGTAGCCAATTACGATTATGAAACGGACATAAGAGTTCACGCCGAAGAAGCCTATGCTGAAGGAAAACTCGAAGGAAATAAAGAAACTGCACTTAGAATGCTGGAAGGAGGCAGACTTACCGTTGAAGAAATTGCTAAATACGCAGGGCTTACAATAGAAGAAGTTACAGAACTCCAGAAAGCCATGCTTGTATAGCTCCCACCCCCTACACAAAATTCATTTCACTCCCCCTCATTCTCCTCTGGCAGCTTCCCAATATGCTCCTTCTCAAAAAACATCTGTCTGTTACAAAGCACAACAACAGCAGCCACAACATAAACCACAATCGTTTCCACACATTTTGTAACTTGAGTCATAGCAATTCGTTCCTGCATAAAATTAATGAACAGATGAAAGATGATACTCGCAAGCATACTTCGCCCGTTCTTTACATATACCCAGGTAGTAATAAATCCCATCGGCATTACAGAAACAAAAAAGTTTATCATATACCAGACATTCATCCCGCGGATATTGTAGTGATATGTCCCGGAGATCCAGAAAAGCGGAAGATGCCACAAAGCCCACACGAAACCAAAAATCACAGATTCCTTAAACCAGCTGCAGTACTGGGCAATCGAATCTTCACCGTAACCCCGCCAGCCAAATTCCTCAATGCAGGAAGCGAGCAAGATTGTCACTACCGCAGAACTTATCCCCGCGCCGGTAAATGAAAAATCCTTTGTAAATGAAAACTGACTCAACGGCTGCCCGAAAAAAGTTGAAAGCAGAATCGACGAAGCCACAATCAGAGCAAACACCAAAACCGCAAGCAGCATATTCAGCGGTTTCAATTTGTAAAAGCCCAAAATCTTTCGCTTAAAATCCTTCTTCAGCGACTCACTCTTAGAAGCAAACACCGTCACAATCGCAATAATCGCCGGCGAAAAAAGTCCCGCAAGCATTCCGAGCGTGCATAAAACGCCCTCTTTCACAAAAATCGCAAGCCCCCACCACGCCCAGGTCGCAGCAAAAGCCGTCAAATAAAACCGAATCGGTCTGTATTTATATTGAGTCATAAAATTTCTCCTGATTTGTTTTTCCTTTTTTTGAAGGGAGATGTCTCTCCCTACGGTCGCACTTCGTTGCGCCCTACCCTTTCTAACGGGGGAAATCTTTTTCCTTACGGCAGCCCCCGTAGCTCCCCCAAATTTTTGCATCACACATTGCAATGCAAACTGTCATGCTGAATTTATTTCAGCATCTGTCTATTTGTCCCTGTATCATTTCGCGTGAAAAATCACAAGTTCGCTTTTCATTCCATTGAATTCAATAACAGTGTCTGCATCCTTATCCGAAAAATCTTCAACTGCAGTTCCATCATCTTCAAAAGTAACAGAAGTCTTAATTCCCTTTACCACAGAGCGAAATTTAAAACCAGAAGGAACAGACAATCGTGAAGTCGAATAAATTTGATTAATCTCAAGAGAGCCGGAAAACTCACTGACACAGAAATTCACATCGCTTCCTGAATCAATTTCTAATCGTCCATTAACATCATTTATATAGAAGAAACTTGTCTTTCCCTGAAACTCAATATGCGGGCAATCAAGATTATTCATAAAAATTGTTCTTGCATTAGCTTCAATTTCAATCGAGGACAGATATTTTTTTGGCAAAAATACTTCTATAAAAAGTTCCTCTTTTGCAGCGGCTTCAGTCATCTTGTTCTGGCGGTTTACATCAATATCAATCCTGCCCTTAATGTCATCAATTTTTGTCTTAAAACATTGAGCAATATTTTCCAAAGTATTAGAGCCCAGTCGAACCACAACCTTTTCACTTTCTACGCCATACACCTTTAATTCATTTGTTCCGCCCAGTTTAATGTCAAAGTGCTTGCTGCCATCAATATCATATTCGGTGTTGCTTTCATACAGATACCCCTTTCTAATAGAAGCTTCTTTTTCTTTAGCAAGAAATTCATCCACACTAATATTAAAAAGCTTTGAAATTGCCATCATATTAGCAATGTCCGGAAGTCCCATTTCAGTTTCCCATTTTGTAACAGCCTGGCGGGATACACAAAGTTTTTCTGCAAGCATTTCCTGTGAAATCCCTGCCTGCTTTCTCGCATTTCTTAATTTTTCAGCGAATGTCATAATTTCCTCCTGGTATTCTAAAGTTCATTCTTAACATGTACCCAAAGAATAACCCCGTTCGTCCCAGATTCAAAGAAACTGATGTTTACATTTTAACAGATTTCCGCTACTTATCGTAGCAATTTAATCCATATTCATTCTAATTGCTGAAATGCAGTAAAAATTCCTCGCAAAAAAAATTTGTACACTTATTCGAATTATCATTTATAATTAAAAACATGAACTACTTAATTTACATCCTTATTCTTCTCGGCTCACTTTTGATGATTACAAATATCATCCGCTATATACTGTTCATTCATAAATTAAAAGAAATAAAAGACTCTCGAAATGACAAAAACAAAACATGGAAAACGCTGGCACTTTTTCTACTGATATTTTTCCTGCTCGGTTATGTTGGAGTTGCAGTCTCAAGACAAGCAGATTTATTAATTTCAGGGATTCTTTTTGGGGGAAGCATTTTTGTTGCCATCATTCTTACTTTAATGTTTCATCTTGTTAATTCGGAAAAAGAAAATTGCCTTGCCATGACAGAAACTTTAATCGGCATGATTGAATCCAGGGATCCAAACCTAAACGGACACAGCCGCTATGTACAGCACCTGACAATGTGCTTTTACAGGCATTTACCCGCAGAAATCAAAAAAAGTCTTAATGCTTCACTATTAGAATACGCTGCCCTTCTGCATGATGTTGGTAAACTCGGAATCCCGGAAGCGATTTTAAATAAACCGGGAAAACTTACGGATGACGAATGGGAAATAATGAAACAACATCCAAAGCTGGGCGTGGAATTTATGAAACCGCTCTATTTTTTCAGGACAATAACCCCATGGATTTTATATCACCACGAAAGAGTTGACGGAAAGGGTTATTATAAAATCCCAAAAGAACAAATCCCTCTTGAATCAAAAATTATTGCAGTCTGCGACACTTATTCTGCAATAACAATGCGCAGATCCTACAAAGACGCAATGCATCACGAAGTTGCAATGTCCATAATAAACGAATGTGCAGGAACTCAACTCGATTCTTCATTAGTAGAATACTTTAATAAAATTCCAAAAGCTGAACTAGAAGAATGCATTCCTAATGTACATGGATTTTGATGCAGGGAGAGAAACTAAACAATAAGATGTGCTTTTGAATCTGCAAGTCCTATTTTTACAATAGCCCCTGAATTGAAGTTCAAATAATCTTTCTCAATTCCATCACTGAAAATTACACCTTTCTGGGGCATAAATGATTCAATAACCAGCGGATGTGCTTTATCTACAAAGCCAGAAACTATATTTGCATTTGAATACTTACTTTCAAATGGCTCTCTTACCACAAAAAATAGTTCATCCTGCTCCCATGTCATATCTATTTCAGTGCGTTTTTTTGACATTCGGGAAACCTGCTTACAAATTGAACTTAACCACCCTGTAGAACCAGCTCCTGTTGAAACAATAATTCCGCTGGAAGACTGGTTTTCATTTTCTTTCCCAAATTTTATATTATACCTGGCAGATGTATGTGAAGCCGGTCCAATAAAGAAATCATTAAAAGCAAGAAGTGTCTGCCCGTCATTTAAGGTTGCCTTTGCCATCGTTATATCATCACAATTAAATCTGGATGAGATTAACAAAGGTATTTCTTCTGCAAAATTCTTCATATTATAAGGGAGAAGCACTCCATCATATCTGGAATTATCAGGATTTATTGCAAAAATAGGCAGCCCGTTTACATATTTAGCGGTATTAGCCACAAGCCCATCCTGTCCTAATACGACCGGCAAATCTTTTTCTGAAAAAATATAATTTGGAAGATAGCTTCTATCGACTATTTTACATTTGAAACTTGCCGACAATTTTTCAACAACAGTTGCAAGCGATTCCTTAAAAATCATATGCTCCTGTTCGTAATCTGAAAAATCGCCGCCACTATGTTCAATATAAAACTTTGCCTGAGCCTTTGTATTGAATCGTTCTATCAAAGACTCAAGCCTTGTTTTATTTGTAATAATTACAGCATTCTCTAATTTCATAACTAGTCGTCAGCACGGTCTATAATTGTTTTCAGTAAATCTGGTGTTATGTTAAGGTTTCCTACTTTTTGAGAATTTTCTGCAAGCTCTCTAAACGCAAGCCCTAAATTATCAGCAGCAGAAAGACCGTTGTTATTCATAGCCATAAGAATATGCCAGTCAAGATCCTTGTATGGAGCAAGAGTTTTTTCAAGTTCATATCCCTTTGCATCTGCCTGTTTCTTGATATTATCAGCCTGCATCTGTGTAAGAGTTTTCTTTTTTTCCTCAATTTCAATATCAGAAGCAATCTGCATATCTCTCAACTTATGCTGTGTCTGAGCTTTTTCGAGCTGGAGCTCCGCAGTTTTTTGATCAATCTGTTTTTGTTTTTCTTTTACGGCAATTTCAGTATTTAATTCACTTTCCTTAATTTTTCTTTCCTGTTCAACCGCAAAGTTTCTTCTTTCGTAAACAGCCTGATCTGCTTCTTTTTGCAGCGATTCCCGAGTCTCTGTTTCAAGAGCTTTCCCCATTTCTGGTGACGGACTAACTCCCAATACTTCTACTGAAAGAATTTGAACACCGAGAAGTTTTACAGCATTCGATTTAATAAGATTTTCCTGAATTATTGCTGAAATATCTTTTGCACAACGAAGTCCTTCTTTCAATTTTTTCCCCTGAATAAAAGAAGAAACGGCTGACTGAGCTTCATTATTAAGACGCTGTTCAAGAACTTCAAATTTTTCAAACCGTGGTTTTCTGTTTGAATCAACAGTAAAATCAAGAGCTTCTGAAAGTGCCTTTGGATCAGAAATATTATAGGTTATCTGTCCCTGAACTGTAATTTCCTGAAAGTCTTCAGATGTTTCTTTAAAAATAAAAGGAACGTCTCTTGTTCCTAATGGAATTGCAGTCAAAGATGATGAAGGCTTGTAATAGAAAAATGATAATCCGCGTCCTTCGCGTTTAATTTTTCCCTTGCTGTAATGAATAACATAAGTCATTGAATCAAAAGAACTGTACTGAATGCCAAACACTTTAAACTCCTGAATACTGAAATAAATTTCAATCTTAATATATTTTTTATTCTATTAGATTATTTAGTATGAGGTCTCAGTTGTCAAGTTGAATTAATTTCTAAAAATTACCGGTAGTTATACCTCATTGCAATGCTTTTATCTGTTCAATCGAAAGTCCACTATACTTTGCAACTTTTTCTATAGGAAGTCCATCTTCCAGCATATTAAGTGCATTTTCTTTTTTTTCTTCTAGTTTACCATCTAGCTTTCCCTCTGCATAAGCTTTCTCGGCAGCTATTTCAGCGGCTTCTTCGGCGTAAACTTTTTTGTCTATTTCAAAATCGTAATTGGCTATTAACAAATTATTTACCTCCGTGCTCTTTCGTTTCAGGTATTCACTTAGAATATCATTCTTTATGCAGTAAGAAATTGCTTCTGTTATAGGATTGGCAGAATCATTTTCCTTAAAGCTTCTGACAGTTTCTACAAACTCACAGTACTGTTTTAAAATAGCACACTTATCCAGAAGCGTCAAAGGTTTTTCCGGGTGCGGATCTGCTATGTTGTAAACATCAACTGTAAGGTCTAACTGATGTCTTTTTTGTTTTATAATAAATGCATCTGAAAGACATAGTGTTTTTATATCAGGGTAAGGTTCAGTCCCGTTGTAGAAAACATAAAACTCCGGCGTTGGTATGTTAACCAGCTTCTTCTTATAGCGGCTTTTCTGCGGGACAATTTTT
>JAEELR010000284.1 GCA_016282835.1 Treponema sp. | reverse complement strand
GTAAAAATAAATTCGATTACGTTTTTCTTGTGGTGGTTAAATCGGTGGAACCGAACCGGGGCAAAGCCAGCCACTACCTGGAAAAATAACAATACATCGAATCACCATTTAAAGCATGCGGGAAAGATTAGGGGGTTGGGGGAAAGAAAACCTCACTTTTTTTTCCACAAATTTAAACAAAAATACAATCCCAATGTATATATAAATATATATGAGGAGCAAAAAATGCAGAACGAAATCAAATTTACGAACAGACTGATATTCAACCGTGTGCTGATGAATCCTGAAATTTGCAGAGAACTAATAGAAATTCTTTTAAAAATTAAAGTAGAGAAAATAGAATACATTGAAACAGAAAAAAGCATTGAGATGCCATATCAAAGTCATGGAATCCGCCTTGATGTATATGTAAAAGACAGTAATAAAATTTATGACATTGAATTACAGACCTATGATGATGATATTCCGCATAGAATGAGATATTACCAGAGCCTGATGGATACTGACTCACTTCTAAAGGGACAGAATTACACTGAACTAAAAGAAAGCTTTGTTATATTTATATGTACATACGATCCATTCGGACTGAATCAGCCCTGTTATGTATTTCAAAATCAGTGCCTGATTGAAGAAACAAATTTACTTTACCATCTGAATGACGGAGCAAAAAAAAGTGTATTTAATGCAAAAGCTTATGAAAAGGAAAAAGATGTTGAAATTAAGGATTTCCTAAAATATACTTATTGTGATAAATCGTCAGGAAAGTTTACTGCGAAAATAGATGAAACAGTTAACAAGCTGAAAAGAATAAAGTCTGTACGAGAGGAAGCTATGTTTTTATCCGATGAATTACAACATCAAAGATACATGGGCCGCAAAGAAGGCATAATGTCTGGTAAAAGAGAAGATGCTCTCCGCATGATAAAAGACAACGAGCTTTCTGATGAAAAAATTTCATTCTACACTGCCCTGCCTCTGGAAGAAATTCAAAATTTGAGGAAATCCATTTAACGAAAGAAACCTATGAGGGTAGGAGTTGCGGTGGTTGAGTGCCTGCATTGCAGATGTATCGGGGCAAAGCCCGCCACCACGTACTCGCAGGAAGTGCCATTCACAATTCACAAGGCGTGTGGTGGTTGAGCACAGTCGGGGCAGAGCCCGCTACCACCTGATATCACCATAAACTCATTGATTCATCATTTAAAGCGTGCGGGAAAGATTAGGGGTTTGGGGGAAAGAAACAAAACGCTTCTGCATACAGTTACATCAAATAAAAAAAAATGTTACGATAGTTTCCATGATTGCACTTATTCTTAATGAAGGGCTTATATACGGCCTGATGGTACTTGGACTTTTTCTTTCATTCCGGGTACTTAATTTTTGCGATATGACTATAGACGGTTCTTTCCCGATGGGAGCCTGTGTCCTAGCGTCTTGTCTTTCAAGCGGACTTCCTATGTTTCCTTCACTGATTCTTGCATTTCTTGCAGGACTTTTAGCGGGACTTGTAACAAGTTTAATCTTTAACAAACTGCACATTCCTGATTTACTTGCAGGTATCCTTACAATGACTATGCTCTATTCCATAAACCTTCGCATTATGCATAACAGGGCAAACATTTCATATCTTCGAATTCCAAATCTTTTTTCTAAGCTTCAGGACTTCTCACAGAATCACTTTCCGGCAATAAACCCTGAATGGGCACTTGTGATTTTTCTTATAATATTTGTTTTTGCAGTAAAGGGCTTGATGGATTTATTCTTCCACACTGATATGGGGCTTACAATGGGCGCTTTGGGAGACAATCCGCAGCTTGTAATTTCGCAGGGTGTGAATCCGGCAGTTTTAAGAACAATAGGAATATGCTTTGGAAACGGACTTGCAGCTTTGGCAGGTGCCTTTGCTTCCATGTACAACGGCTTTGCTGATGTAGGAATGGGAACCGGAACTGTAGTTTCTGCCCTTGCATCCCTCATGCTCGGCGAGTTCATTTTAAAATCAAATAAAATCGGCTTACAGACTTTACGAGTTCTTATAGGTTCATGCATTTACCGCGCACTTATGATTCTTGCACGAACTTACGGCCACTACATAAACCTTACTCCAAACGATTTAAAACTTGTAACGGGTATTTTAATCATTCTTTGTCTGTTCATTACAAGATTCAAAGGTTTCACAAAAAACAAAATAAGCAATAAGGACAAAATAAAATGATTGAATTAAAAAATATTGGAATTACATTTAACGCCGGCACTCCTGATGAAAACGAAGCGCTGAAAAATGTCAACTTAAAAATAAACCGCGGAGACTTTATTACAGTAATCGGTTCTAATGGAGCAGGAAAATCAACTTTATACAATTTAATTGCAGGAACTTTAAAACCTACAACCGGCTCAATCTTTCTTGAAAAAGACGGAACTGTAAAAGAAATCACTTACGAGAAGGAATACAAGAGAGCAACATACATTGGCCGCATTTTCCAGAACCCGCTCCTGGGAACTGCTGGAAAAATGTCACTCGAAGACAATATGGTCATTGCTTCAAAGAAGGGATTCAAGGGCTTAAGGATTAGTCTGAACAATAAGATGCGTTCGTATTTCAAAGAGCAGCTTTCTGTTTTAAATATGGGCCTTGAGAACCGCTTGAACGACAATGTGAATCAGTTTTCCGGCGGACAGAGACAGGCACTTACACTTTTAATGGCTGTAATGTCAAAACCAGATTTACTTTTGCTTGATGAACACACGGCAGCCCTGGACCCGACAAACGCTTCTATCATTATGGAACTGACAAGAAAGTTTGCACGCGACTACAACCTTACAGTAATGATGGTAACACACAATATGCAGCACGCACTTGATTACGGAACCCGCTTACTGATGATGGACAGCGGACAGATAATCATGGATGCTGACAAAGAAGAAAAAGACTCTTTGACAATGGATAAAATTATTGAAAAATTCAGGCAGATAAAAAAGCACTCGTTAAACAGCGACAAAATGCTTTTACAGTAAACTGCTTTTGCAGTAATAAATCAGCCTAAAGCAACATCCAGAATCATCATCAAAATAAAGCCTGCTCCAAAACTCATTGTAGAAATATTTGAATGCTCCCCTGCAGTAGCTTCAGGAATCAATTCTTCTACAACAACATAAATCATTGCTCCTGCTGCAAATGAAAGTAAATATGGAAGCAATGGAATGATTAAATAAGAAAACGCAATTGTCAGAAGGGCTGCGATTGGCTCAACGATTCCAGAAAGCATTCCGTACAGAAAAGATTTTCCCTTACTGCCGCCTTCACTTTTTAAAGGCATGGAAATAATTGCTCCCTCAGGAAAGTTTTGAATGGCAATACCAATTGAAAGAGAAAGAGCACCTGCCATAGTCATGGAAGTTGATCCGTTCATAAATGCAAAAACTGTAACGCCTATAGCAATTCCTTCCGGGATATTATGCAGGACAACTGCAAGGACAAGCATTGTTACTTTCTTTAATTTTGTTGAAGGTCCTTCAGGTGAAGTTGAACTTAAGTGCAGGTGGGGGATAATTCTGTCTAAAGCTAGAATAAAAAGCATTCCTATTGCAATACCAATTGCTGCAGGAACGAAAGAAAATTTTCCCATAGAAAGTGCCTGTTCAGATTCAAGAGACGGAATAATTAAAGACCAGACAGAAGCCGCAACCATAACGCCTGCTGCAAAACCTGAAATCATTTTTTTAACTATAGGTTTTAATTCATTCTTCAAAAGAAAAACTGTTGCTGCTCCAAGTGTTGTTCCCAAAAACGGAATCATAAGAAACAAAAAAACTTTCATTGACATAGTAAAATAAGTATATCACTTTTTTGAAGAGATTTCTAATTGTATTGAGATGGAGAATGGAGGGTGTGAGCATTACATTTTTTGTCAACATTTGAAGTATCACTCTATACTGTTATAGAGTCAAGTAAAATTCAATGAATTCAATTTTGCAAAAAAAAAGCAAGTGATTCGAACACTTGCTTTTTTTTCTTATTCAGATTCCTTTTCTTTTACAGTTTTATCCCATGTTTCAACGAATTCTTGATAAGCATTTGCAGTTATATCAGCTGAAGCTTTTCCTAAATCTTTTCCAATTTCAGATAAACTCTTTTCATTTGGCTTAATTACTTTATCAAACAATGAAATGGCAGCTGAACTTATAAATCCAATACATAAAATTGCTGTAATGACAGAAGTAATAATGTTTGATTTTACATTCCTGTTTTTGTTATAAAGTCTGTAGATTATAATTGCTACTTCAACGGCTGTAACTAATCCACAAACAACTCCTAGAAACCATAAAATATAAGTAAGAAGCATTTACACCTCCCGTTATACATAGTATGGATTTGGCTTAAATAATAAAATAAGGAAATCAATAACCCAGCCAATACCAAAAAGTCCAGCAGTACAGAGCCATAGAATTCCGGTACCAATTTTACCTTCGTAGAATCTATGTGCACCAATACCTCCAAGAAATATACAGAGTAATAAAGCAACCCATTTATTTTTCATTCGCCCACCAGCGATTCCGCCATTAACATTCATATTCGAGTTATTATTTGAATTGTTAATAACAATGTTCGGTTGTGCCGTTGAAGCTGATTTTAATTCTTCAACCTGTCTTCCGCATGATGTGCACAATACTGCATCCATAGGGATTTTAGCGCCACAAAATTTACAAAATTTAGTTTCTTCTTCCATAAAAATTCTCCTACGATTTTTAGTCTTTATGTTGCGAAACAAGCGTAAAGCAAAGTTTCGCAACATAGGAATTGAAGAATTCCTATGTTCAGTGTACACTGAACATTTTTCAAAAAAAATATTTAAGATTTTCCTTGCAACACAACACCTCTCCCCCCCACCAACAAAAACATCTCCACAAAAAAAATAAATAGTGTTAGACTTAAGCAATGAATGAAATTGAACTCAAGGCGCATGTTAAAAATGTTGAATACACAAAAGAGAAATTAAATTCTTTTGCAGCCTATCAAGGTTTTATTACTCGCGAGGATTTTTATTACTGCAACCCTGATTCGCAGGAGATAAAAATCAGAATTAGAAAAGAAACTTCTGAGAACGAACAAAAGATTTTCCTGACTTACAAAAAAAAATCATTTCTGGAAAACGAAAAAACAGAATGTAATGAAGAAAAAGAATGTATCATTTCATCAGAATTACCTCTCACAAATTTCTTTCAGGACTCAGGGATTAAACTTGCTTTAACCAAGACAAAAAAAGTTCATGAATGGAAAGTTGAATTTCAGCCAGATGAAATTTCACCTTCCGTTAAAGGAGCAAATCTGGAACTGTGTGAAGTAAGTTCCCTCGGATATTTTCTGGAAATAGAAATTTTATGTTCTGAACAATCAAAAGAAATTCAGGATAAGTCAGTAAAAAAATTACATGACCTGTTGAATCTTGCAGGAATTTCTAACGAAGAAATAGAATGTAAAACATATTCACAAATGCTAACAGAACGTTAAAAGGAGAAAAAAAATGTTTAACAGACAGGCTTACAAAAAAATTGCAAAAATGCAGTTAAAAAACAGACTCAAGGGAGCAATCATAATTACTCTTTTAGGACTTATTTTTATTTCAATTGCATCAGTGCCGGAAATTGCACAGTCATTTAAAGAAAATATGGCTCTGGTTAATTCAACTGATTTTTCTGTTGACAATGTATTAAATGACTATGACGGACTTAATTTTAATTTTTCAGCAAAAAATTCAGTTCCTGTAAAATCACCTTTTTCTTTTTTGGCATGGATACTTTCATATTTCATTACAGGTGCAGTTACACTTGCAGGCACATTTTATTATATAAACATGCATAAAACTACAGAGACAGTTTCTGTTGCAAGATTCTTTGAAGGCTTTTCTTTAAGCTTTAAAGGATTCATTGCAATTCTATGGCAGGGGTTATGGGTTTTTCTCTGGTCTTTGTTATTCGTAATTCCTGGAATCGTAAAAGCAATTTCATATTCACAGATGTATTATATTTTGGCTGAATATCCGAAAGTTTCTCCTTTCAAGGCAATGAGAATCAGTAAAACAATGACTAAAGGTTTTAAGGCAGATTTATTTGTAATGTATTTAAGTTTCATAGGCTGGGGAATCTTAAACGTATTCACATTCAATATTTTATGGATTTGTTATCTTGGACCATATTTTAACATGTCATTTGTAAATGCATATTACGCTATGAAAGAACATGCCCTTAAAACAGGAACTTTAACACTGGAAGATTTTGGCGAAGAAAACGAAGCAACTATCGAAGAAAATAATGAAGGTGGAATCTAAATGAAAAACAAAACATCAAAAGCCGGTATTGTATTTTTTATAATTGCACTGGTTCTTTCTATTGGAGTTGGAGTTTTTGAAATAGTTTATTCAATAAAACATCCTTCCGAAAATTCCATTTCAATTTCAAGCACTAAAGATTTATTCCAGAACAATCAGGCATTTTCATTTCCTTTTAGAAAAAATGAAGTGACTGTAACAAAAGTTCCTAAATCTGAATACATTGCTAAGCTTGTTATTGCAGGAACTATTGAAAAAGAAAATATGACTTACAATCAGCAGTGGCTCCTTTCTACAGTAAAGAAGCTTCAGAAAGATTCTAAGAACAAGGGAATTATTTTATTCATAGACTCTCCCGGAGGAACTGTTTACGAGGCAGACGAATTATATCTTGCGCTACAGAAATACAAGGAAGAAACAAAGCGCCCCGTATATGCATATTTCGGTTCTCTTGCAGCAAGCGGCGGATATTACATTGGCTGCAGTGCCGACTACATTATGGCAAACAGAAATACAATTACAGGAAGCATTGGTGTAATCAGCGGACAGTTTGTAGACATTACAAAGCTTATGGAAAAGTACGGCGTTAAAGTTACTACAATTCATTCCGGAAAAAATAAAGCAATGGGCAGTCTTGGAAGTTCCGTAACAGATGAACAGATTGCTATCATGCAGGCTATAAGTGATGAATGTTACGAGCAGTTTACAAATATAGTTTCGAAGGCAAGAAACATTCCTTTGAGTGATGTAAAAAAACTTGCTGACGGAAGAGTATATACTGCAAAACAAGCCGTTCAGAATAAGCTCATAGATTCTACAGGCGACTTTGATTTGTGCAAAGAAATTATGTGCAGCAAATGCTTTGAAAACAAACAGATTGAAGCAGTAACCTTTGAATACAAAAGAGCACAGACTTTCTACGATTATTTTATGAATGCAGCAAGCGCTTTAAAGGGAATTAAAACAAACAGCGAATTACCAAATGTAATTGAAGAAGCACTTACAGAAAAAATAAAATTCCCTGCATACTATTATTCAAAATAAAAGCTGAACAAAAAAAGGGGTTGTCTAAAATATTTAATGTCATTCTGAGTCAGGCTTAAGAATCTGTATCTATAGAGATGCTGAAACGAGTTCAGCATGACAATACTTCTTAGGCATCTCCTTTTTTATGCGAGTAAGGATTTTACAGATTCACAGAGCTTATTAAGGTTCAATGGCTTCCTGAGATACTCTTTAACACCAAAGCCATAAAGTTTTTCTTCAAGATCAGGTTCTTCTAAAGCTGTAATTACAATGATTTCTGTTGAAGCGAATTTACCAAGTTTTATGTCCTTGCAAATTTTAACGCCGTCAACACCAGGCAAGTCTAAATCCAGAAGCATTATTTTCGGGCGGAACTCAATCATTTTGGAACCGGCTTCAAATCCGTCAAAAGCCTGCTCTATATCAACTTTGTTTATGTGAGATGATAAAAACGATTTTACGACACTATTTAAGCCGACATCATCGTCTACGATTAAAATGCGCGGATCACCTTCTTTTCTTTTGTTTACCATTTCAAGCAATTCTTCAGGGACCTGCATTTTTTTATTTTCTAAAAATGAAAGTAAATCTTCAGGATAAATTCTGTACTGTCCGCCTGGAGTTCTATACGCTTTTATAAATCCTTTATTGACCCAGTTAATTATTGACTGATTAGCAACACCACAGACATTTGCTGCGTCTAAAGCAGAGAGCACTAAAGATTTTTTTATTTTCAGTTTAGTATCTTTCATTGCAGTTAAATAATTTAACAAATTGTTATAAAAAAATCTAGATTTAAATGAGCCCGGTACGGAGCCCCGTAAGTTCGAAGAGAGCGTAAAGCGCGAACGAAGAATGAGCGAAAAGCGAAGGGCAAAGCACCGGATGATGTAAAAGTAAACTCTGCCGGAGGCTTATAAGCTTTAGTGCAGTACAAAGCCGGCGGACAAAAAAAAATAAAAACAAAACATCTTTTTTCTATATACATTTTATTATATAATCGAGGACATTATGGATTTAATCAAAAAACTTGAAGATTTGTCGAAACGATATGAAGTTGTAACAGAGATGATTGCAGACCCTGCACTGGTAAAAGATCAGGCAAAGTACAAGGATGTTATGCGTGAAAATCAGTACCTGTCTGTTCTTATGGATTTATATTCTGAATACAAAAAAGTTCTTGCAGGAATTGAAGAAGATACACGGCTCATTACAGAAGAAGAAGACCACGATATGAAGGAGCTGGCCCGCGAAGAGCTTAAAGAACTGGAAGAGAGAAAACCTCAGCTTGAGGAAGAAATAAAGCTTAAACTGATTCCGCCAGATCCACTTGATGAAAAAAATATCATTCTTGAAATTCGTTCTGCTGCAGGAGGGGACGAAGCAAGTTTATTTGTACGCGACCTGTGGGAAATGTACTGTCACCTTGCAGAAAGAAAGGGCTGGAAGACTGAGACAATGGAAGCTCAGGAAACTGAAGTTGGCGGCTTTAACAAAATCGTTACTTCTATAAGCGGAAAATTTGTTTACGGAACTTTACGATGGGAAAGCGGAGTTCACAGAGTTCAGCGTGTTCCGGTTACTGAAAGCCAGGGCAGATTGCAGACTTCTACTGTTACTGTTGCCGTTTTGCCGGAAGCAGAAGAAACTGAAATTGACATTAAGCCGGGAGACGTTCGTGTTGACGTTATGAGAGCAGGCGGTCCGGGTGGTCAGTGTGTAAATACCACAGACTCTGCCGTTCGCTTAACACATATTCCTACAGGCATTATTGTTATTCAGCAGGATGAAAAGAGCCAGATTAAAAATAAAGCTAAAGCATGGCAGGTTCTTCGCGCAAGGCTTTTTGATTTGGAACAGAGCAAGAAAGATGCCGAGCGTTCTGCCGTAAGAAAAACTATGGTAGGCAATGGTGACCGTTCTGAAAAAATAAGGACTTATAACTACCCTCAGGACAGAATTACTGACCACAGAATAAATTTGAGTGTGCATAATCTTCCGGGCTTTATGATGGGCAATATGGATGATATGCTTGACGCTTTAAATGTTTATGCAAAAGAAGAACAGTTTAAAAATGCTGCAGAGCTTTCAAGCGACTAGGATTTGTTTTTCGTAATTTGTTTTTCACGATTTTCATAAACTGATTGCAATTCATGACTATTCTTAAATAGATGACTATTCAGGAAGCGAAAACTTTTGGTGTAAAAAAACTTACCTCTTCTCCTTCAAAGGAACTTGATGTTTCGGTTTTACTGCAGCATATCTTAAAGCGCGATAAAACTTATATTTTATTCCACAAGGATTATTCGCTTTCGGATGCTGAAGAAAAAGTGTTCGTTGAAAGCCTGGAAAAAAGGAATACTGGTTTACCGGTTGCATATATAACAGGTCACAAGGAATTTTTCGGCTACGATTTTACTGTTACTCCGGATGTGTTGATTCCAAAGCCGGATACAGAGCTTTTGGTTGAAAAAACAATTGAGGCGCTGGAAGAAAAGGCTGCTGTACATGGCGACAGAATTTTTACTGTTTGCGATATGTGTACGGGAAGCGGTTGCGTGGGGCTTTCGGTTTTTAAATACATTACTGAGAATAATATCATTAAGAGGGATTTCCTTCCGACACTGGTTCTTGCGGATATCAGCGAAAGGGCTTTGAGTATTGCAAAAGAAAACGCCAGGAATTTGCTGGGGCCTGCTTATGAAAGCAATATAAAATTTCTGCACAGCAATTTGTTTGAAATGACAGAGAAAAAATTTGATGTTATTACTTCGAATCCGCCATACGTTCCATACAAGGAAAGTCTTGAGCTTTTAGAGGACGGACGAAATGAGCCGCTTCTTGCGTTAAATGGTGATGTTGATTTAGCCGGAAACAATACAAATGAAAACACTGGGCTTGGAATAATCAGGAATTTAATTTTACAGGCGAAGGAACACTTGAATCCGTGCGGAACACTTTTGGTTGAATCCGGAGAGTATAATGCCGAAGAGACAAAAAAAATCTTTGTAAATGCCGGGTTTATGCAAACTCGAATCTACAAAGATTTAAATGACCAGCTTCGCGTAACTGCTGGAAATATCTGATTATCAGAAACTATATCTAAGTCCTGTTCCTAAACAAAAGTCAAAACAGGTATCATTTGGAAATGTGCCAAGGAATCCAATCTGAATAGGAACTGAAATATGTTTATAGAAAGTAAAATCAAATGCAAAGCCTAAGCCTACAACTGCATTTACTAAAACTGAATCGGTATCAATTTCCTGATAGCCTTCACTTGTATATTCGTAAACTAATTTGTCCTTGAACTCAACACCGCCTAAAGCCCATAAGTATAATTGAGATGCAACATCTTTACTGAGTTCAAATCTATATAACGCGTAATCAAATTCTGCATTGAAATTTACAAACATTTTATTCTGAGGAGCATCTGTTAAATCTGAATTATAAAGGGCTGAAAAATCAAAAGCAGCTCCTATTCGATTATTAAACCAGTGCTGATACTGCAAGCCCCATAAACCAATACCTGCAGACACACCTGCTAATGTATATACACCTATAGAACTGTTAAATTCTGAAACATCATCAATTTCTTTTGCAAATAATGATGTAGAAGATAAAAGTGATAATGCCAATAAAACTGAAATAATCTTTGTACTCTTTCTCATTTTTAAACCTCTTTTAAATTATCAGTCATAAACAGATTTAAATCAAGTTTTTTATGAAGGGGATTACGATGAGGTGCTTGAGTAGCGCGAGTTCGTGGTGGCAGGCGTTGCCCCGATGAACTCAACCACCACAGTTCTAAGCGTTTTCCGGGGTGTAGTCGTTTATTGTGAGAATTGAAGCTTCATCGCCCATGAGCATTTTTTCGCAGAGAGTTTTTGGCATTGGTTTGCCTTTCAAGAAGCCCTGTACAATGCTGCAGTTAAACTTTTTTAAAATCGAAAGCTGTTCATAGGTTTCAACACCTTCAGCAATTGTAGAAAGTCCCATTTTAGAAACCATATTCACAATGCTTTCAATAATGTTTGACTCGACTCCATTGTTTTCAGTTACATTTTGAATAAACGATTT
>JAEELR010000283.1 GCA_016282835.1 Treponema sp. | reverse complement strand
TGAAGAAGCTGCCAGTCATCCTGAACTCGCAACAACCTGTCATCCTGAACTTGTTTCAGGACCTGTACTCACATCAGTGTCTAATAACCCAGTCATCGAGCCATCCCCGTCATCCAGAACGCCCCTCTGTCATACAGAGCACCCATCTGTCATCCTGAATACTTCGACGGGCTCAGTACATCGCTTGTTTCAGGATCTGTACTCATAGAAACTAAACTAATTCCACCATGACTAAAAACAGCCTACTCTTTTTCCAGCACAAACAAATATTCTTTCACATGAATTTTTCTGTTAGCCAGATTCCTGCTGCCACGGAATGTATTGTACAGAATATCTACAGTCTTCACTTTTCCGTATTTTAAAAGCATACATTTCATTTCATCAAATTTTATATAGCCTTCTGAATTATAAGAAATGATTATATACTTTGCCTTAAGCTGACTTACAATTTTTTCCAAAGAGTCCAGGGCTTTTGCACTCACATTAAATACCGAACGATTCCAGTCCTGAGTAATTCCGCTCACCCTGCTTATTTCAACATCAAGCTTATTTTTCAGAATCAGATTCAACATAAAATAATTTGAACCGTAAGGATGCTGGTTGTATGGCGGATCCAGATAAACTATATCAACAGGGCTCAACTCTTTCGAAAGCAGCACTGTATCTTCCTTATAAATTTTTACCCTTGATTCAAAATTGCTAAAGACAGGTTTTACTAATTCTACTTTACCCAAAATACGGTTCAGGGCATCACCCTTAGACGCGCCGAAACATCCAATCCCTGTATTCTTATCTTTATAAAATCCCTTGAACACACCGCTTGTATTTACATGAACTGAAGCCTGAGAAAGTAACGGTGCAAGAAAAAATTTCTGCATTTCAGCAGGCACTAAGCGGTCAATTAAATTTCTGTAAGTGTCAATTAAAAGTGCATTCTGTCTTGTATAAAAAACGCGCTCTCCAGCCTTAATGTTTAAATCATCCTTTGGCGCATAGTTATTGCTTATAATCCCTTCAATCTTTTTCTTCCTGCATTCAGTCTCAATCTGCTCTTTTAGAGAATCATACAACGCTTCATCAAAGTCACTAAAGTTCGTAAGGTAGCAGCTGTTTATAACTTGCGAATATGCTTCCAAATCGTTTACATATAAAACTGATGAATGCTGCTTTAACATCCTTGCGACGCAGCCGGAGCCGGAAAAAAGATCCGCACATTTCAGCTTTTCTTTATTTAATGTATTTTTTATTTCCAGAATTTCTTTTTCTATTTCAGAAAGCAACGAACGCTTATTTCCTAAATATGTTATAAGTTGAGAAGTTAGATACTGAGGATTTTCTATCTTTTTAGACATAAAACAAAAAAGCTCCTGGCACTATATTCACCAGAAGCTTCCCAAAGCTCATAGAAATATTTCTTCTATTCAGTTAAAATTCTAATTACTTCAGCTTTATCCTGCGTGTTAAGAATTTGAGCACGCTTTTCTGCTGATTTGAATAAAAGACTTACTTCTGCCAAAAATTGCAGATGAGGACCAGTTTTGTTTACAGGCGATAATGTCATAATAAATATACGACATGGTTCCTGATCAAGACTGTCAAAATCTACAGCGTTGTCAGAGATACCGATACATGCTACCAAATCTGAAACAGAATCTGTCTTTCCGTGTGGAATAGCAATTCCGTGTTTCATACCTGTAGACATCTTTCGTTCTCTATCAAGCACACATTCTCGTGCAGCTGCCTTATCAGAGACTTTACCTGCCTTAACAAGCACTTCGAGAAGCTCATCAATAATTTCTTCTTTTGTAGTTCCTTTCAAATGAAGGTCTACAGTCTGCGTCGTTAATACTGTTCTTAAATCCATATAATTATATTTTATGTTTAGTCTTTAAAAGTGTCAAGAAAAAAAATTATCTGCAAGGCTAATTACTGTAAACTTACGGGGTTCCATGGCATGCTCATCCTGCAAAATCGTTTCAGAATCTGCCGAAATGCGGTCATTGAGCCTGTCGAAATGACTACCAGCACAAACTGCTCGTCATTCTGAATTCATTTCAGAATCTGTCCCAATCGGTCATTGAGCCTGTCGAAATGACTACCAGCACAAACTGCTCGTCATTCTGAATTCATTTCAGAATCTGTCCGTGCAAAAATTCCTACTCTATCTTTCACAAACTCAAACTCGCGTCCAATAAATTTCTTGCCAAATCCCCATTACTTATCAGTGAAAGCGAAAACTTTTTAAAAGCAGATTTTATTTTTTTTGCTTCACACAACAGGCTGCAGAACAATTGCCCCGCACTTTTTTCTTCAGAAACATTTTCTAAAATTTCACCAGCTTCTTTTCCCGCTTTATTTTTTGTGCGGTTTAATAAAATTGAAACTTCCCGAATCAGTTTGCTTTCCTCTGGCTCGAAAAATTTTTCTGTCAGTTTTAGAAATGCATCTACCTTCACAAGTTGAAATTCATTCTCCTGCACATACGCATTCCACACAAAAGGCACTCCAGAAAGACACGCCCTTGCAAATGAATCTTCACCGCGAATTATATTAAAATCTGTCACGCACAATAATGAATCCCAGACAATTTGATTTAAGCCCGGCAATTCAATCATATTGATTTTGTTTTGTGCCGCGTTAATTTTTTGCAGTGCAGTTTTTACGCTTTCAAATCCCACACCCTTTGCCAGAAACAAGTTTATTTTGAACTGACTGTTTTTCTGTTTTTGAATTTTATAAAAATCTTCTATTGCATTTGCGTATGGAGAAAAATCCATTTCGTATGTAAAAATTAAAATGTTAAAATTATTCTCCTGTACATAATTTTCAATCTGCGGTATGGAAGTTTTTATTTTTTCTATTGCATTCTGCTTTCCATTTTCTTCTTCCAGATTTTGCATAAACTCATTATCTAAAACAAGGCCGCCTGTTTTGTTTGTAAAGCCAGGCATAAAGTTTATTTTTTTTGTATTAATAAATCGGGTGCCGCTTTTCAGTAAATGAAAATCCTCAGCCCAATCTTCTGCAGTTAAATAATCAATGTTTATTATTTTTACTGTGTGTTTTCTTTGCGTATCATTTAAATATTTTTCCAGCCACAAAGGACGCGAACACTGAAAGCATTCTAAAACTAATTCTACTTTATTTTGCTTTATATATTCTTCGCATTCAGCTTCACTTTCCCACTCAAGCAAATTGAATTTACCATAACCCAAATCAACAGTCTGTTTTTTTAATGAAGGATTTATTTTTTTTTCTATAAATGAAAAGGATTCCAGATTTGAAACAACTAAAGTCAGTGAAATATTTTTTTCAATTTGTAAAAGCTGCCTGGTTAGCCTGTACACAAAACCAATATCACCAAAATTATCTATCACCTTGCATAAAATAAAAACGTTCATTTCTATAAAATACCATTTTTTCAAATTTTTCTCACTTTTTTTCCAAAAATTTAAACAATTTTTAACTTTTCGCGGTAGAGATATATAAGAGGGAATCTTCGAGTTATGTTTTACTAATGACTCAAAAATGTGGTAGCGCAAAATATCCTGTCATTCCGACGCTACGCCACATTTGTACGCACTTGCTACAAATGTGTGTTTCGGAATCTGTACCTAAAGAGCCTGACCGATGCTGAAGCAAGCTCAAAATAATGAACTGCAAATTCAGCATGACAAAAAACAGTCTGTCTTTTCTGGGAGCGGACACATTTTTGCCTGCAACAGATTTGTTCTAACTCGACATTCTTCCATTCATGTTATGCCATGTAAATGGAGAAACTTCGAGTTCTGTTTTACTAATGACTCAAAAATGTGGTAGCGCGAAGAAAAGCAGAAGACTGTTGAACACTTTGAAGGGGCGAACGGCGTATGCGAGTGAGTCAAACACCTTATACCCTTCAACCGTGTGAAACAGTCTGTCTTTTCTGGGAGCGGACACATTTTTGCCTGCAACAGATTTATTCTAACTCGAAATTTCCCCAATTTATTTTTTTCGAGGTTATATGAAAATTTATAGTTTTTCGCCATTCGGTTATGAAGGCGCTTTAGTTAGTGTAGAAGTTGATTTGCGTCGTGGAATCCCCGCAATTGATATCGTGGGACTTGCTGACGGTGCCGTAAAAGAATCGCGTGAAAGAATGAAAAGTGCCATAAGAAATTCCGGCTTTGAATTTCCTGCCGAGAGAGTTTTAATAAGCCTGTCTCCTGCCGACTTAAAAAAAGAAGGTGCCGGTTTTGATTTAGCCATTGCCCTTTCAGTTTTAAATGCAAAATCCCTATTGAGCGAAAATAAAAATTGTGATGATGACAGCTGGACTATCAATAATAACATCAATGAAAACGATTCAGTTCTGGTCATTGGAGAGCTCGAATTAAACGGAAGCGTGCGCCCGGTAAAAGCAATTCACGCTGCTGTCAGCACGGCACTAAATGCAGGAATAACAAAATGCATTGTCGCAGAACAAAATGCCCGTGAAGCAAGAGAAGTAAAAGGTGCTAAAGTTTTTGGTGCTTCAAATTTAACGGAAGCTTTTAATGCTTTATACAATGACTCAGCTTTCACCACGAAAGAAACTAACGAAGAACTTTTCTCTTATCCTAAAGATTCAATTGTTATAAATGGAATTCATTTTCCGCCCGTAACAGAGGAATACGATTTCAGTCAAATTAAAAATCAAAAGAAATTAGTCAGGGCGTTACAGGTTGCAGCAGCAGGAAGACATAACCTCTTAGTCTTTGGTCCACCCGGCTGCGGCAAAACCTTATCGCTTCAACGCTTTATCTCACTCCTTCCATATTTAACTCCGGAAGAATCACATTCAGTTACACGCATTCATTCTATTGCAGGGCTTTTACAGCGCTCAAGTCCGCTCATTAGAATTCCGCCTTTCAGAATGCCGCACCAAACTGCAAGCATAGAAGGAATTTGCGGCGGCGGTCCGCATTGTGCCCCGGGAGAAATTTCCTTAGCTCACAATGGCGTTTTATACCTGGATGAAGCAAGCGAGTTCAGGTCAAGCGTTTTACAAATGCTCAGGGTTCCTTTAGAAAGCGGAATGATTACTCTTTCACGGGCGGGGCGCTCTACAGTTTTCCCTGCACAGTTTCAGCTTCTGGTTTCTACAAATCCCTGTCCCTGCGGCAATTACGGAAGCAAAGAAAGAATCTGTCTGTGCTCAGCAAAAAGTGTAGAAATGTTCTGGAAGAAATTTTCAGGTCCCCTTTTAGACAGAATCGATATAAGAATTCATGCCGATTACAATAAAAGTTTCAGCTCCGAAGATAATAAAGCAAAGAAAAACGAAGAAGAATATTCAATTTCCACAAGTGAATTGCGAAAAGAAATTGCTGTTGCAATCGACGCGCAGAATAAACGGCAGGCAAAACGAAATGCACTTTTAACGCCGTGTGAAATAGAAAAATATTGTGCCCTGAACAGCGAGTGTAAAGAGGTTTTAGAAAAAGCTGTGAACAAGTACGACTTCAGTCCGCGCGCAGAAGCTTCCTGCAAAAAACTTGCACGAACTCTCAGCGATATGAAAGGCCAGAAAGAAATTACGCTTGAATGCCTTAACGAAGCAATTCAATTAAGAAGCACACCTTTAGGACTTGATATGGATTTCTAGCGAAAGAAAAAAGGCAAAAAAAAACACCCCTTAAATGAGGTGTTAAGTACCGGCTCTGAGACTCGAACTCAGACAGGATCGCTCCCAAAAGATTTTGAGTCTTTCGTGTCTACCATTTCACCAAGCCGGCAAGTGATCTAACTATAGCAAGCAAATCTAAAAATTTCAAGTAGGTCTAAATACAAAATTTATAAGGATAAAATAACAAAGGTAAAAAAGGTTTTATAAATGAATGAAGTTAATTATAATCAAATCCTGAGCCAGGTTCAAAAAAATGCACGGCAAATGCAGGTTCTAATCTGCTCCACTCAGTCATATAATACTTTTTGCCGCCAGAGGAATACAAAGAGGATGAAAGAAAACAAAACTCCCGAAAAGCTTTTAAAATCAATTTTTGGCTACGATTCATTTCGTCCGCTCCAGCGTGAAGTTATACAGAATATTTTAGACGGCCAGGACACAATTGCCGTAATGCCTACGGGTGGCGGAAAATCAATTACTTATGAAATTTCCTCGCTAATCCTCGAAGGCCTTACGATTGTAATTTCACCGCTGATTTCTTTAATGCAGGACCAGGTCAGACAATTAGAAAACATAAATTTCCCGGCAGCCTTTTTAAACTCCACTCAGGACTGGCAGACATATTTAGAGACCTACAACAAAATAAAAGCCGGCAAAATAAAACTACTTTATCTTTCTCCAGAAAGTTTAAGCACAAAAAAAATACAAAATCTTTTACACGAAGAAAACTTCACTTTAAGCTGCATAACAATCGATGAAGCTCACTGCATCAGCGAATGGGGTCATGACTTCAGACCGGACTATTTAGAAATCGCCTGTATCCGCGAGCAGTTTCCAAAAGCTGTTTGCCTTGCCTTAACTGCAACAGCCACAAGCACTGTCAGAAACGATATCGCCATTCAGCTAAAAATGGAAAATCCTGCAATTCTAGTTTCATCTTTTAACAGACCAAATATTTTCCTCCAGGTTGAACACAAAAAAAACAGCTTCCAGCAAATCCTGGATTTCATTCAAACTCATTCAGGCGAAAGCGGAATCATTTATTGCTTCTCAAGAAAACAGGTCGACACACTTTACGAAAAACTTTTAGCAAATGGAATTAAAGCACTCAATTATCACGCAGGACTTGATGATGAAACACGAAGCAAAAACCAGGATGATTTCATAAATGATAAAGTCGATATCATGGTTGCAACCCTTGCGTTTGGTATGGGAATAAACAAGAGCGATGTACGATATGTTATTCATCAGGATATTCCAAAATCAATTGAACAGTATTATCAGGAAATAGGAAGAGCCGGCAGAGACGGATTAAATGCAACAGCCCTTTTACTCTATTCCAGCAGCGATATAAATAAAATCAGATATTTTTTCACCGAATCAAATGACAGAGTTAAAGCTGAATCCCTCCTTCAAAAAATGATGAACTATGCAGAAAAACGCGTTTGCAGAAGAAAGCAGCTTCTAATGTACTTTAATGAAGTCTATGATGAAAAACAAAATTCCGATTACTGCTGTGACATTTGTTCAAGAGGAGTTATCGAAGAAAATGATGTCACAGTCCCCGCGCAGAAATTTTTAAGCAATGTCTTAAGAACAAACGAAAGATACGGCCTCAACTATTTAGTGGATATTTTAACTGGCTCTAAAAGTTCCAAAATAATCGAAAGAGGACACAATAAGCTCAGCACCTGGGGAATCGGAAAAGACTTATCTAAAGAAACCTGGGAAGAACTTGGTAACTGCCTTATTGAAGAAGGATACCTGTACAAAGAAAGTGAATACAATGTTTTATATGTAACAGACTATGGAAGGCGCATGTTACAGTCGCGCTCAAACATTTATTTACGGATTGATATTTCAAAACAGAAAGAGAAAAAAACTATTGCTCCAAAACCAGGCATAAAAATCAATTTGAATAATCCGGAAACAGAAAAAATTTTTGACGAACTAAGAGCATGGAGAAAAAAAGCCGCAGAAGAAATGAGACTTCCCCCATATATAATCTTAAGCGATAAGTCCATAATTGACATAGCAAACCGCAAACCAAAAACAAATACTGAACTCTTAGAATGCTACGGAATCGGTGAAAACAAAGCAGAAAAATTCGGCTGGTTTATTTTACGAATCATCAAAAACAACTGCTAACCGAAATACCCCGTCATTCTGAATTCATTTCAGAATCTGTCTCGATCGGTCATTGAGCCTGTCGAAATGACTATCAGCACAAACACTTCTGTCATTCTGAATCCATTTCAGAATCTATCCCAAAAGAAATAAATGCGGTGGTTGAGGCTCTCGAAACCACCACAGCCATCCCCCCACAGCAAATCACAACCACCCGTCAAACGGGTGGTTTGCTCTTAGCCTATAAGGCTAAGGGTCTCAAGCCGAGACTTAAGTCCCACGCTTTCACATACGTTCAAGCCTATTGCAGCTTATCACCCGCAGGCCCTTAAAAGGCCTTTAGTACTACTTACTACCCTTAAAAGGGTCCTGATATTCTTTTTCAG
>JAEELR010000282.1 GCA_016282835.1 Treponema sp. | reverse complement strand
TGTCATTCGTAAGCGATTTTGTCCATAATAGACTTATAAAAAATAGGTCTTTTTTTTGAACAAATTTGTATTAGTAATACGCCAAATACTGTCAAATGGCGGAATGTACTTTTTACGAATGACAGGCTTTTTCTTATCCAAGTCTATCAAGTCAGAAACTTTCTGACGTTCTGGAATCTCTGACAGTGCAAAAAGTTTGTCATTGTGTAATGCATAAACAGAACCGTTCATCATCGTAATTACAGATACTTTTGTTTTTGGTTTTATGAAAATCTGATTTCCATAAGCATCAAATGTTCCGTAATACTTGTTGTAAATCCTGATTCCATTTCCACAGTCAACAACCCGCTGAGCGAAAGTTACAAGGCTCATATCAATCTGTTCTTTTGTCACTTGTTTAGCCCAACAATTTCGTATACCATGACAGATAGCAAATTGTTTATTGAATTTCTTTATGTAGGAGTTTAGAAATTCATTAGCTTGCTCGAGGGTTGTAACGCAGGCTTCTTTGAGCTCGAAGGTAAGTCTTCCCTGTAGAGTTCTATAGCTGCGTTCAACTCTCGGCTTAAATTGAGGTTCTGAACTGCATTCAAGTTCAACTCCAAGTGTTTGACATACATGCTGATACTGTGTCATTGTATCTTCAGCCATATCTTTTTTAGCTTTCATCTTGTATTCAAAAACAGTACGTTTATCTGTCTTAATCTTTACTGGTACTCCATATTTTGTAAGGAATTGGCGCGTAATCTGATAATAACCATTTCGTGTTTCCTGTAAATCAAAATATGCACCTACGATTATTCCTGTAGCATCATCTATGGCAGTATGAAGCGCACTCTTAGTGTTTCCAAACCAGCAATGTATGCTTGCATCCATCTGAAGCTCTTCTCCGAAATATTTTGACCTTGGTTGGGTAGGATGAGTTGTCCTGACGTAAGGTTCTGCTTCGAGCTGTACAAGAACTTCTTTCTGCTGCTTCGTGAGTTTTTTCATATTCCGTAATTTTTTACGCAGTTCATTCTTTGTTCTGTGCCATGCCTGGACAGAGAACTCATCATGGTCTTTGAAAATCAATCTTACAAGCCCCTCACTGACTTTTATTTTTTCATTCTCCAGAAGCTTTTCGCAAAAGAAAGTTATATTCATCCCGTAATACTTTTTTAAGTATAGCTGCCAGATTGTTTCATGATCTATTTTGTTTACCGGCTCTCTTCCTCTGTTTTTATGAATCAAATCATCTTCTGGATTTGATTTCAGTCTTGCTGCATATCTTTTGATTGTTCTTTCAGATTTCCTCAGTTTTGCAGCTGCCCATTGAACAGATTGATATCCGTCCACAACCTGCCACATCACTTGTAGCTTGTTTTTGTCCATATAATTCATACCTCCATTGTAAAGGACAAAATCCCTTACGAATTTCTTGGACAAAATCCCTTACGAATTAGTTTTAGAGAACATGAAATAATTGTAAATATTGACTCTTAATATTTTTCTTAGTATATTTTAAACAGTTCCGTGGTAGAGCTGGCAGTCAGTGTGAAGGTTTTAACCATACCATATCTAATCTAACTTAATAATATTTGCCTAGAGCATCGGGATATTGCTGCTTTAAGGTACTGACACAATAAGCAAAAGCAATAAATGTATGCTCAAGGAAGATATTATGAATCATATTGAATTCATCCGAAAGCAGGCCAAAAACTTTTTAAAGGATTGGCAGACTCAAACCAAAACAGTTGAAAGTGATGGGTACATTTCTTATCACTATGATTGGAAGTTCTACGACGTTGGAGATCTGTTCTTTTATTTTGAATTAGATGATAAAGACGAACAGAATTAGAGCCTTGGCCATGCACAACATTACATTGCTCAAATGGTTGGTTTTAAGAAATGGGATGATCTGACTAACGCATCTGAAAAGGAACTTGAGTTAGCCGAGTTCTTGTTGCGCCATTTCAAAGACGCCCAGGATTTACAACAATGGGAAGAAGTGACTGGTGCCCCACACATTACGCCTGATAATGCAGAAGAATTATTAGATTATGCTCAATACTTTTATGGATTACAAGAAAAACAAAGTATTGCATATTTACCTGTAGATGAAGTTACAGTTTTATCAGGTAAATTAAAAGCAAATGAAATGAAGCAATTTGATGCCGAACATGCTCCGAATTGGTCTATTCGTAAAGATTCTTATATCTTCTGTACTCGTTGTAACAAAGCGTACAACTTTAATCAATCAAAGGTTATTAAATCAAACACAAAAAACATTACAATGGTCGTCTGCAAAAACTATCCAGATTGCCGTGGAACTTATCTTGATTATAAAGTATTGAGCCCAACAATTATGTACAAAGAATCTAGGCAAGCTGCATTGGAAAAAGGTATACATTCATTTAAAACACATTTTACAATGGATACAAAAGTACATTGTATTCACTGTGGAAAAGAATACTTATACAAAGAAGCCAATGCAGTTAAATTTCCAGATGATGATGAGCCATTAGTATATTGCAAGTTTTACCCTGAATGTAATGGAAGCTTGATTGATATGATGGAAGTCTAACGATTAGCTGCAATACTAACATCTACTATTTTACTTAAATTATTACCAAATTTGAGCAGCGACCGCCGGGTTTTTTCGCCAAAAACCCG
>JAEELR010000281.1 GCA_016282835.1 Treponema sp. | reverse complement strand
ATAGAACATTTGGTAATTGATGCGCTAAGAATAAAACCTCACTCAACGCATTTTTCTTTTCTGGAAGCAATGGAAGCCGCACAAAAAATAAAGGCAAGGCACACATGGTTTATCCACATGACTCACGAAATGCTGCACACAGAAATACAAGAGTACATTGATGAAAACCTAAAGCACTTTCCTGTCCTTGAAAAAATCGTGAATGAAGAAGGCGGAAGTGTTAGTCCTGCTTATGACGGATTAGTTTTACGGGCATAAAAAAAATCCACCCCGTAACGGAATGGACTTTGTTAGTATTAGTTTCCAGTAAAAACTTACTTGCTTACATTATGCTTTTGGAGCACCTGCATTTGCTGGTACAACATTAATCTTTTTTGTAACGAAACCACTTCTAAGACATTTTGTACAAACATTGATTGTTCTTGTAGTTCCAAAAACTTCTGTTTTAATCTTAAGAAGATTTGGTCTCCAAGTGCGGCGAGTGTGATTGTATGCGTTACTTACTTTATTTCCGTGCATTGAGCCTTTTCCACAAATATCACATGATCTTGACATATTCTACCTCTACTAAAAATTATTAAAAGAATATAAAAAACACTAGACCGACTGCATCCTGTCAATCTTGAGTGAATATTTTATAAAAATAAAAGACTTTTATCAATAGGAAACAAAAAGTTGTCTATAAAAAATCAGTGCTTACTTTCCATATTTATTCTGCAACTCTATAATCTTATCTCTGTAGAAAGCAGCCTGTTCATAGTCCAGATGCTCGGCACATTCTTCCATCTGTTTCTTAAGGCTTTCAATGTATTTTCTACGCTGCTTATCGTCAAACATATTAGTGGCTTTTTCAAGTACTCCGATTTCAACACCTGCATTTTCTTCTGCATCAATTCTTTCACGGACCAAAATATCTTCTACCGCTTTAGAAATTGTTTTTGGAGTAATGTTGTGTTCCCTATTGTATGCTTCCTGAATAGCACGGCGGCGCTTTGTTTCATCAATTGCTTCTTTCATTGCATCACTCATGCGGTCTGCATACATTACAACTTTTCCTTCAGCGTTTCTTGCGGCTCTTCCAATTATCTGGATAAGGGATGTTGTACTTCGCAAAAATCCTATTTTATCTGCGTCAAGAATTGCAATAAAACTTACTTCAGGCAAATCAATTCCTTCACGCAATAGATTGATTCCGATTAAAACATCAATTTCACCGCTTCTCAAACTCTTCAGGATTTCTACCCTTTCGAAGGTGTCGATTTCTGAGTGAATGTATTTTGCTTTCAGGTTCAGCTCGCTTAAGTAATCAGTTAAATCTTCCGCCATTTTTTTTGTAAGCGTTAAGATTAAAGACCTTTCCTTTCGCTCAATCCTTTCCTTTACTTCGCAATAAATATCCTGCATCTGTCCTTCTGTAGGACGCACTTCTATAATCGGATCCAAAAGTCCTGTAGGGCGGATCAACTGTTCTACTACCTGCGATGACTGCTTTACTTCTTCCTTGCGTGGAGTTGCCGTTACATAAATAACCTGATTCATTTTTGCTGTAAACTCATCGGCCTTCAGAGGTCTGTTATCTAAGGCACTTGGCAGGCGGAATCCGAAGTCAATTAAATTCTGTTTTCTGCTTCTATCGCCTTCATACATTGCTCCAATCTGTGGAACAGTTACATGCGCTTCATCTATAAGACACAAAAAATCATCAGGGAAATAATGCAGTAAAGTTGCTGGTGGCATTCCTCTTTGTCTTCCTGATATAGGCCCTGAATAATTTTCTATGCCGGAGCAATATCCCATTTCCTTCATCATTTCAACATCGTAAGTCGTGCGGGTTTTTAATCTTTGCGCTTCAAGAATTTTTCCCTTTGCATTTAACTCCTCTACCCTTTCATTCATTTCTGAAAGAATTCGTTCAGTTGCAAGGTCGAGCATATCCTTAGGGACTACGAAATGTTTTGCTGGATAAAGCTGGAGTTCATCCAGGTCTTCTATAACATCTCCTGTAATTACATTGAATCTTCTGATTTTAGAAATCTCATCGAAATCCAACTGCACCCTGTACGCCTGATCTGTTTCCATATAGGGAGGAAAAATTTCTATTGTATCGCCTTTAATCCTGAAGTTTCCGCGCTCTAAAACCATATCATTTCTTTCGTACTGAACGCTCACAAGCTTTGCAGCAAATTCCTTTATATTTAGGAAAGCACCTTTTTCTATATGCACACGCATTTCTTTATAAAGGTCAGGCATACCCAAACCGTAGATGCAGCTGACTGTTGCAACAATTATTACATCCCTTCTTTCCATTAAGGCATAAGTTGCTGCAAGACGAAGCTTATCAATTTCTTTATTTATGGATGCATCTTTTTCTATATAAAGATCGCGGGCAGGAACATACGCTTCAGGCTGATAATAGTCGTAATACGAAACAAAATATTCTACAGCGTTTTCGGGGAAGAAGCTTTTGAACTCGCGGTAAAGCTGGGCCGAAAGAGTTTTGTTATGACTGATGATTAACGTTGGGCGTTGTACGGCTTCAATAATCTTTGCCATAGTAAATGTTTTTCCAGAACCGGTAACACCTTTTAGTGTCTGATATTTATCGCCTCTGAAAAAACCGTCTGCTAATTTTTCTATAGCCTGAACTTGGTCTCCGGCAGGTTCAAATTGTGAATGTACAACAAACTTCCTCATTCAATCATCCTATATCTGAGATGAACCTTCTTCGCTTTCAAGTGTAATCTTTAATTTCTCGTATTTACCATTTCTGTAAACTGTTACGGTTACTACATCGCCGGGAACTTTATCTTCAAGGGCACTGTAGTAATCAGCAAGCTTAGAAACTTTTATATTGTCAATTCCAGTAATAATATCGCCGCCTAAATAAATTGTCTGAGGATTAAAGGTTCCATACTGAACAGCTCTGTTTCCGCCAAGAAGTCCTGCTTCCTGTGCTTTACTTCCGCTTCTAACTCTGCTGACAACCATTCCTGTAGAAATTCCGTAGCCAGCATAATTTGCAATTCGCGATGTATTCTGTAAGAGAGAAACTTTTATTACACCGCGATTAACTTTTCCGTAAGAGATTAAATCGCTTACAACACGACGCGCCGTTGAAACAGGGATTGCAAAACCTACGCCGCTTGAAGATCCGCTCGCAGAATAAATTATTGTGTTAATACCAATCATTTTTCCACTGCTGTCTAAAAGCGGGCCGCCAGAATTTCCCGGATTAATGGCAGCATCAGTTTGAATCATGTTGCGGATTATAACATTTGTGCTTTCCTGAATTGGTCTGCCCAAACCGCTGATAATTCCTGTTGTCATAGTTCGCTCTAAGGCAAAGGGATTTCCAATAGCAATTACTTTCTGGCCGACTTTTAATGCATCTGAGTTTCCGAATGAAATTGTTTTTAATTCAACTCCTTTTGGAACATCAAATTTTAATACAGCAATATCACTTTCTTTGTCCTGGCCTATAACGCGTCCTTCATAGCTTGAACCATCCGCCAGAGAAATTGTAATTACACTCGCATTTTCTATTACATGAACATTTGTAACAACATAACCGCGCCTGTCTATTATGGAGCCGGAACCAGAGCCGCTTTCTGTTGTTATAGGTTCATAAAACCAGTTGTATCCCATAACCTTTGTTGTGATGTTTACAACTGCTTCATTACAATTTTCATAAACACTTATATTCTGAGCCTCATCCTGAGTGTACGAGATGTTATCATTTACAACTTTTACCGGAGAGGGAATGGATGTTTTTTCTTCGACTAAAGTTACTTTTTCATTAGTAACTGAAACATTGTCATTTACAACTTCTTTAGTGACTTTCTCTGAATCTTTATTTAAAAAGATAAATGTTACAACAACTGCAGTAACGACAGCACAAGCAATTCCTGTAAAAAAGGCCCTGAAAAATACCTGATGTCTTGAATAAAGTTTCATAAAAAAAATATACAGCCAATAAAAAATATTGTCAAAAGCTTAGCACGCCATCAAAAATGTGTCCGCTCCCAGAAAAGACAGACTGATCCACATTTTTGAGTCTGTGGCAAAAACACGAGAAAAATCAACAAAAACAAAAATATTTTGTTATAATATATATTATGTACACTCAAGTTTATCTTTTTATAATAAGTTTAATTGCAGCTGTTTCTAATACAGTTCTATATTCCATAAGCACCTCTGACTGTGCTGTAAAAATAATTGCATTCATTTCACTGACAACTCTGTTAATTTCTTTTTTAACACTGACAATTTTAATCTGGTTGAGTTTTATAATATTCTCTTTATTCATCGACAAGAAAAAAGATTACAAAAAAATTTCACAGTTCTACTCAAAGCTTTTTAATTTTTACTACAAATACCTGTGCTCACTTGCTGGCGTTAAAGTTAAAATCACAGGCCTTGAAAAATTCAAAGCAATAGAAAACCAGCGCTTTTTACTGGTTTCAAATCACCGCTCAAAATTCGACAACATGATTGAATGTATAATATTTGGAAAAAGACATATTTCATTTATTTCTAAAAAGGAAAACTTTAAACTCCCGTTCATTGGACGCTACATGAAACGAAACTTATACTTAAGTCTTGATCGGGGAAACCTTGCTCAAAATTTTGAGGAAATACTAAAAAGCATGAATTACATTTCAAGCAATATGTGTTCCATAGGAGTTTTTCCAGAAGGAACAAGAAGCAAAGATTTAACTCTTCTTGAGTTTAAGCCGGGATGTTTTAAAATTGCAACAAAAACAAAAAGTCCGATTGTAGTAGTCGCTCTCAGCGGCACAGAAAACATTCACAAAAAATGGTGGACCAGAAATGTAAAAGTCAATGTTGATGTTCTGGAAGTTTTAACAGCAGCAGATTATGAAAACAAAAAAACAACAGAAATTTCTGACAGCATTTATTCACTGATGAAATCTCATTTGGATTTAAATTCAAAATAAGACATCAGAATAAATAAATTGATCGAAATAAAATAATTACGGGGAGAAACTTATGATACATATTATGTACAATCCATTGGCAAACGGAAAAAAAGATTCATTAGATGCAGTTATGGAAAAATTTAAATTCATAACGGATTCAAAAGAATTTCATGATGTAAGAACAATTTCAGGAACAAATGAATTTTTAAAGCCTTTACCAAAAGATGATGTTGTGGTTTTCTGCGGAGGAGACGGCTCCTTAAATCATCTGGCAAATGAAATTGATATATCAAAAGTTGAACAAAGACTTTTTTATTTCCCAAACGGCACTGGAAACGATTTTTACACAGATGTAAAAGATTCAGCAAAAATTGAAAACGGAATGATTTACATTAATGACTATCTGAAAAATCTCCCGACAGTAACTGTAAATGGAATGACAAAAAAATTTATAAATGGAATTGGATTTGGAATCGACGGTTACTGCTGTGAAGAAGGCGATAAACAGCGTGCAATTTCAGACAAACCTGTTAACTACACCGCAATTGCAATCAAAGGCTTACTGTTTAAATTTAAACCACGAACAGCTACGGTTACAGTTGACGGCGTAACAAAAGAATTTAAAAACTGCTGGCTTGCTCCTACAATGTTCGGGCGCTACTACGGAGGAGGAATGCAGATTGCCCCGAATCAAGACAGAACTTCAAGTCAAAGAACAGTAACAACAGTTGCCTGGTACTGCCCGAATAAATTCCGTATGCTTGCGTGTTTCCCGTCTGTATTCAAAGGAGAGCATACAAAATATACAAAGCTTTTAACCTTTATGACTGGTAAAGAAGTAAAAGTGGAATTTTCAACCCCATGCGCACTGCAGATTGACGGTGAAACAGTTTTAAATGTTAAATCATATACAGTAAAAATTGATTAAAGGAAAGACTGTATCGCAGAATCTGTAAATGTATATGCTGACAGACCCTGAAATAAATTCAGGGTGACAGTCAAACTCTACTGAACAATATTTAATTCATAAACAGATGCGTAGTTATATCCGTTTAAGGTGTAAGTAACTTTCAAATAATAGGTACCGCCGGTATAACCTTCTTCCTGAACAACATACTGAGGGAAGGCAGCAGACCAGGTTGCAATTCCGGAAGCATTTGTCGTTGCATTTACAACTTCACCTGTAATCGTCATAGGCGAATCGTTTTGACTTGGAGCCCTGTCATATAAACCTACAGCTAAAGAAGTGTTTTCACTTGCAACAGGTGAACCACCTTGAGT
>JAEELR010000034.1 GCA_016282835.1 Treponema sp. | reverse complement strand
TCCCATAATCACAGCGCAAAAGGCATCAATTTCAATAATCCAGATAAAATCCATAAGCACTCCAAAAAATAAAATATAAGAGCATTGCTTTTTCAGATTATTTTACCACGACGAAAGAAGAAAAGAAATAAAAAAAAGTGTACCTCCAAAAATTGTCTCCAACTTTTGGGGTACATTTCAAAGTGACGCCTTTTTTTATTTACTCTTAAATTTAAATTTTTACAGAAATATTAGCCCCCAAACCTTCTGTTACTGGTCTTTTTTTATCCAGGAATAATTCTGATAAGTATTCCTAAAATACCTTGCATTTTCAGAAGAATTACTTAAATCAACAGATTCTGTCTGTTCACTTGAAATTTCAACGAACCAGTTATCAGGATCCTCAAAAGTAATATTTTTAAGAGCATGACAGTAAGAAAATACTTGATCCCCAATTGATGTGACTGAAGCTGGCATTTCTATTGATGCTAAACTTCCGCAATTATAAAATACCTGTTTACCGATTGATGTTACTGATGACGGTATTTTTATCGATGCTATTTTAGTACTAACAAATGCACACATCGCGATTGATGTGATTGAAGATGGTAATTCTATTGACGTTAAACTTGTACAGTTAGAAAATACATGATTCTCGATTGATGTTACTGATGACGGTATTTTTATCGATTCTAAACTTGTACAGTTACTAAATGCACTACTTCCAATTGATGTTACTGAAGATGGTATTTCTATTGATTTTAAGCTTGAACAGTGATAAAACGCAGCATTCCCGATTGATGTTACTGAGGATGGTATTTCTATCGAGGATAAACTTGTACAATCTCTAAATACACCACTTCCGATTGATGTGACTGAAGTCGGTATTTCTATCGAGGATAAACTTGTACAACCACTAAATGCATCACCACCAATTGATGTAACTGAAGACGGGATTTCTATTGATGCTAACCCTATACAGTTTCTAAATATTCCGCACCCGATTGAGGTGACTGAAGACGGTATTTTTATTGATTTTAAACTTGTACAACCACTAAATGCATCACCACTAATTGATGTGACTGAAGTCGGTATTTCTAATGATGCTAAATTTGTACAACCAGAAAATGCATATTCCTTGATTGATGTAACTGTTGCCGGTATTTCTATTGATGATAAACTTGAGCAGCCATAAAATGCACTATCCCCGATTGATATAACTGAAGATGGTATTTTTATTAATTTTAAGCTCGTACAACCATAAAAATCTTTAGTCCCGATTGCTTTTACTGAAGATGGTATTTCTATTGTTTCTAAGTTTGTACAGCCTTCAAATGCATACATTGGTAATCTTTCCAAGCCGTATGTATCACTCAAATCAAGATGTATAGGATAACTTGTTTTTTTAAGTTCCTCATTTATTGTTTCTATATCGCTAGCTGTCAGTTTACCAACAACAAAAACATTTGCCTCCCCAGTTAATGAAGCAAATACCTGAGCTATATTTGCTGCAGTCGTAATGTATTCCCGCTCGGCAAGATTTACGGTGGCGCTTGAGTTGCCGGTGGCTTTTACGGACAGGGTGACGCCGGTGTCGCCGTTCAGCTTATGAATGTTGTAGAGACCCAGAGGCAGGCTTGCAGTAAACGTATTTGTATTGGCAACTGGCTGCAGAGTGTATTCTTTGCCGGCTTTTACGGCTTTTAAGACAAAACCGCTGTCAACCCAGGCCTGGTCGGCTACCGTTAATTCTACAGTTGCCGCAAAGGAATTGACAAAGGTTTGTGCATGCTCACTAATATACTCTCCTGTAGTAAGGAAAACGCTTTCCAGATAGGAACCTATGCAAAAGTCCTGGCTGTCGTAAAGAAAGAATTCTACATATCTGTTTTCTCCACTTGGAACTGAGGAACACTCAAAGGTAACGCTTGAAGCAGAAACTTCTGGAGAAAAAACAGTACATTCCGAAGGGACAGAATTAAGGTCCGGTATAGCTGATGGAATACTATCATAAAGGCCGGCAAGAACTGTTTTTACATCAGCTGAAGAAGGATAGCTTAAGGTTATGGAAATTTTTCCTCTACCGCCTGTAAGGGCATGTAAGACAAAACTAACAGAATTGCTACCTGTATTGAGAGTTTGAGTTGTTGAAGCTCCAAAAACTGCTGTAGTATCATTATAGGCAGTTAATTCAAAAGTCCACTCGCCATGAAAAACTTCAAATCTTTCTGAAATAAACTTCTGGTATGGAAGCTTATCACAAAGAGTTGAAGTTTTTCCATTACAAGTTCCCCGCAAAGTATAAGTATAATTTTCAGGATATGCATAAGAAACAATTGCACGTTCGTTTCCAAAATTGAAGCAAACATAAGTTTCGGAAGCAGAATCATTAACTTCCTTTTCTTGAATAATATTGCTGCAGGAAATAAAACAGAAAGCAGCTAAAAGGGCAAAAAGTATATATATCTTATTTTTCATAAATCATTTTTCCTTATTGTGCTTCACCATAAACAGGCAAGCTGTACTGTGAAACATAAACTATTCCCGTAGAACTTGTTGCCTTTACAACAAGCGCGTAAACTCCTTCTGCAAGACTACTTACGTCTATTGTGCAGTATTCTGTATTTGAACTTAGCTTATCATTGTTCAGATACCACTCGTAAGTGTAAGTACCATCAATTTCTGGCTTGGCATGGAAAGAACCTCCCTCAGGCACTATTTCAACATTACCTCCACTTACAAAGAAAAGGCCGGTATTAAAATTTGAATCAACTCTCCAGATTGCATAAAGCGTAACAGCGCTCGGGGTTGTGTCCTTAACTTCAAAATACAGATTAGGCCCAAAATCGCAGCTTGTTGCATTACTGTTATAAGCCCAGCCTCTGAACTCATAATTGTCTCTTGAAGGCCAGAGTTCCTCCCCCATACCTATCGAAAAAGTTGCACCATATTTACGATTTATTGTTATAGGCTCTAGGCTACCACTATAGAATTTTCCGCCATTAGCGTTGAAGGTAATAGCTGTAACTTTTCTGTCATAGTAGATTTTTATTACAGTGTTTTTGTCTTCGGTAAGGGTTACCTGTTCCGGGTCTTTAGCAGTAAAGCCGGTGTAGCTTTTTGCCTGGGCAGCGGTCTTTTTATTTGCAGTGCCGGTAAGTGTCTGAGTATCGGCTTCTACTTTAGTGTAGTCATCATCAAGAATATTCTGCTGCCAGTGTTCAACAGTGTAAGTAATTTCACTAGGCTTAGACGGTTTATCACCGCCGCCTCCTCCTCCGCCTCCCGACGCATTACTGCAGGAAGAAAGCATTGCCGCAAAGCAGGCAAGAATAACAAAGAAGTATACTTTTTGTTGTAATTTTTCCATTTTTTTACTCCTAACTTTATGTTTTTTACAGAAATGTCAACCAAAGACCCTTCTGTTATTGAGTTATTTTTTTCCAAATATAATCACAGTAAGTATTTGTAAAATACTCCACATTTACACTAGAATCACTTAAATCAACAGGATCTGACAGTATACTAGAATTTGTACAGTACCAATTGTCTGGATCTTCAAATATTATATTTGTAAGTTTAGAACAGCGGTCAAATACATATGGTCCGATATATGTGACTGAAGATGGTATTTTTATTGATGCTAAACTTGTACATTCAAATACCGACCAAGCGATTGATGTAACTGAAGACGGTATTTCTATTGATTCTAAACTTGTACAACCGGAAAATGCACCATTTCCAATAGATGTGACTGATGACGGTATTTTTATTGATGATAAACTTCCACAGTTAATAAATGCAGCACCATCGATTGATGTAACTGAAATCGGTATTTCTATTGATACTAAACTTTCACAGTCACGAAATGCATGGGCTGGCATTCTTTTCAATCCGTATGTACAACTTAAATCAAGATTTATAGGATAACTAGTTTTTTGAATTTCTTCTTTTATTGTTGTTATATCACTTTCTGTCAGCTCACCAAGAATAACAATTGTTGTCACATCAGTTATCTCACCAGATAATGAAGAAATTACCTGACCTATATTGGCTGCGCTCGTAACATATCCAAATGCAGGAATATTTACAGTAGCACTCGATTCCCCGATTGCGCTTACGGTTAAATTAACTTCGGCGTACACGCCATCTATGTAAAGGTCATAGCCCCCTACCGGAAGATTTGCTGTGTAAACGTTTGTTCCGTCTGTGGTATTGAAAGTGTACACATACGAGCCTGATTGTGCTTTTATTGTACAACCACTGTTATTCCAGGGCTGGTCTTGAACAGTAAGGTAAACTGTGGCCGCATAGGAATTTACGTATTCGATTTTTTCTTTTACGCTAACAAGGTCGTCTTTTACAATAAAGACATTTTCCAGAAAGGTACCTATGCAAATATCCTGACTGTTGTATAAAAAGAACTTTACAAACTTGCTGACACCGCAGGGAACAGAAGCAGTTTCAAAAACAACACTTGAAGTAGAAGGATTCAGACTGAGTTCCGTTCCATTGTCATCAGATATAACATAATCATATAAGCCGGCAGTTATTCTGGCAATATCTTTGTCTTCTGGGTACTCTAATTCAATACGAACGCCTCCGAAGCCACCAGTCATCGGATTTAGTGTGAGGCTGATAGAAGTTGTAGAACTGTCGACCGTAACCTGGCTGACACCGGCATAAATCTGTGAATCTCCTTTATAGGCATAGATTCTAAAATTATCAACACCCGTTTTGATTTTAAACTTTTTAGAAAGAAATTCAGAATAGGAAAGCTTTTCGCAAAGAGTTACCTCATCAAATCTTGTCTGAATATAACAGTTGTCCTTTATATAACTATCACGTAAATAAAAATAATCCAGAGTATAGGTATAGTCTTCGGGTGCAGCTGCAGACATAGCGGCTCTGGAATTTCCAAAATTAAAGGATACAGAAACATAATCTGATGTATTGTTTTCTTCCCTTTCTTCGATAGAATTGCTGCAGGAAAGAAACGTAAAAAGTAATAATATTGAAAAAATTGCTGTAATTTTCGTTTTCATAATAAATCTCCTGCGCTATTTTTGAACTATAATTGGCTTAGGGTAACGTGAGCTATACTGAATTTTATTTCTATTCTCATCATAAGTAGTTGCAATCACAGATAATTCATAATAACCATTTTCGTAATTATACAGATAATCACCAAGATTGAGATTTTCTTCACGCAAACATATTTTGTCTGAACTATCCGCAATCCAAGAATCATTTAAATACCACTCATAGAAATAATCACCAGGAACAGAAGGTATAGCTTGATAGTAATCCCCATCT
>JAEELR010000033.1 GCA_016282835.1 Treponema sp. | reverse complement strand
TCTATTTATCTTTTCAACTATTTCCCTTAACTGCATTTCAAAGCCGGCATCCTTGTGACTGTCGTGGATAAGCCCCGTAATGTTTGCTTCATCATACTGATTGCCGCGGTTAAAGAGCTGCTCAAAATACTCTATTTTTTCTGTCGATTCATTGCATGCAAAAACTGCGCTGGAGAAATCACTCTTATAGGAAGGGTTGTTAAAGAATCCTTCGATTACAATATCGTTTAAGAGGGACTTTACATTATCATCATAAAACTTCTTCAGGAAGGTTTTTAATATCTGCAGCGGTAAAACCCAGGCGAAGGAACAAGGAGTACTGTGCTTCAACTGATTGTTCAGCTCGTTGCTGTATCCGTTTACCGGAATTAAATTCTGCTCTCCAAAAATTGTATTTAATTCATGTGTAATTGTTTCGTCCTGTATTTCTGTTTTTAAGCGTTCTTCATCAACCCTGAACCGGTCCTGAAGAAAATCTGCGTACTTCTTTCTGGCATTACAGGTATAAGTTGCTTTTGCCGGAAGAAAATCAATGTCCTTTTTTGTAATCTTAATCAGAAGCTCTAAAACGGCATTAGTAAAAATGTGTTTAAGGATTCCCTGCAGTTTTTTAAGGTTGTCCTTTAAGTTCAAAATTTTTCTGTCCTGGGCACCAATCCTCAAGCGTAACTGCAGCAAAGCAGAAATTGCATTGAACACAGAAGTACTGATGTCCATATCAGCAACAACATAATACAAATCCAGTAATGAAGACTCCAGTAATTCCGGAGGTAACGGCTGAAACTCCGGATAATAATCCTGCTGCATTGTAAAGTTTGCATCAAATAATCTGAGCACCCTGAGGTAATCGTAGTTACAGATATCATTTAACTGCTTTATTTTATCTATTACGCGGTCAATCTTAACGAACTCTTTTGAATTCATTGACTTTACGACCTGCTCAAGTTTTCTGTGTTCCGCTTCAAAATATCTGTTCAGGGAATCTGCCTGCAATGCACCTGCCTTTCTATTTTCGTATGAAAACGATTCAAGTATTTCCTGCTGTTCTATAGAAAACCCTGTAAGGATAAGCTGCTCTTCAAAATGCCTGTTTCGCTCCAGGTCATCAGAACAAATTGTTTCACTTAAAATTTCTGCAACAGGCTTTGCATTTAAATACATAACACGGATTGTTTCTGCAAAATTAACCTGCACCAGACCGTTTTTATAAAGCTGAGGAGCAAGTTCTTTTAATTCTATTTCCATTTTTTTGACAATCTGCTTCTTCTTAACCTCAGGCTTAGAAGGCATAAAAAGAGATTGAAAAAAATCAGTTAAATTTTGCAAAAAAGACATAGCGTATTTTATTCCTAAATAATGCTTTTACTCAAGGTAAAGACCAAGAATCTGCTTATATTCTTCTAATGTCGAAGCAGCAACAATTTTCTGTCTCAAAGCAGAACCACCGGCAAGTCCTGAAGTATAAGCACAAAACTTTTTCCTCATATCAAGACAGGCACTTTTTTCACCTTTATCTTCTATATTTATGGCAAGCTCCTTGAATCCTGCCAGAAGCTTTTCCTTAACAGACTCTTTGGAATAAGTCCCTGTGGTAAGAAATTGAATTGTCCTCAAAAACAGAAACGGGTCTCCCATGGCACCACGGGCAAACATAACTCCATCAACCCCGGTTTGCTCAAACATCATAAGTGCAGTTTCAGGAGTGTGTGCATCCCCGCTGCCAAAAACAGGAATACGGCCGTTTATACACTCTACCAGCTGGCGCAAAATATTCCAGTCAGCCTTTCCCGCATACCCCTGGGCTTTTGTCCTTGCATGAAGCGTAATAGCAGAAGCGCCTGCACTTAAAGCCGCCTCCCCCGCTTCTTTCCAGGTCAAATGCTTTTCATCCCAGCCGCTTCGAATTTTTACAGTAACAGGCACCAGACCCCGCGAAGGATTTTTCTCATAGCATTCATCACAGGCTTTTTTTACGGCACAAACAATTTCGTACAGAACCTGAGGCTCTTTAGTTAAAACGCTCCCTGCCCCAGTCTTTGTGATTTTAGGAACAGGACAACCCGCATTGATATCAATACACTCGCAGCTAGTTTTTTCCAGAACGATTTTTGCAGCCTCATACATAACGGAAGCCTTACCGCCAAAAATTTGAACCGCGTACGACTTTTCATTCGGAGCACGGGCCATTAAAACTTCAGTCTTTAAATTTCCGCGTGTCAAAGCCTCTGCACTGACCATTTCTGTAGTACAGAAGGAAGCACCGCAATCCACGCACAGTGAACGGAACGCCCTGTCAGAATAGCCAGCAATCGGCGCCAGAAACAAATTTCCGTCCAACTCAAGAGAACCAATTTTTACTTTATGATAAAAACTCATCGAAGGCAAAACTTATTCTGGAAGATTAAAAATCTTGCAGCTGTTAGTCCATAACTGTGCAGCCAGTTTTTCTACATCAATTTCAAGCATCTCAGCCATAAAATTTGCAGTCGAAGGTAAATATGCAGGCATAGTTCGTTTTCTTTCTCGATATTCAGAAGGAATCATAAACGGACTTTCTGTTTCAATAAGAACTCTGTCCAAAGGCACATTCAAAACTGTCTCGTGCAGGTTTCTAGCATTTCTGTAAGTTAAATTTCCTGCAAAAGAAAAATACACATTAAGGCCGGCATCAAGACAGCGCTTTGCATAATCAGCATCTTCACTATAGCAGTGGAAAATTGCACCGCGCGAAGGAATTCTGTCCAGAAGGATTTCAAAAATTTCTTTACCCGCATCACGATTGTGAATGATTACAGGGAGATT
>JAEELR010000280.1 GCA_016282835.1 Treponema sp. | reverse complement strand
AGATTAACTGTTTCGTAATTTCCTGCAACATGTCTGTTTGTTACTATATAAGGAGCACCGTTTGAAGCATACCAGATGAATCCGGAACTTCGAATTCTAAAAATTTAAATCTTTCTTTAAGGCATTTTTTACATTTATCTCGCATAAACAGCAGGTTTTATCAATGAATCTTCGGGAAGTCCCCGTACCTGGTGGTCCAGCAGGGGCTTAAAAACTCGCGCTTCATTTCCCATCCGGTATTTTCAAAGCCTTTGGCAAGTGTAATTGCTCCACGGCCATACGCTTTTGTTATTTCATCCAGGCTGTTCATTAAATGGCGCTTCTTTACATCCTCGCGGGGGTCTGTCCACAGTTCGCCCTGAAACGCTTCCGGAAAAAGCTTCATCAGAGTGACCATGATTGTTTTATAGCCATAACCAAGACGGAAAATGCGGGGGAGGGCAGTTCTGGCAGCCATTACTATATCCGGCGTGTAACTTGTCATCCGTGGCAGTTCTACAATCGCACCGTTTGAATACTGTTCACTGGGATTGTCAGCGTAGTAATTGCAGGTAGAAATATAGATGGAAACGGCACCGCATTCGCTTTTCTGGGCACGCAGGCGTTCTACGGCGAGTTCTGCATACTGCACCAGGGCACATTCAAGCGTTTTTATATCATAGACCCTTTTGGAAAACTGACGGCTTGAAGTGATTACATCCTTTTTTTCGCGGATAACTTTATCAATGCAGGAAATTCCGTTCAGCTCCTGGACTGTCGCAAATCCCTGAATTGTAAGCAGCTTTCTGGCATCGCATAAGGGCATATGCTTTAACTCCAGTGCATTCTTGATTCCATGCATCATCAATGTCCGCGCACGGGCAGGCCCAATTCCCCAGATTGTGCCGCAGTCGGTTAGGGCCAGAAGTTCATCAACCTTGGAAGGCTCATAGACAAAAACCCCGCCGTGTTCCTTTGCTTTCTTGTTGTAGAGCTTGGCAAGTGTCTTTGTAGGAGCTGCACCCACGCAAATCGGCATCCCGACTTCTCTATAAATCCTCTGCTTAAGCTCATGGCCAATTTCATACCAGTCGGAAACAGAGAAATTGCACTTGTCGAAGAAAAGAAATGACTCATCAATTGAATATTCTTCGATATCCGGTGCATATTCCATGTAAATCGACGTAATCCGCCTTGAAATATCTGCATAAAGCGTATAGTTGCTCGAAAAAACACTGACTTTTCGCAATTCGCACACATCTCGCACCTGAAAAAACGGGTCTCCGCGCTTAATTCCCAGGGCCTTAGCTTCTTTATTAAGGGCAATTATTACCCCGTCATTGTTCGAGAGCACCACCACAGGCTTTCCGCGAAGGTCAGGACGAAAAATCTGCTCGCAGGAGGCATAAAAACTGTTCCCGTCAGCATGGAGAATCATGATTTCACCGAATGAATCACTGTGATAATGGCACCTGTCACCATAGCTTCGTGTTTTATATTGCACACACGCCCGATTACAAACTCGCCGTCACTTTCGTAAACCACCAGCGAATTGGGAGTGATTTTCTTTGCACGGTCAATGATTAAAAGGTCGCCGTTAAAGATGCACATATTCCTGTAGCGGTCGGTATCAACCTTCATGAATACAGTTGCAGCCGGATGCTTTATATAGAGAGTATTTAAATCAAATCTGTTGTCTTCATATCCCTGTGCCGGGCTTGGAAATCCTGTAATCATAATAAATCAACGGTGACAGAGCCTGCCAAAACCGCATTCAGCTCCTTACGACAAACTCATGACTATATTAATATTACATTCGGAATAGTTTAAAGTCAATAAAAATAATCAAATGGAATAGTATTTATTTATTTTTTATTGTATGATATACTATTGGAAGAGGTATCAAATGGAAGCAGCGGATTTTTGGAACAGGATTAAAACAAAACTGGCAGAAAAGGGCAAGACTCAGGAATGGCTCTGTAATGAAACAGGCATGGATTTACAGTCTATGCGCAACAGAATCTACAAATCGCGCTTTCCGTCCATTGAAGAGGCCCTCAGGATCCTTTCAGTTTTTGGCACTACAGCTGAAGAGTTTTTCGGCATCTCGAATGAAGGCCTGAAATCAACTATAGCCGAAGATGTCATGCTGATTCCCGTAGTTGACCAGGCGTTTTCTGCAGGACACGGACAGTTTGTACCCGATTCAGATACAGTTACAGATTACATTGCAGTTCCCAAGGAATTACGCAAATACGGTGACAGATTCGCAGCTTCAAGAGTTAAAGGCGATTCCATGGAACCAACACTGTCCAGCGGCGACATCATCATCTGTGATATGAACGGCTACGACGGCGATGACGGCATTTATACGATTATCTACAAGGGAAAAGGCTTCGTAAAACGTCTGCAGCGTACAAGTGAAGGCGTAAAAATCATTTCTGACAACAAGCACTATGACCCAATGTACGAACCTTCCGAAACAGAAGATTTCCGTGTAATCGGTAAGGTACGCTCGGTGCTGCATAATATATGATTTTCTGGATGAAGTTGCAGCTGAAGTTAATTATACTGAATGGTGACAGAGAGGGGTACTGTACAGGGCAAAATCTGCGGGATATAACGCTTTGGTAGACAGAATCTTCATTATAAGAAGCGCGGTGTATGTGTTTTAAGTGCCGTACACCTCGTTTGGTTCAGAAAATAAAGCAACATACTATCATCACTTCAAAAGCTTACAAATTGTATTACTGAACTTATCGATGATTTTATCAACTGTCTTTTTATTTCTAATTGCATCTATCCAATCTGAAGGAATATCACCATAATAAAGACCTGCAATACTTCCAGCGATACAAGCAACAGTATCTGTATCACTTCCTAGATTTACGGCTTTAAGTACACAGTCTTTGTAATTGTTTGTAGTGAGGAAACACCATAAAGCTGCTTCAAGAGTATCTACTATATAACCAGAACTTTTGATTTCTGATTCTGGGAGTTCAGTAAAACTTTGATGAATAATTCTATCATATTTAGATAAAGCATCTGAGTATTCAGGGTGATTTCTGACATATGAACCGACAACCGGAAGTGCCCTTTTTAGCAGGTCTTCTTTAGGTGTTTCCTCCAGAATCTCAAACATAATAGCGGTGTAAATATCACATCCAATTAATGAAATTGCATGCCTATGAGTAAGACTTGAAATGTTATGGACTAATTCAAAATTCTCTCCAGCATTAGTCCCACAAACATAAAATAAATATAATGGAAGTGGTGCTATTCTCATAAGAGAGCCATTTCCATTATCAAATTCACTTCTCTGCCCGCATTCTAATGCAGATACCCCCATGAGATAATTCATAATGGATTTTCTGCAGCTACCACCAATGTCAAAAAGTTTGCCATCTGGAGTAAATTTGCTTTCAATAAACCAGGCTGAAAAGTTTTTCATTATATCATCGTAATCGAGGATTTTAAGGCGGCCGATACTCTCTGCAAGACAAAGCATCATGCTTGAATCATCTGACCAGCTGCCTTTTGGAAGATTGTATGTTCCATAACCAATCATATCTATAACTGGCTTTGCTTTACGTTCTTCTCTTGAAGTGAATTCAACAGGAACTCCGAGAGCATCTGCAACAATTGCGCCATATAATGTGTTATATATTTTCTGTTTCATAAATACTCCGAAAAGATTATCTCTGGTGTTAATCTAAGAATAACTTCAAAAATCCATAAGTTCAAGTAAACGTCTAACAGCAGAGAAACACCTAGATTACATATTCAACATTTTTTAGAACACGCTGCAGAAACTGTTTTGTACGGTCTTCTTTAGGATGATTAAAAATTTCCTGGCTGGTGCCTTTCTCAACAACGACTCCCCCATCCATAAAAATAACCTGTGAAGCAACTTCTTCTGCAAAACTCATTTCGTGCGTAACAATAATCATTGTTGTCCCTTCTTTTGCAAGCTCTTTAATGACAGAAAGAATTTCTCCTACAAGTTCCGGATCAAGGGCACTGGTCGGCTCATCAAAAAGAACAACATCAGGATTTGGTGCAATAGCCCTTGCAATTCCTACACGCTGCTGCTGGCCTCCGGAAAGCTGGGAAGGATAATAATTCTTGCGGTCAAGCATGCCAACCTTCTTCAAGGCATTTTCTGCAATCTGGCGGGCCTGGTCCTTTGGTATTTTTCGTGCAGTAACAAGTCCCTCCATTACATTTTCCAGGGCAGTTTTATTTGCAAACAGATTATAATTCTGATAAACAAAACCTGTCTTTCGCCTTACATTTAAAATTGTTTTTTTATTTGCATGGACAAATGGAGTTTTTATTTCATCAAATTCAAGTTCACCGGAATCTGCTGTTTCAAGGAAATCAAGAATTCTCAAAAGCGTAGTTTTACCGGAACCGGAAGGTCCAAGAATAACAACTACATCACCCTTTTCTACTGTTAAATCAACACCTTTAAGGATTTCATTTTTATTAAAAGACTTACGAACGTTAGTTATTTTAAGCATATTCCTTTTCCTCCGACACAGAAGCTTTTATAAGGCCAGAAGTTCCATTTTTTTCCGTTTTATAGCGTGAAGCTGATTTCTCCCAAAGCTTGAACAACTTCTGAACAACCGTACAGATGATTATATAAATCACAAAAATATCAAGATAAGATTCTATATAGTTATAGCCGAACGAAGCTTCTATTTTTGCAACTGCAGTAATATCCTTAACAGTCATCATAAAAGCAAGTGATGTATTCTTTATCAGATTCACAGTCGCAGTACATAGATTTGGAAGTGCAGCCGTGAGTGCCTGTGGAATAATTATCCTTCTGAAAGTCTGCCAGTAAGTTAGCCCGCAGGTATACCCCGCTTCAAGCTGCCCGCGGTTAATTGTAAGCAAAGCAGAACGGAATACTTCTGAAAGTCCTGCAGCTGTACTAAGCGAAAACACAAAGTAAGCATAAATAATCGGATTCAGGGAAAACACATCTATGCTGCTCCCTATGCTTTTAAACCAGGCATTAAGTGCTGACGGCAGCAGGGAGTACACAACCAGTATTTGAAGCACAACTGGAGTTCCCCGAATAAAAGAAACATATACTGCACATATTTGATTTAATACCTTAATTTTATGAAGCCGTGCCAGAGCAATCAGAAAGCCTAATATACTGCCAAACAAAAGAGAAACAACTGTAATCAAAAGTGTTGCAGGAACTGCTGCCCAAAGTTTAATGAAGGTCTTAATTAAAAATTCTGTATCAAACATAGAGTTCCCCCGCTACAAAGATTTTCTGCCTTTTGAATAATGCTTTTCTATTTTCTTAAAAAGCTGTTCAAGTAAAATTGTAAGGGACCAGTAAATAATTGCCAGGGCCATATAAGTTTCTATAGCATAGGCACCATAGTTTAAACTGATAATAAGGTTTCCTTTTCCCATTACATCTACAAGGCCTATAGTAAAAGCAAGTGAACCTTCCTTTAGAAGAACTATAAAACTGTTTCCAAGGTTTGGAATTGAAATTACAAAAGCCTGTGGTAAAGTGATTCGTCTGAAAGCTTCTGCTTCTGTAAGGCCGCTTGTAAGGGCTGCTTCTCTCTGTCCTGCAGGAACTGCAAGATAACTGGAGCGCATTATTTCGGCAGCACTGGCACTAAAAAGAAGTCCCAGAGCCGTAATTACATAAAAGACTTTTGACCAGCCATTTATATCAACCTTGAATAAAGCCCAGAACAGATTTGGCAGGCCATAGAATACAACAAACAGCATTACGATTGACGGTGTACAGCGGAACGCATTGATAATGAATCCCGCAACACGGTTCTTCCATTTATGCTTTGAAAGCATTCCTCCGGCTAAAAGAAAACCAATTCCAACGCCTACAATAACAACGCCTATAAGGATTTCAAAAGTAACCAGAAGATAAGGGAGCAATACAGGGATTGTCTCAAATATTCTGGCCGGATAAAAAGGTCTGTCCATAACTGCTCCCCTTATAAAATTTCATCAGGCTGACTGACTGCTTAATTGTTCAGCAGGGCCGAAATGTCTTCGCCAAAGTACTGAATTGCAAGCTTTGAGATAGTACCATCAGCCTTAAGCTTTGCATAGGCTTCATCATAAGCATCTGCAAATTTCTGCTGTTTTCTGTTAAAAAGCGGCCAGGTTGGAATGCCCTTGTAAGTTATATACGAAAGCTTATCCTTTAAGTGTCCGTAAGGAGCTCCGTCTTTAAGAACATTGTTCTGGAACGAAAGCTTAATATCAAGATATGCATCGTAACGGCCTTCATTTACCCAGATATAGCCGTCTGTTGCTCCAAACTGGTCACCTGCAATCAGCTTAATCTGTTCTGCCGGATGTTCCTTATTGTAATCATCAATAATTGCATACTGGGCACTGGCAGGACCTATAGGAACAAGTTTACCTGAATAGCGTGCAAAAGAAGGGAGATCTGTAATCTTATCTGCAGTAGCATTTCGAATTACAATTCCAACAACGCTTGCGCCAATTGGATTTTTAGGGAAGAGATACTTCTTTTTTCGTTCCTCTGTTACCCAGACACCCTTGGTACCTGCATCATATTTACCCTGAAGAACACCAATAAGCAAATCATCATCTGATGTCGGAAAGAATTCAAATTCATATTCTGGAAGAAGCTTATCTATTTCCTTCATAACTGCAACTTCAAAACCATCTGATTCACCCTTATCATTTACAAAATCATAGGGAATATAATAGTTTGTGTGTGCTACACGAACCTTCTGAGCCTTTATTTTCTTTTCCTTTGCAGAAAGAGATGTTAAAGCCAAAGCAATAATTAAAACAGCTGTTATTATTTTTTTCATATCAATTACCTCTTAATAATTTAATTTCAGGAGCTTTTATCTGGCAGCTTCCCTAACCCATTCAAATCTCTCAAAGCTGATATCCTTCGGAACAGTACAATCAGCACCAAGAATAATTCCTGTTTTTCCGGAATCTTTCAAGAGCCTCTTTGTTTCCGCCTGAATCTCTTCTTTTGTCCCGGTATATAAAAGGCCCTTCCTTGTATTCGCAAAACCACCGATTACTGCTTTACCACCAAAAAGTTTTTTCCCTTCTGCAAGAGAAACTCCCTCCACGGTAGAAGCAAAATTCACAGCCTTTGCAGGATAATTCCTGAAAACAGAAAGATTGTTACGTGCACCCTCATAGCCGCATACATGAAGGATATTTTTTCCTCCGGCAGAATTTGCTGCAGTTAGCACACTAAGCTCTGATGGAGAAATAACTTCTGCATATAATTCAGGCCCTGCACTAACATCCTGAATCGACTGAGTGCTCAAATAAATTCCATCTGCGCCACCCTCTTCTATAACAGCGCGGGCAAGCTTTTCTGTGTTTGAAGCAATTACACCGAGTGCCCTGATAACAGCATCCTTGTCTTCCCTGATAAACTGAGCAAGTTTTTTATCTGCACCTTCTATTGACCACTTAAATGCAGTTGCCGGTGCAAATACATTGTAAAAAGTAAGAACTTCATTACCAAAGCTCTCAGTCAATTCTTTTACAAGCGAAACCTGATCGCGAATCCATTTGTCATCTGCTGCAACAGGTTTTAATCTGCCCAGGTCTCCAGCCGTTTTAGCCGAGCGCAGAACCTTAGCTGTTTCCTGTTCAAAGAAATATCCGTCACTCATAAGCTTTACAAAGTCCGGCTTAAAAGTGCTTACAAAATGCTTGTGTCCGCTGATATTCTGCCCTCTCATTTCAGGTTTTTCATAGGCCGAAATAAGCTCATTTTCTGTATAATGAAACCAGAAGCCAACAGGAACTCTTTCAACAGGTTTATTATTAAATGCATTCCAGACTAATTCTTTTTTATCCATAAATTTCTCCTGACAAGGGAGGGGAAAGCCTCCCCCTGCGCGTACACTTCGTTGTCCGCTACCCTCTCTCCTAAGGGACTCTGCCCCTTAAAAACCCCGGTTTAAATTGCCCCAAATCCTGCTTCAAGGTCGTTGATGATATCATCAATATGTTCAGTACCAATTGAAAGACGGATTGTATTCTGTGCAATTCCCTGATCAGCAAGCTCTTCATCATTAAGCTGGCTGTGAGTTGTGCTTGCCGGATGAATTACAAGTGACTTAACATCAGCAACATTTGCAAGGAGACTGAAAATCTTTAAGTTATCGATAAATTTCCATGCTTCTTCGCGGCCACCCTTGATGTTGAAAGTAAAAATGCTTGCACCGCCGTTAGGAAAGTATTTCTCATAAAGTGCATGATCCGGATGCCCTGCAAGTGAAGGATGATTTACTTTTTCTACCTTTGGATGCCTGCTCAAAAACTCTACAACCTTCTTTGTGTTTTCTGCATGGCGCTCAAGTCTAAGGCTCAAAGTTTCAATTCCCTGCAAAAGAAGGAAGGCGTTGAACGGGCTTATTGCCGCACCTGTATCGCGGAGAAGGATTGCACGAATGTAAGTAACGAATGCAGCCGGTCCTACAGCATCATAAAAAGAAACCCCATGATAACTTGAATTAGGAGCTGCAATCTGAGGATATTTCCCGCTTGTCTTCCAGTTGAATTTTCCGCTTTCTACAATGATACCGCCGAGTGTTGTTCCGTGACCGCCAAGAAACTTTGTTGCAGAGTGAACTACAATATCAGCTCCATGCTCAAACGGACGGATAAGATATGGAGTTCCAAAAGTGTTATCTACTACAACAGGAAGTCCGTGTTTGTGTGCAATAGCAGAAATTGCATCAAGGTCTGGAATATCTGAGTTTGGATTTCCCAAAGTTTCAAGATAGATTGCGCGTGTATTTTCTTTGATTGCTCCTTCTACTTCTGCAAGGTTGTGTGCATCTACAAAAGTTGTTGTAACGCCGTATTGCGGGAGTGTATGAGAAAGAAGATTATAACTTCCGCCATAGATGGTTTTCTGAGCAACAATGTGTCCGCCGTTTGCTGCCAGTGCTTCGATTGTGTAAGAAATTGCTGCAGCCCCAGAAGCAACTGCTAAAGCAGCAGAACCTCCTTCAAGTGCTGCAACACGCTTTTCTAGAACGTCTTGAGTTGAGTTTGTAAGGCGTCCGTAAATGTTTCCTGCATCTGCAAGTCCAAAACGGTCTGCAGCATGCTTTGAATTATGGAATACATAAGATGTAGTCTGATAAATTGGTACAGCGCGGCTGTCTGTTGCAGGGTCAGCCTGTTCCTGTCCAACGTGTAACTGTAATGTTTCGAATTTATAATTTGCCATATGTGTTTTCTCCTTTTTTTTGTCATCCAGAATTTGATTCGGGATCTCTTTATTGATTCAGTATAGATGCTGAAACAAGTTCAGCATGACGGCACTATCGCCAGCATGACGGCTTTACTGCCAGTTTTGTGAAAGACAACAACAGAGGCGCATGACTCCGTTGCGGAAATTTTCACGGACTAATTTTTCGAAAAACAATTTCATACTGTATGCCTCCTGTTTATAATATTGTATACCTATTTGTTTACTAGGTAACTAATTTATATACCTATAATCCTACTATGTCAATAGGTTTGTAAAATTTTTTTTATTAAATTCCCACTGCCCCAAATTTTAGCTTATGGTGATTGACAGATGGGTCTTTAGTGTTACAATTATTGTAAATAATATTTAAATTTTTATGCGGTCTGGAGGTGTTTTTGTATGGAAGTTTTAAAAATCAGCGGTTTATGTAAGACATATCCTGGTTTTTCTCTAAAAGATGTTTCATTCAATCTGGAAAAAGGTTCAATCATGGGCTTTATAGGACGAAACGGAGCGGGAAAAACTACTACATTAAAATCGATTCTGAATCTCGTGCATCCTGACAGCGGTTCCATAGAATATTTTGGCCTGCCGCTTTTAAATAATGAAGATGCCATAAAGCAGCGTATCGGGTATGTTGTAAGCTCTACAGGCTATTACAAGAAGAAGAAAATCCGTGATATTACAGAAATTACACGAAGCTTTTACTCCCAGTGGGATGACAGTGCGTGGAAGCATTATCTGGAGGTCTTTAAGCTTGATGAAAACAAATCGCCGGAGCAACTTTCTGAAGGAATGAAGGTAAAATACTCTATTTCGCTTGCACTTTCTCATAAGGCAGAACTGCTGATTCTGGATGAACCTACTAGCGGACTGGATCCAATTTCCCGCGCAGAACTCCTGGATATATTCAATCAGCTCAAGGCTAAGGGCATTTCCATTTTATTTTCTTCGCACATCACTACGGACCTGGACAAATGTGCAGATTCAATCACCTATATCAAGAACGGGTCAATTCTGTTTTCCGGCAAAACTGAAGATATTGGCATGAGCTTAGATGATTACATGCTTACAAACGAGAAGGAGGAAATTCATGTCTGAAAATAACGTTTCAAAAGGAACTTTTAGTAAATTACTGCGCAAAGAGATTAAGCTTTCATCTTCTCCGCTCAGCTTTATTTTTATCGCGTTTTCACTTATGACTTTTATTCCAGGCTACCCCATCACTATCGGAAGCTTCTTTATCTGCCTGGGACTCTTTTATACATTCCAGAACGGACGGGAAGCAAATGATATAATCTATTCAGTATTGCTCCCGATTGCAAAGAAAGATGTTGTTAAAGCCCGCTACATTTTTGTGTGCTTTATACAGATGATATCCATAGCTTTAATGCTGATTTTTACGATTATCAGAATGACACTTTTAAAAGACGCAGAAGTTTATGTCACTAACCCGCTCCAGAATGCCAATCTTTTCTACATCGCTTTCTGCCTCATAGTATTTCTGCTTTTCAATATGATTTTCGTGCAAGGCTTTTATAAGACAGGATATTATTTCGCAAAGCCATTTATTGCCTTTATTGTAGCTGCAATGCTGGTTGTAGGCCTGGCTGAAGCATTACATCATATTCCGGGCCTTGAATTTGTGAGCGAAACAGGATTCGTGCATAAAAGAGACCAGCTGTATGTTGTGCTGACAGTCTTCATGCTGTACATACTGGGAACCGTTTTGTCATGCAGGAATTCGCAGGCCAGGTTCGAAAAGATTGATTTGTAATGCCGTCATGCTGGATTCGTGAGATTCCGTCATGCTGAATTTATTTCAGCATCTCTATACGTACAGATTCCGAAACTAGTTCGGAATGACAAGTTGCTGTCTGTCATGCTGAAACCAGCGATGTACTGTGTTTCGACAGGCTCAACAACCATGTTTCGACAGTTTATCGAAGTATTCAGGGTGAGTGGCTTTTTCATCACCCTTAGCCCTGTGTTGATGAAACTCAAAGTTTAACCTAATATATACGGTACTCAAATGATAGTCCCGGGCGGTAAAAACTCAGGCCGTGCACTGCTTAAAGACGACTCGAATCAGTTTGGACTTGTATAAAAGGAGCGTATCTCAATGATTCAAATTGCACCGTATAAAAAGAAATTGCTGAAAATTTTTATCCCTATTATGCTCAGTAATATCATTGGGCAGGTGCAGATGATGATAGACCGCATCTTTTTAGGCAGGCTTGATATTCTGTATATGAGTGCCGTAGGAAATGCGACGACTCCCCTATGGACTACTATGTCTTTTGTGTATTCGCTTTCTCTGGGAGCTTCAATTCTAATCAGTCAGGCTGTTGGTGCTAACGATTTGAACAGGGCTAAGTCATATTCTGCTGCCCTTGTGAAATTCCATAACGTAATACCGGCGCTTTTATTCTTCTTCTGGATGTTCTGTTCGCCTTTCGTTTATAAGCTGATGGGCGTTTCTGAAGCCGTTATGCCGTATTGTGTAAGCTATACGCGAATCTATTCGCCAGTTTTCCTGATTCTGGGGCTCGGGGCAAGTTACGGCGTGGTTTTCCAGACTTCTAACTATACAAAACCTCTTGTAGCCTATGGTTTAATCCGCTCTCTGCTGAATATTCTGCTGGACTATATTTTTATCTTCGGGCACTTTGGTTTTCCCCGCATGGAGATAAACGGTGCTGCTTTAGGTACAACGATTTCAGAATATGTCGGTGCGCTTTACCTTTTATTTGTAACGATTTCTAAGCGCGACAAGTTTTTTACAGGTCCTTCCCTGAAAGAAATTTTTACCGCACGCTTAAAGCCTTATTTTGATTCCGTAAAGCTTGGTGTAAATACTGCCCTGGAAGACTTTTTGTGGAATCTCGGCAACATTTTTATTATCCGCATTTTAAACACAATCGATGAAAAAGCTGCCGGCATCTATTCCATGGTGTTTACAGTAGAAGTAATTTTCGTAGTTATTATTGGCGCTTTAGGAAACAGCACTTTAACTGTAAGCGGAGAAGCAACAGGTGCCAAGGATTATTCCCTTTACCGCAGGGTAGTTTTTACAACTTTGCGATGGGCCTTTGAAGTTTCTGCCTTTGCCTT
>JAEELR010000279.1 GCA_016282835.1 Treponema sp. | reverse complement strand
TCAGATTCACCGTTCGCCTGGAGTTATCTTCCAGTACGATAAAAATGTTTATTCCAGCCGTATCATTCCATATCGTGGTTCATGGCTTGAATTTGAAATTGACCAGAAGAAAGAATTAATTTCTTCGCGTGTAGAATAACCTAATGCAATAAGAAAATTCTTGGTACTATATTCCTTCGTGCATTAGGTTATTCTACACGCGAAGAAATTATCCGCTGCTTCTATCTTACAGAAACAATCGATGTTCCTTCAAATGCTTCTAAACGCGAAGAACTTGTAGGAAGAATCCTTGCTTCTGCAGTAATCGTTAAAGATGATGAAACCGGCGAAGAGAAAAAACTTTTCCGCGCAGGTGATAAACTTCATCCGCACGATTTAGACGATTTGGCTGCAAATAAAATAAGCAAGATTGATGTAATCGTTTTAAATGCAAAGAAAAATCCAAATGACAGTGAAGAAAAAAATCCATCTTTAGACAGTGAAATGATTGTAAACTGTTTTGAAAGAGAAGAAATTCTTTTCACAAAAGATGGCTCTGAAACAGCTGACGAACCTACAAAGGAAGAATGTCTTTCTAAGGTATATCAGGTTCTTATGCCTGGTGAACCAATCACAGTTGAAGCTGCAGAAAAAGATTTAGTTTCTATGTTCTTCAGCAGCAGACGCTACGATTTAGGTCGTGTAGGTCGCTATAAGTTGAATAAAAAATTCGATTATGTTCAGCAGACAGAAGAAACAACTCTCGTTAAAGAAGATATCATCCAGACAATGAAGCATCTTATTGAAGTTTATATTGGTGCTGAACCTTTAGATGATATTGACCACTTAGGCAACCGTCGTGTTCGTTCTGTTGGTGAACTTTTAACAAATCAATTTAAAACTGCTTTTGCCCGCATGGAAAAAATTGCAAAAGACAGAATGAACTTAAAAGAGACAGATACAATTAAACCTCAGGATTTAATCTCTATTAAGCCTATCGTTTCTGTAATCCGTGAATTCTTTGGTTCATCACAGCTTTCTCAGTTCATGGATCAGTGTAATCCACTTTCAGAATTAACACACAAGAGACGTCTTAACGCTTTAGGACCTGGAGGTCTTTCTCGTGACCGTGCAGGCTTTGAAGTTCGTGACGTACACTATACACACTATGGCCGCATGTGTCCTATTGAAACTCCTGAAGGACCAAATATCGGTTTGATTGTTTCATTGGCTATTTTCACAAACATTAATGAATATGGATTCCTTGAAGAACCATATAGAAAAGTTGTAAACGGAAAAGCAACAAATGAAGTAGAATATCTTTCTCCAATGGATGAAGATAAATACTATATTGGACAGGTTACAGAAGGAATGAAAAAAGACGGTTCATTCCCTACAGATTTCGTTTCTTGCCGTCACCGTGGAGATTATACAAGCCGTTCACCAAAAGATATCCAGTACATGGATGTTTCTCCTCGTCAGGTTATTTCTGTTTCAGCTTCATTGGTTCCATTCCTTGAACACGACGATGCTAACCGTGCATTGATGGGTTGTAACATGCAGCGTCAGGCAGTTCCTCTTGTATTCCCAGAGCCACCACATGTTGGTACTGGTATGGAACAGAAAACTGCTTACGATTCAGGTGTTCTTGTTAAGGCTAAGCGTGATGGTAAAGTTATTTGGGTTGAAAGCGACTTGATTAAGATTAAGCCTGCACAGGGAAAATCTGGTGAAGTTGACGAATACAGACTCTTAAAATATCAGAAAAACAACAGTGATACCTGTAATCACCAGAGACCTACAGTTCAGGTTGGTGAAGAAGTTAAGAAGGGTGATGTAATTGCAGACGGACCAGCAACATTTAATGGAGAACTTGCTTTAGGCCGTAACATTCTTGTTGGTTTCGTACCTTGGAACGGATACAACTATGAGGATGCTGTTCTTATTTCACAGAGAGTTGTTAAAGAAGATATGTATACTTCTATGCATATCCATGAATTCTCAACAGAAATTCGTGATACAAAACTCGGTCCTGAAAAAATTACACGCGATATTCCAAACACTTCAGAAAAGATTCTTGATAACCTCGACTCAGAAGGTATCATCAGAGTAGGTGCAAAAGTTCGTTCAGGAGATATCCTTGTAGGAAAAGTTACACCTAAGAGCGAAACAGAAACTACTCCAGAATTTAAACTTTTGAACTCAATCTTCGGTGAAAAGGCTAAAGAAGTTAGGGATTCATCATTAAGACTTCCTCATGGCGTACAGGGTGTTGTTGTAGATATCCAGCGCTTAAAGAGATCAGAAGGCGATGAACTTCAGCCTGGAGTTGATGAAGTTGTAAAAGTTGTTATTGCTGATAAACGAAAGCTCGTTGTCGGTGATAAAATGGCAGGACGACACGGTAATAAAGGTGTTGTTGCCAGAATCCTTCCGGTAGAAGATATGCCATACTTGGACGACGGTACTCCACTTGATGTTTGTTTAAATCCACTTGGTGTTCCTTCCCGCATGAATATCGGACAGATTATGGAATCAGAACTTGGTAGAGCAGGTATGGTTCTTAACGAATGGTACTCTTCTCCTGCATTCCAGACTCCTAGCCAGGAACAGATTGCAGAAAAGCTTGTAGAAGCAGGTTTAAGTCCAGATTGCCGCCAGATGGTACATGATGGATTTACTGGTGAAACATTTGTTAACCCGATTTTTGTTGGTGTAATTTACTTTATGAAGTTACATCACCTTGTAGATGATAAAATGCACGCTCGTTCTACAGGTCCATATTCTCTCGTTACACAGCAGCCTTTGGGTGGTAAAGCTCAGTTTGGTGGTCAGCGTCTTGGAGAAATGGAAGTATGGGCACTTGAAGCATACGGTGCTGCAAACACATTACAGGAAATGATGACAATTAAGTCTGATGATATGAACGGTCGTTCTAAGGTTTATGAATCAATCGTTAAAGGTGATCCTAGTGCTCCAATTGGTGTTCCAGAATCATTTAACGTTATGGTACAGGAACTTAGAGGCTTAGCATTAGATTTAACTATTTATGATGATAAGGATAAACAAATTGCCCTTACTGAACGTGACCAGGAATTAATCGATAAGGCAAGTTCAGGTTTTGATAAGGAGAGTGAGAATGCGTGATATTCAGGACTTTGCAAGTATAAAGCTTAAAATTGCTTCGCCAGACAATATCCGTTCATGGTCATATGGTGAAGTTAAAAAGCCAGAAACTATTAACTATAGAACTTTACGCCCGGAGAGGGATGGTCTTTTCTGCGAAAGAATTTTTGGTACTACAAAAGAGTGGGAATGTTATTGTGGTAAATTCAAGAGCATTCGTTACAAGGGTGTAATTTGTGATCGCTGCGGAGTTGAAGTTACTCACTTTAAGGTTCGCCGTGAACGCACAGGTCATATTGAACTCGCAGCTCCTGTAAGTCACATCTGGTACTATCATTCTGTTCCAAGTAGAATGGGATACCTTCTTGACCTTCAGGTAGCTTCATTAAGATCAGTTCTTTACTATGAAAAGTATATCGTAATTGATCCGGGTGAGACTGACTTAAAGAAAAACGACTTGCTTACAGAAGATGAATACTTAGAAGCTCGCGAAAGATATGGTGATGCATTCTCTGCAGGTATGGGTGCAGAAGCTATTAAAACACTTCTTGATAACCTCGATCTTGATGCTTTGTCTGCAGAATTAAGGGCAAAGATGATTGAAAAAGGTGCCAAGAGTGATAAGCGTCTTTTGAAAAGAATTGAAATTGTAGAAAATTTCCGCACTTCAGATAATAAAGCTTCATGGATGATCCTTGATGTAATTCCAGTTATTCCGCCTGATTTAAGACCTATGGTTCAGCTTGATGGCGGTAGATTTGCTACATCTGACTTAAACGATCTCTATAGAAGAGTTATCAACAGAAACAATCGTCTTAAGAGACTTCAGAGCCTCGCTGCTCCTGATATTATTATCCGTAACGAAAAGAGAATGTTACAGGAAGCTGTAGATGCATTATTTGACAATACAAAGCGTAAGAACCGCGTTGTAAAAGGTGCATCAAGCCGCCCATTGAAATCTATAAGCGATATGCTTAAAGGTAAGCAGGGACGTTTCCGCCAGAACCTTCTCGGTAAGCGTGTAGACTATTCCGGACGTTCTGTAATCGTTGTAGGACCAGAGCTTAAACTGTGGCAGTGTGGTCTTCCAGAAAAAATGGCACTCGAATTGTTCAAGCCATTCATTATGAAAAAGCTCATGAACAAGCAGATTGTCGGAAGCCTTAAGAGAGCAAAAACTTTAGTTGAATCAGAAGCTCCAGAAGTATTCCAGGTTCTTGATGAAGTTGTACGCGAACATCCAGTTATGTTAAACCGTGCTCCTACATTACACAGACTTGGTATTCAGGCATTTGAACCAGTTTTAGTTCCTGGAAAAGCACTTAAACTTCACCCGCTCGCATGTAAAGCTTTCAACGCCGACTTCGACGGTGACCAGATGGCTATTCACGTTCCTCTTACACAGGCTGCACAGATGGAATGCTGGACATTGATGCTTTCTGCAAGAAATTTACTTGACCCTGCAAACGGAAACACAATTGTTGCTCCTTCTCAGGATATGGTTCTTGGTATCTACTATATGACATCAATTAAACCAAATGCAAAGGGAACAGGTAAATTATTCAGTTCAGCAGATGAAGTTCGTCTTGCTGCTACTACTGGTGCAATTGAATGGCAGGCTGAAATCAAGATTCATAAGAACATAATCAATAAGTGTATTAACAACGACCCGGATCCAGATGGAAAATACTTGCTTACTTCTGCAGGTCGTCTTGCATTTAATGAAGCTATGCCGGAAGAAGTTGATTATTACAATGATCTTATGGGTGATAAAAAACTTAAGAAGATGATTGAAAGCGTTTATCACAATCAGCAGACTTCAGACAAAAAAGTTAAAGAACTTATTGAAGCAAAATATCAATTTGAAAAACTCGATGCACAGACTATTGATTCAATTATGGAAGATGCACTTCTTCTTAAAGAAATCAACAAAGTTTATAATCGTGAAACACCAATTGAAAATACAAAGCTTAAGAAACTCATTATAAGTCTTTATGCAACAGACCGCGCTTGGTTAACAATTCAAATGCTTGATGCTATTAAAGCTACAGGTTATAAGAATGCTACTTTCTACGGTGCAACACTTTCTATGGACGATATTCTTGTTCCAGAAGAAAAGAAAGAAATGGTTGATAAAGCAAATAAAGAAGTAGAAGTAATTGTAGACAACTGGTCAAAAGGTAAAATAAGCCCTCTTGAACGCTATGATACAGTTACAAGAATTTGGGGTAAGACAAACGATGAACTTACAGATTTGATGATGGACAAGCTTGCTAAACACAAGAATGGTTTCAACACAATCTATATGATGGCTACTTCTGGTGCCCGTGGTTCTAAGAAACAGATTTCTCAGCTGGCTGCAATGCGTGGTTTGATGCAGAAGCCTAACGGAGACATTATCGAACTCCCGATTCGTTCAAACTTCAAGGAAGGACTTTCGGTTATCGAATTCTTTATTTCTACAAACGGTGCCCGCAAAGGTCTTTCAGATACAGCGTTAAAGACAGCCGATGCAGGTTACATGACCCGTCGTCTTGTTGATGTTGCTCAGGATGTTGTAATTAATCAGGATGACTGTGGAACAATCAACGGTATTGATTACACAGCAATTAAAGAAGGCGATATTGTAAAAGTTCCTTTAGCAGACAGAATTGTCGGACACTATACAATCGAACGCGTACTTGATCCTGTTTCAGGCGAATTGATTGCAAATGTTAACCAGTACATCGATGAAGCTCTTGCAAAGAAAATTGATAGTGCCGGTGTTGAAAAAGTTAAACTTAGAACAGTATTGACCTGTGAAAGTAAACACGGAATTTGTGTAAAGTGTTACGGAAAAGACCTTGCTAGAAATAAGGTTGTTGAAATTGGTGAAGCTGTTGGAACAATCGCTGCTCAGTCAATCGGTCAGCCAGGTACACAGCTTACACTTCGTACATTCCATACTGGTGGTGCGGCAGAAACAAAAACAGACGATAACCACATTGTAATGAAGTATCCGGTTTATATTGAAAAAGTATACGGACCACACGTTGAAAACAAAGACGGAAGCTGGCTGTTTACCCGTAAAGGCTTTATGAATATAACAAAACTTTTCAGCAAGTATCAGTTCAGCGCAAAGGATGAAATTCTTGTTGCTAACGGTTCTCGTGTTAGAAAAGATAATCCAATAATGAAGCAGGGTAACAAAGAAATTCTCGCTTCAGATACAGGTAGAATTTTAATCAGCGGTAATTACATCTATCTTACAGGTAATAACCAAAAGCTTGAAATTTCTAACGGTTCAAAAGTTTATGCTGATTATGTAAAGGGTGACTGCACTGTAGATGCTAATATCCCAATCGCAGAATTTGATCAGATTAACGAACCAATTATTGCAGAAGTTTCTGGTTATGTTCACTTTGAAGATATTATCCCTGGTGTAACTCTTGAAGAAAAAACTGATATTCAGACTCGTGCTGTTGAAAGAAGAATTACTGATTTGCACCTCGATGTTAAAGAGCCAAAGATTAGAATTTCTGATGTTGACGGTAACGAATTACAGAGTTATCACCTTCCTGCAGGAGCAATCTTACTTGTAGAAGACAAACAGCAGGTTAGTGCAGGCTTTATCCTTGCTAAACTTGCAAAAGCTGCTACAAAAGCAAACGATATTACTCTCGGTTTGCCTCGTGTATCAGAATTGTTCGAAGCAAGAAAACCAAAAGAACCAGCAGTAATTTCACAGATTACTGGTGTAGTAAGTTTCGGAAAGATTGTAAAAGGCAAGAGAACTGTTATTGTTACAGATGAATACGGTAAGCAGTTTAATCATTTAGTTCCTCTTACAAAGCGCCTGCTTGTTCGTGATGGAGACCAGGTTGAAGCCGGAGAAAAACTCACAGACGGTTCAATCGATGCACACGATGTACTTACTGTACTTGGTGAAGACGCTCTTCAGAACTTCTTGATGGATGAAATCCAGTCAGTTTATCGCGCTCAGAGCGTAGATATTAACGATAAACACATTGGTACAATTATTCGTCAGATGCTTAGAAAAGTTGAAATTGTTGCTGTAGGTGATACAAAGTTCATTTACGGTCAGCAAGTTGACAAGTATTCATTCCACGAAGAAAATGAGCGTGTTGTTGCAGAAGGTGGACAGCCGGCTATTGCACGCCCAATGTTCCAGGGAATTACAAAAGCTGCTCTTGCAACAGATTCATTTATTTCTGCAGCTTCATTCCAGGAAACAACAAGAGTTCTTACAAATGCAGCTATTGCAGGTTCTATAGACCACTTACACGGCTTAAAGGAAAATGTTGTAATTGGACATATGATTCCTGCAGGAACAGGTATGAGACAGTATCATAAAATTAAGTTGTATGATGAATCGTCTTCAGACCTTGATGCTAAGATGGAAGAAATTCTTGAAGCAAGAAGAATTCAAGAACAGGAAGAAACTCAGGAACCTGAAGTTGTAATGCCTGCTGTTGAAACTTCAGATGAAGATTAAAAAATAAATTTTATTCGAATTCGAAAAGTGTGTATTGACCACATCTATTCGAATTCGATAAAATATTTGAACTTATTGTTTTAATTTGTTTTTAAATTTACCCAGGTGCTGATGGGGAAAAAAATAGGAGAAAAGGCCGATGCCTACAATAAATCAGTTAATTCGTAAGGGTCGTCAGACATCTGCAAACAGAACTAAAGCTCCCGCACTTCAGTCTTGTCCGCAGAAACGTGGTGTTTGTACACGTGTAATGACTATGACACCTAAAAAGCCAAACTCAGCATTAAGAAAGATTGCTCGTGTTCGCTTAAGTAATGGAATTGAAGTTACTGCATATATTCCAGGAATTGGACATAACTTGCAGGAACACTCAGTAGTATTAGTTCGTGGTGGACGTGTAAAGGATTTACCTGGTGTACGCTATCATATTATTCGTGGTACAAAAGATACACTTGGTGTTGATGGAAGAAAGAGAGCACGTTCTAAGTATGGTGCTAAAAAGCCAAAGGCATAATTTTAGGAGAGGAAAACTATGGGAAGACATAAGAAATCAATTGAACGTCCAGTTATGCCAGACGGAAAATACAATAGCATCGTAATTACAAAATTTGTAACTCGCATGATGTTAGACGGAAAAAAACAGACATGTCAGAGAATTGTTTATGAAGCATTAGATAAGCTCAAAGAAAAAACTGACAAAGATCCATTGGAAGTATTCTTAAAAGCATTGGATAATGTTAAACCTGTTGTAGAAGTTAAGAGCCGCCGTGTTGGTGGTGCAACATATCAGGTACCTATTGAAATTCGCGAAAGTCGTCGTGAAGCTCTTGCAATGAGATGGATGATTAATGCCGCTCGCTCAAGATCAGGTCATGGTATGCCTGAAACTTTAGCAGCTGAATTATTTGATGCATTCAATAATACTGGTTCAGCATATAAGAAGAAGGAAGATACACACAAAATGGCAGAAGCAAACAAAGCTTTCGCACATTATCGCTGGTAGTTTTCTTCATTCAATAAGAAAAGCCCCTGCTTGGAATATTCTGTATTTCAAACAGGGGCTTTTTTTTTGCCGTACGGGTTAATGTGTCAGTTCACTAAGATCAAACCTTGAATAAGTTAATCTTCTGTGTGATCTCTTTTATAGAGCTTTGATTTTCCTTAGTCTTATTATTGATAATATGAACAGCAGAGTTTATTTCTGTTACGCTTTGTGACATTTCACCCATACCACCATTAATTTCGCTTGTGATATTTGAAAGCTTCTGCATTTCAATAGTAATTTCTTTAACACCGTGTTCCATTACAATTGAGCCGTTCTTTACTTCATCAGTAATTTTTGTAATCTCCTGTGTAGCAGAAAGAATTTGCTGGCTCTTTGTAATTTGTTCTTCCATGGCATTTGAAATTACACTTTCCTGTTGGCTTACAATCTGTGTGTTTTCATAAATTGCATCAAATTTGTTCTGAATGTTTGTAGATGAATCAGTTACTTTGAGAATTAATTCATTTAAGTCATGCAAAACGTTACCGATTGTCTTACCCTGATTTCCAGAAGTTTCTGCAAGTTTTCTGATTTCATCGGCAACAACAGAGAATCCTTTTCCGGCTTCACCTGCGTGAGCTGCTTCAATGGCTGCATTCATAGCAAGAAGGTTTGTCTGGCTCGCAATGTTTTGAATGATACGGCTCGCTTCAATCAATCCTTTTGAACCTTCTGAAATTTGTTTAATGAGATTTACGTTATCAACAATTACTTTTCGTCCGACATCAGCAGAAGTAGAAAGTTCATTTACTGAAGTTCTGTTCTTTCTTAATATTTCTGTTACAGACTTAATGTTTGCTACCATTTCTTCAATCGCATTAGATGACTGCGAAACACTTTGTCCTTGTAATTCAATGTTCTTATTAAGGATGTTTATGTTTTCAAGAATTTGATTCATTGTAACAGAAGTTTCTTCGACTCCGGCTGCCTGGTTTACAATTTCATTTTTTATGCTCATGATGTTCGAATCAATCTGGTTTATGGCACTTGCTGTCTCTGAAACGCTGTCGGTTAAGTCATCAGCAATTTCATTCATTTTATCAGATTCTGTGATTACAGTAGAAATTGAAGAGCCGATTTTTTCAAATGTCTGGTTAAAGTACTTGCTCATCTGTGTAGTTTCATCGTTGCCTTTAATCGGGAGTCTTTGTGTCAAATCTCCGTCACCTTCAGAAATGTTTTTCAGGAAATTTACTGTTTTTTGTAAAGGCTTTGTGATTGTTAAACTGATAAGCATTGAAATTATGATAGAGAAAACAAATGAAATGATTGCAATAACGGTCATTGCTTTATTGATGTTATTATTTGTTTTGTTAAATAAACTGTATGGTGTAATTACAATGTAGTCTAAAGGTACAAAACTGTTCTTAGAAGAATATGTGCGGATATCATATTTTACGCCATTGATTTTTTTAGTAAGCTGAACTTCTTTATGGTATGCATAAAAGTCTTTATATATTTCTGAATCCTGTGCAAGTGTAAATTCATTTCCATGCTGGAACTGGTCGAAAAGAATTGAGCCGTTTTTATCAACTATAACAATATCACCTGCTTCCTGAGAACCTTTCTTAACATCATCACATAAGGTCTTAAAGTAGCCGAGTCCACAAGTCATTGTAACAACACCTTTGAATTCTCCTGAAGGATAATAGAATGCCTGAGACACTAATATAGAAGAAAGTCCGTTTGAACTCTGGTATGCATCAGAAATATCAATTTCACCATTTTTAGCTTTAGCACTTGTATACCAGGAACGGATAGAAGCATCATAATTATTCTTTCTGTCAGAAGCCGGATACTGCATGTAATTTCCTGCAGATTCAAGACCGATACAAAGCTCTTCTATGCTGGCAAATCCATTTACATATTCTCCAAACATATCATATAAACTTCTTTCGTATTTGCCCATTTTATTTGGATCCATTTTGATTTTTCCACTCGGATCAGAAAGGTTTTTGTATGATGTGATTGAATCATCGTATCTTGTTATAAGATCTTGTCGTGTAATAAAATTGATTGTGCTTGAAAGATTTGTGAAATACTCTCCAATACCGTTGTCCATTAAAGTTACTACTTCATTCATGCGGTCTTCATATTGCACTTCATTGTAATGGCCAACAACCTTTGTAACAATTGTGGAAACTATAATTAACAAAGCAAAAATTGTAGCCGACATTCCAATTGCAATTTTAATTCCTATTGAAAAATTTCTCTTCATAAAAAATCTCCATAAATCTTGAGATAGTAATTTCTATTTTACCACACAAATTTAAAAATGGTAAAAAAAAATTAAAAAAATTTTAAGATATTTTTTTGTCTACCATTTATCCTTTTATCCTTATGCGAGGATGGCAGGTACCTTGAGTTTGTAAAAAAATTTTATAGAATCAGTAAAAAAGTACTTGAAACTATTTTTCAAAAAGTATATATTTTCAAAACTTGCATACTCCATAGGTGGAGAATTTGCTGTAATTTAAATGCAGCATAGGTTCTTTGAATAAGTTAGACGGACAATCGGGAAATTGTCTGGTGAAAGTCGTAAAGTTAAGAATCATTTCCTGGATTCTTTTCAGATTTTTACACCTGTTGCTGTAGAAGTTATCGTTGATAAGTTCGGTTTTACAGTAAATCAGGATTTTCTAACTTAAGTTTACGCAATGTAAGCTGAAAATATAAGGTCCTGTATGCCAAACCAGTTGTCCGACAAGATGATGTTAGGTGGATAAAGACCGTTTGTTTTGAATAGATGAAACAGAAAAGGTTTATTCTTATTTCTAAAAATCTCTTGTCTTAAATTTGGTAAAGTGTGTATGCGAAAATTTCATAAACCTTTTAGGAGTGAAGTTTTCTGGCTTAAAGTGCAGCACATAAAATATTTTATATAGTCTCAGTAAGGGAAAAATAACTGAGATTAAGGAGAAAGATGAATCATGGCTAAGGAAGAGTTCAATCGATCTAAACCTCACATGAACGTTGGAACTATCGGTCACGTTGACCATGGTAAGACTACATTGTCTGCAGCTATCACTGCATACTGCGCTAAGAAATACGGCGACAAATTGTTAAAGTATGATGAAATTGATAATGCTCCAGAAGAAAAAGCACGTGGTATTACAATTAACTCACGTCACCTTGAATATCAGTCAGATAAAAGACACTATGCACACATTGACTGTCCTGGACACGCTGACTATATCAAAAACATGATCACTGGTGCAGCTCAGATGGATGGAGCTATCCTCGTAGTTTCTGGTCCAGACTCAGTTATGCCTCAGACAAAAGAACACCTCTTGCTCGCTCGTCAGGTAGGTGTACCAAAGATTATCGTATTCTTAAACAAAATCGACCTTGTTGATGATCCAGAACTTGTTGAACTTGTTGAAGCAGAAGTTCAGGATACTCTCGTTGGTTACGGTTTTGCTGCAGAAACACCAATTATCAAGGGTTCTGCATTCAAAGCTCTCAACGAATCAGATAATCCAGAAAATACAAAATGTATTGAAGAGCTCTTGGCAGCTATGGATACATGGTTCGATGATCCAATCCGTGATGATCAGAAACCATTCTTAATGCCAATTGAAGATATCTTCACAATTACAGGACGTGGTACTGTAGTTACTGGACGTATCGAACGTGGTGTTATCCACATGGGTGACGCTGTTGAATTAGTAGGTATCCGTCCAACACAGGCTTCTACTGTAACAGGTATCGAAATGTTCAACAAAACATTAAACGAAGGTATGGCTGGTGATAACGCTGGTATCCTCCTCCGTGGTGTTGAAAAGAAAGATGTTATCCGTGGTCAGGTTTTGGCAGCTCCAAAATCAATCAATCCACACACAAAGTTCGAAGCTCAGCTCTATGTTCTTTCAAAAGAAGAAGGTGGACGCCACAGCCCATTCTTTACAGGATATCGCCCACAGTTCTACTTCAGAACAACTGATATCACTGGTACAGTTGAATTGGAAGCTGGAACAGACATGGTTAAACCAGGTGACAATGTAAAGATTATTGGTGAACTTATTCACCCAATTGCTATGGATGAAGGTCTTAAACTTGCAATCCGTGAAGGTGGTAGAACTATCGCTTCTGGACAGGTAACAAAGATTATCGAATAGTTTTTGATGAGAGAGTGGGACTATAAAGTCCTGCTCTTTTAGGAGTAAATCATGGCAAATGGTAAAATTCGAGTTAGACTTCGAGCATTTGATGTTGCATTAATCGATCAGAGTGCAAAGGATATTGTTCAGCAGGTTCAGAAAGCAGGTGCAAAGGTATCAGGACCAATTCCTTTACCTACAAGAATTAATAAAATTACAGTTCTTCGTTCACCTTTTGTTAATAAGAAATCACGTGAACAGTTTGAAATGAGAACTCACAAGCGCCTTATTGATATATTTGAACCAAGCTCAGAAGTTATGGATTCATTAATGAAACTAGAACTCCCAGCTGGAGTTGATGTAGAAATTAAACAGTAATTAAGAGAAACATTTTGGGTGTTGCTCAAAGTGTTTTTTAAGGGTTTCAAATTACTGTAAATTAAACGGTAACGGTTCCCTTGGATCGGGAATGGCGACCGAATAGAGAACAATTTGTTCTAAATAGGAGATTCAGATGAAAGGTCTGATTGCAAAGAAAGTAGGAATGACACAGGTATTTGATGAAAACGGAATCCTGACACCAGTAACCGTGATCCATGTAGAACCAAATACAGTTGTTGCTACAAAAACAGAGGAAAAGTGCGGCTATAACGCAGTTGTTCTTGGTTTAGATGAACTAAAAGAGAACAAAGTAAAGAAAGTTTACGCAAAGCAGTTTCCAGAAGACATTAAACCAAAGCGTCATCTAAAAGAATTCAGAGATTTTGATGTTGATGTTAAAATCGGTGAACAGCTTGGTGTTGAAATGTTTGAAAAAGTTGGTTACATCGATGTAACTGCTACCTCAAAAGGTAAAGGTTTCCAGGGTGTAATGAAAAGATGGGGCTTCCATGGTGGACGTGCAACTCACGGTTCGAAATTCCATCGCGAAGCTGGTGGTACCGGTTGCAGTACAACTCCAGGACACTGTCTTAAAAATGTTAAGATGCCTGGTCATATGGGCTTTGAACGTGTTACAGTACAAAATCTCAAGGTTGTTAAAGTAGACCCTGAGTTAAAGGTTTTGATGGTTCGTGGTGCTGTTCCTGGAGTGAAAGATTGCACTCTTATCGTTAAGGCTGCAGTTAAGAAATAAGGTCGGGGAATAGTATGGAAAAGAAAGTCTATTCAATCGATGGCAAAGAACTCAGGACAATTAATCTTGATGATAAAGTTTTCGGACTTCCTGTAAATGAAGACGTTATCTATTATGCCATAACAAATGAATTAGCAAATAAAAGAGTTGGAACTGCATGTACAAAAACTCGTTCTGAGGTTCATGGCTCTAATGCTAAGCCTTTTAAGCAGAAGGGAACTGGTAATGCACGTAGAGGTGATAAAAAGTCACCTATTATGGTTGGTGGCGGTACAATTTTTGGACCTAAACCAAGAGATTACAGTTATGCAATTCCAAAGAAGGCAAAACGCCTTGCAATGAAATCAATTTTGAGTTTACAGGCTCAAAGTGACAGACTTACAGTTGTAGAAGATTTTACAATCGAAAGTGGTAAGACAAAAGATTTAGTAAAAATTCTTAAGAATTTCACTAAAGATGAAAGAACAGTTATCCTCTTGAAGGATGATGACAGCCTTATTAAGCGTGCTGGTAAGAATTTACCAAACGTTTCTTTCCTTTCGTATAATCGTCTTCGTGCACATGATCTTTTCTACGGAAGAAAAGTTATTATGCTCGAGACTGCTGCAACAAAACTTTCAGAATTTTATGCTGATTCAAAGGAGGCTGAATAATGAATTTTGAAGATGTAATTATTAAGCCAGTACTTTCAGAAAAAGCAACTGCTTTAAGAGAACAGAATAAATATACATTTATCGTTGCTCCGGAAGCTACAAAAATTCAGATTAAGGAAGCTGTTAGAAAGCTCTTTAACGTAAAAGTTGCAGATTGTACAACTATTAATGTTCAGGGAAAAATCAAAAGACTTAGAGGAAGACCTGGACGAACTGCCAGCTACAAGAAAGCTATTGTTAAACTTGCTCCTGGCGAATCAATTAAGGTATTTGAAGGCGCTTGAGCCTTTAAGTAAAAGAGAAGGGGAACCATATGGCTCTTAAGATATATAAACCTTATTCAAAAGGTACACGTGGTCGTGTTGACCTTGTACGTGAACAGTTAACTGCCGATAAGCCCGAGAAAAGTTTAACTTCAGGTCGTCATAGTCAAAGTGGCCGTGGAGCTGGAGGACGTATTTCTGTACGTCATCAGGGTGGTGGTCATAAGAGAAAGTATCGTGAAATTGACTTTAAGAGAGACAAACACGGTATTCCAGGAACTGTAAAAACTATAGAGTATGATCCATTCCGCAGTGCAGACATTGCATTGATTGCTTATGCAGATGGAGAAAAACGCTATATTATCGCTCCAAAAGGATTGACTGTTGGTCAGAAAATCTCTTCTGGAGAAAATGCAACTCCTACTGTTGGAAATGCATTGCCATTGGAAGCAATTCCAGTTGGATTTACAGTTCATAATATTGAGCTTACTTTAGGACGCGGTGGACAGTTAGTTCGCTCTGCTGGTGCTGGTGCTCTTGTTGCAGCAAAAGAAGGTGAATATGTAACAATCAAATTACCTTCTGGAGAACTTCGCCGTGTAAACGGAAAGTGCTATGCAACAATTGGTATTGTTGGTAATGAAGATCGAATGAACACAAAGTTGGGTAAAGCTGGTCGTAACAGATGGCGTGGTATCCGACCTACAGTTCGTGGTATGGCAATGAACCCTGTTGATCACCCACTTGGTGGTGGTGAAGGTGCAGGTAAAGGTCATTTACCAGTTACTCCTTGGGGACAGCCTTGTCGTGGTTATAAGACTAGAAACAAGAGAAAGACTTCTGATCGATTTATCATTAGTCGACGCAAGAAGTAGAGTAGGAGATAATCGTGTCAAGATCGGTTAAAAAAGGACCATTTGTAGAGGATTCACTTTACAAAAAGGTTAAAGAAATGAACAAAGCATCAGCAGCAGATAAGAAAATAATTAAAACTTATTCTCGCTGTTCAACAATTATACCTGATATGGTAGGAAATACTATTTCAGTTCATAACGGAAAGTCTTGGATTCCTGTGTATGTAACAGAAAACCTTGTTGGTCATAAACTTGGTGAATTTGCTAGTACACGTACATTCAAGGGTCATGGTGGCGATAAAGCTGCTAAATCTAACTAGGGGTGGATATTATGGCTGATAAAAATGGTTATGTTGCCACAACTAAGTTTCTTTTTGCATCACCTACAAAAGTTCGTCCTGTAGCTAATGTTATAAAATCAAAGCCTTGTTCAGAGGCATTGGCAATTCTTGAAGTGATGCCACAGAAAGGTGCAGAGTTAATTCGTGGTACATTAAAATCTGCAGTTGCAAATGCATTGAATCTAAACAAGAAACTTGATGAAGATATGTTGTACGTAAAAGAGATTAGAATCGATGAAGGTCCTAGACTCAGAAGAATCTGGTTCCGCGGACGTGGTCGTGCAGATCAACTTTTAAAACGTATGTGTCATATTACAGTTATCGTAGACGAAAAGGCGGGAAAATAAGATGGGTCAGAAAGTTAATCCTATTGGTTTACGCCTTGGTGTAAACAAAACATGGCAGTCTCGCTGGTATGCAGACTCTAGAGATTATGCTGATTACTTCCTTGAAGATATGAAAATCAGAAAGTTAGTAGCAGATCTTCCAGATTGCAAAAACGCAGATATTGCTGAAATTGAAATTGTACGTCATCCACAGCGTGTAACAATTGTTATTCACACAGCACGCCCTGGAGTGATTATTGGTGTTAAGGGTGCAACTATTGAAAAAATAAGTGCAGATATTCAAAAGCAGTTGACTAAAAAAGTTCAGATCAAAATAAAAGAAGTAAAAAGAGCTGAAATCAATGCTTCTCTTATTGCTCAGAACATTGGAAGACAACTTGCTGGAAGAGGTTCCTTCAGAAAGGCTTTAAAACAGTCTTCTGCAAGTGCTATGAAGGGCGGAGCTCAGGGTATTAAAATCCGTATCTCTGGTCGTCTTGGCGGAGCAGATATGACTCGTTCAGAAGAACACAAAGAGGGACGTGTTCCACTTCATACACTTCGTGCTGATATTGATTACGGTACATATGAAGCTTTAACTACATATGGAAAAATCGGTATTAAAGTATGGGTTTACAATGGTATGAATTATGGTCATGAACAGAAGGATGATGCAGGCGATATCGTTAAAAAGCCACGTCGTTCAAATGGTGATCGCAAATCAACCCGTGCACCAAAAGCAGAGGGAGGAAAAGTAGAAAATGCTTAGTCCTAAAAGAGTTGCTCACCGTAAGGTTCAGAGAGGAAGACCAACAGGTAATGCTACCAGAGACAATCACGTTGACTTTGGTGAAATAGCATTAGTTGCAATGGAGCCGGTTTGGTTAAGTGCTAAACACATTGAAGCTGCTCGTGTTGCAATCAACCGTTGTATAAATCGTCAGGGACAGATGTGGACTCGTATTTTCCCAGACAAGCCGGTTTCAAAGAAGCCAGCAGATACTCGTATGGGTAAGGGAAAGGGAGCTCCTGAATTCTGGGCTGCAGTAATTAAACCTGGTATGGTTTTGTTTGAAGTTGGTGGTGTAGATAAAAAATTAGCTGAAAGAGCTATGCACCTTGCTGCAAGCAAATTACCTATAAAGACAAAAGTGGCATTCCGCCCAACAGTAGAGTAAGGAGTAAGAAATGGCTAATTCTAAGAAAAAATCAGATAAAGAACTTTCTTATGACGAACTTGTTGCAAAGCGCAATGAACTTAAGAAACAGTATATGGACATCCGTTTTCAAGCGGTTATGGGCCATGTAGAAAATCCGATGCAGAAGCGCACAGTAAGACGAGAAATTGCTCGCTTAAATACGCTTATTCATCAGCAGGATCTTGAGAAATTCAGAAAAGCTGCTGCTGAATCTATCGCTGCAAATAACTAGGAGCTGACCCGTGGAAGAACAGAAAGTGCAGAAAAAGGCTGCAAAGCGTTCATTCGTAGGTATCGTCACTAGTGACAAGATGGATAAAACTATCGTTGTTTCTATTGATACAAAGAAAATGGATCGCCTTTACAAAAAGTATGTTACACGTACAAAGAAGTGTAAGGCTCACGATGAAAATAATGAAGCTCGCGAAGGCGACACAGTTAGAATCGTTGAGTGCAGCCCAATTAGTAAAGACAAGTGTTGGCGTCTCGACTCAATTGTTGAGAGAGCTAGATAAGTTTAAGGAGTTATAGACTATGCTTCAAATGCAATCAAATTTGACTGTTGCCGATAACTCTGGTGCTAAGCTTGTTCAGGTAATTAAGGTTATTGGTGGTTCACATCGCCGATACGCTGGTATTGGTGATATTGTTGTGGTAGCTGTTAAGGAAGCAATTCCTACATCTACAATCAAAGAAGGTTCAGTACAGAAGGCAGTAATCGTTAGAGTTGCTAAAGAATATCGCCGTCCTGATGGAACTTATATCAGATTCGATGATAACGCTTGCGTTTTAGTTGATGCTGATAAAAACCCAAAAGGAAAACGTATATTTGGACCTGTTGCCCGTGAGTTACGTGATATGGATTATATGAAGATTGTATCACTTGCTCCGGAAGTCCTTTAAGGAGCTATGAATATGGCTATGAAATTCAAGATCCGTAAGGATGACAATGTAGAAATTATTGCTGGAAAAGACAAAGGTAAGCGCGGAACAATAGTTCGTGTTTTTGAAAAAAATGGTAAAGGACGCGTTATTGTTAGTGGTGCTAATCTTGTTAAGAAAGCAATAAAGAGAAGATCCCAGCAGGATGCAGGCGGTATTGCTGAAGTTGAAGCTCCTCTGGATATATCGAATGTAGCAATCGTATGTAAAAAATGCGGTGCTACAAAAATTGGTTACAAACTTGATGGCGACAAGAAACTTCGTGTTTGCCGCAAGTGTGGAGAAACACTGTAATGGAAAATTACGTACCTCGGCTTAAGAAAGTCTATAAGGAAACAATCGCTCCAGAACTCTTTAAAGAGATGGGTTATACATCCGTAATGCAGATTCCAGCAATTAAAAAAGTTGTTGTTAGTATGGGTGTTGGCGAAGCTCTCACGAATAAGAAACTTCTTGATGCTGCAGTAACAGATCT
>JAEELR010000278.1 GCA_016282835.1 Treponema sp. | reverse complement strand
TATTGATTAGAAGAGGTTCACACATAAACCCAAGATTTAATACAGCATCACCGGAAAAATCACTGATTTGTTTCAGTAAGGATTTAAAGCTTTCAAGTGACATAGTTTTATTTTCACCATTACTTTCACTTAAAGGCTTTACACCGTATTTTTTTTCAAATTCTTTCACATAAGGTGAATAAACTAAAGCTCCATCAACATTCTGGCAAAGCTGGATATTATAATAAGCAGGAACAGTTTTGATTACCGAGAGATTTTTTACTGCTGCATCTGATAAAGCTTCTGCTGTAAAACTAATTTTATTTTCTAAAGCATAATCAAATAAATTTCTGCAGGCAATTGTATTTCTTTTATTTGAGGCAGAGAAATTTAAGCGCTCTAACCTGTAATCCTTTGATGAAACTAAAGATTCAATCTCGTAAGCATTTATATCTTTTTTAATTAAATCAAAAACTGATTGTGAATCAAATTTATTTTGAACTGTACTATTTTCGGTTTCATAAAAATTTTTGTGTAAAAGGATTGAAGCTGTTCCTGAATTTAACAGAACGGGAACAAAGCCCTCAGGATATCCGTCTGCAAAGGTATATTCTGCTTTATATTTATTGTGTAAATCATAAAGTTCATTTGTAAGCTGATAATCATAAAATGGACAATCCGCAAAGGTTAATAAAATATCTTCTGATGAAGTTTGGTTTGAATATTTACAGATTAATTCTAAAACTCTTTTTTCATTTTCATCTTCCAGAATAACTTTTTGTATATCAAGATTCATTTTTTTTAGAATCAGATTTATTTTTTTCTGGCATAATTTATTTGTAAAAATTACAGAACTTTCAATAAAATTTAATTCTCTGGAAAAATTTATAACACGCTCAAAAGCACTTTGAGAAGCAAAAATATTTTCGAAGGATAAAAGATTATCAAAACAAGCATATATAACATTTAAAGTTTTCATCTTTTTAATTATCGGATTTATATTGTTTATTTTTAAGTGAATGTTTACAATCACTCTTATGTTTGAAAATGATAATGCTTTTAACGAAAAAGACAATGTTTTTACTGTAGAACAAATTACCAATCTTATCAGAACAAGTCTTGAAGGTTCCTTTAGCAATATAATAGTAAAAGGTGAAGTTTCAAATTACAAGCTTTCTACAACAGGACATGCCTACTTTACATTAAAAGACAATTTTGCACAGATTTCAGTTGCTCTTTTTAAGGGAACTTTAGCAGCTTCAAACTTTATTCCTAAAGACGGAATGATGATTCAAATTTGGGGAAAGATTTCAGTATATCCTCAGCGGGGCAATTATCAGCTTGTAGTAAAATATATGGAACAAATTGATGATACCGGCAAAATAATGAAAATGATTGAGGAAAGAAAGAGAAAGCTTTATGAACTCGGCTATTTTTCCCCAGAACATAAAAAAAAGCTGCCTCAATTCGCAAAAACTATTGGAATAATAACAAGTCCTACAGGAGCAGCAATCAGAGATATTCTTCAGGTTACAAAAAGAAGAAATGACAGTGTAAATGTAATCATTTATCCGGCTGTTGTACAAGGAAGTGAAGCAGCACCTTCAATTGAAAGAATGATCAGGCTTGCAAACAGATATAAAATGTGTGACGTTTTAATTGTTGGTCGTGGTGGCGGCGGTCTTGAAGATTTACTGCCCTTCAGCGAAGAAAATGTTGTTAAAGCAGTTTATGATTCAGAGCTTCCAATAGTTTCTGCAGTAGGTCATGAAATTGACTGCCCTTTATGTGATTATGCGGCAGATGTAAAGGTTTCAACACCAAGTGCAGCAGCTGAAACTGTAGTAAAGGAAAAAGTTGCGATTAATGACATGCTTTATCAGTACCAGAAACTTTTTTATGACACAATTAAAGCGAAACTGGAAAAATGTGAAGCCTATATAAAAACATTTACAAAAGAAAACATGGAAAATCAATTCAGGTATATAGAACAGCCTCTTTCCATACGATATGCAGCAGCAAAAGAAGCTTTAATTACAAACATGCAGAACCTGTTAAAAGAGAAAAACGATAAAATAAATTCATTCGTGCAAATTCTTGATAACTGCAACCCGCAGACTATTTTTGACAGAGGCTATGCAATGGTGACCGATGAACAAGGAAACGTGATTAGAGATGCGAAAAAACTAAAATGCGGGGACTTAATTAAAATCAAGCCTTCAGCAGGACAAATTGAAGCTGAAGTAAAAAATATAATTTAAGGAAAGACTATGGAAAACTTTGAACAGAAATTAAAACGATTAGAAGAACTTTCAAACTCTATAAGACGAAGTGATATAAGTCTTGAAGAAGCACTGCAAAATTTTGAAGAAGGAATAAAGCTCTCAAAAGGCATGCAGGAAGAACTGAACACAATTGAAGGTAAAATTCAAATCTTAATGCGTGAACCTGTAGAAAATGAAAGTGAAAAAAAAGTTGAACAGGAACCAAATAAATACAGTGACAATGGCCTTGAACTTTTTAACACAGAACAAATTCTAAACGGAACAAGAAACTCATAAACTCATAAACTCATAAACTCATAAACTCATAAACTCATAAAATAAAAGCAGGTACAAAAGTGATTGAAAGACGCGCCGTAAAAACTCTGGAAGCTCAAGTTGCAAGAAAAATTGCCGCAGGAGAAGTAATAGACAGACCAAATGCCATAATCCGCGAACTTATGGATAATGCCGTAGACAGCGGTGCGGATAAAATTGATGTTGAAATCTATGACGGTGGAATCGAGAAAATCAGAGTAATTGCTAACGGCTGCGGTTTAACAAAAGAAGATTTATTTAATTGTGCACGACCTCACGCTACAAGCAAAATCACAACAGAACAGGATTTATTGAAACTTACCTCACTTGGATTCAGGGGTGAAGCCCTTGCTTCTATGGCAGCAGTTTCTCACTTAGAAATTATAAGTGGCGGCTGGAAGATGAATGCCTCTGTAACAGAAGATCATGAAATTACTCAGACAGCTCTTACGGGAGGTACAATAGTTCAAACATCCCGCTTATTCGAAGATTTTCCTGCCAGAAGAATATTTTTAAAAAGACCAGGAAGTGAAGGAATCCTTTGCAAAAACACTTTTGTAGAAAAAGTTTTACCCCGCCCTGATATTGAGTTCACATTCAGTGTTGACGGTGAAAACAAAATGGTTTTACCAAAGGGACAAACTCTTACAGAACGCTTTGTACAGTCAATGGAAATTTTTGAAAGCAAAGATTTATTCTACGAGTTTGAAAAAGAAGCTTCAGATAAAAAATGGTCTTATAAATTGATTATAGGTGAACCTTCTGTAAACCGCTCATCGAGAAAAAATATTTATGTATATATAAACGGAAGAAGGATTCAAGAATATTCTCTAATTCAGGCAATTGAATACGGCTGCCAGGGATATTTTCCAAACGGTACACATCCTGTTGCCTGCATTTTCATTCAAATTGATCCTGCTGAAGTTGACTTTAATATTCATCCAGCAAAAAAAGAAGTTAAAATAAAGGATATTTCATCAATTCATCACGGGATAAGCTCCGGTGTAAAAGATTTCCTTAAAAAATACACTGTAGAAAAAATTGTAAAAAATGAAATTGACAGCAATGATAATATAAACAAAAACTATTCTATGGCACAGTTAGCCCTTGAAGAATTCGATGAAGTCAGTGAAGCTGAAAAAGTTGAAGCTGATAACCAAATAACTCAGGAAAAAATTTACGGAAACACAAGCAATGTAGAAAGCGAAGTTAATACTGCAAAACAGTATTCAAATCCGGTTCAAAATTTATACTCGCCTGGAAAAACGTATTCTGCAAATCACACTACAAACTTAAGAAGCATATTCTTTTCGAATTCAAACAAAACAAATTCAAACTTTGAAAATATAAATTCTTCGGATAACAATAAATCATTTGATATAAAAAGCTTTAAACCAAACTATATAGAAAACAAAAAACAAAAGTATGATTTCAGGTTTCTAGGTACAACGCTCGGAACTTTTATTGTAATTGAAAAAAACGAAACACTTTATTTTATTGACCAGCACGCAGCTCATGAAAGAATAATCTTTAATAAAATAATGAAAGACTCAAGTGAAAAACAAAAGCTCTTAGTTCCCTACACTATTCAGACAACTTCTGCTGCAGATGATAACTTCTTAAAAGAAATGCAACAGTCATTAGATGAAGCAGGTTTTGAATCAAAGGATTGCGGCGATGGTAAATGGGAGTTTTATTCAGTTCCTGCAAGATGGAAAGGAAATGAACGCGATTTAGAAAAAGACTTACTTGATAAACGAACTAACCCGAAAGACATAATCTACAGTATTGCAGCTTCAAATGCTTGCCGGCAGGCTGTAATGGATGGAACTGTTCTAGATGATGATGCAGCCCAGAACTTAGCAAAGGCAGCATTAGAACTGGAAGATCCACACTGCCCTCACGGACGCCCTGTTTATACAACAATTACAAGAAAGCAGTTGTTTGAACTTGTAAGAAGAACTTAAGGCTTTAGAAACTCGAACTAAGCATTGAATTAATTTCTTCTGTATGAAAACTTGGATTTGCCTGTCTTATTTCCTGTAGAAGAGCTTTTGCTTCCTGCCCTCTGTTTAATGCCAGGTAAACTTTAGCAAGTCCTAATTTTGCTTCATAATTATTTTTATCAGATTCAATTATTGTCTCGTAAGTTACGGCTGCATTTTCATACTGTTCACTTGAAGCATAAACTTTTGCAAGGTTTTCCCTTACAACATTATCTTTAGGATGAACTTTAAGTGAGTTCTGATAGAATTTTACAGCCTGTGCATAATCCTGCTTCTGCCTGTATGCATTTCCTAGATTATTGTTAACTTCAAAATTAGAAGAATCAGAATTATAGGCAACCGTTAAAAATTTTATTGCAAGGTCAACCTGATTTTGAATAAGGCAAAGAGTGCCAAGGTTTGTATTAGCTTTTAAGTGTTTCGAATCAAGCTTTAAAACTTCCTGATACAAAACAATTGCATCATCAACTTTTTTATTTGTCTCACAGATTAAGGCATAGTTGTAGATAATATTTGTTTTTTGAGAATCATTTTTTACGAACTCTTTATCATTATAAGCTTTTAGTGCATATTCACTTGCTTCCGTATATTTTTCCTGAGCAAACAAAATCGTAGAAAGATTATAGTAAGTCATTGGGTCTTTTACATCAGGATTCATATATACAATTGATTTTCTAAAGGCATCTTCTGCTTTTTTTAAATCTCCTGCATTTGAATAGGCAGAACCTAATTCCTGATAGTTTTGAGACTTAGAAGGATTTATACGAACGGCCTGTAAATAAGCCTTTACTGCTTCACTGTAATTTTTCTTTGAACTTAAAATTCTTGCTTCACCAAGCCAGGCATTTTCATAATCAGGATCAATTTTACGCGCATCAACAAAAGCATTCAGCGCCTGATTAGACTTTTTCAATTGATTATATACAACACCCAAGTTGTAGGAAGCCGGGGCAAAATTTCGGTTATAACTGATACTCTTTTGAAATGAAGAAGCTGCAGATTCTGTTTTTTTCATTCGAGCCTGAATACGGCCTAACTGGAAATAATACATAGCGTAATCAATTTTTTCTTCTTCAGTTTGTGGAGGATTTCGTACAGCCTGTAATAATTCTTTTTCTGCCTGAGTATAATCTTTGTTTTCAAAAGCAAGCATTCCGTTTACATAATGAGAAGCACTTGTTGAACTGTCTTTTAATAAGCTTTCATTTGCAAAAGAAGAAGCTTTATTGCCCAGTATTTTTTTATCCTGCTCAGAAAGATTTTCAGTTGTGTCATAAAGAGTTTTTGCAATTTCCCCAAGTTTTGAAGAAGCTTTATTTTGGTCAACATTCTCTAAAACTTTTTTAGCCTTATCAAATGCTTCCATGGCTTCTTCATAAGAGCCATCTCTTAATAAGCGTTTTCCCTCAGAAATATAATAATCCGCTTCGGAAAGGGCTTTATTCTCAGCTGCTATTTTGGCTTTTTCTTCAGCTGCGCGTTTTTCTTCAGCAAGACGCTTTTTTTCTTCATTTGCTTTTTTTTCTTCTTCAAGTTTTTTCTCTTTAGCCTGTCTCTCTAACTCTGCCTTTTTACTTTTTTCTAATTCCTGTTCGCGTTTTTTCTGCTCAGCAATTCTATTTTCTTCTGCTTTCTTGTATTGTTCTGCCTGGATTCTATTCTGTTCAGCCTGAGTTTTCACAAAATCAGAAAGAAGCTTTGTGTTTTCCGATGAGTTTTTTTGAGTCTGTTCATTCTGCTTAACAAATTCAGATTTCAAGTCTTCTATGCTTGATTTAAAATCTGAAGTATCTACATCAACATTAACATTAAAACTATTGGAATCGCCATTTTTATTCTGGTTCTTAACAAGTAAAGTTAATTCGTCAAATAAACTCTGTAAGTTTTCATCATCAGGCTCTTCAATATAAAGTTCATTCAAAAGATTTAATGCTTCAGAATAAAGACCTTTTTCTTTATATGATTCTATAAGCTTTATTGAATTTCTTTTCTTCTTCTCAAGCTTTTCCTGTAAAGCCAAATCACTTTTATTTGTATATGATTTTATAAATGCTTTTCTTAATGATAAAAACAAAATC
>JAEELR010000277.1 GCA_016282835.1 Treponema sp. | reverse complement strand
GATAAATGAAAAGAAAAATAATTACAACACCCCCCGAATGACACAACAAACAAAATTAATTAAAATGAAATAAAATAAATCAGTGGAGATTTGTATGCCAGAAATTTCTGTAATCATTCCAGTGTATAAAGTAGAAAAATACTTAAAGCGATGTGTAGACTCAGTTCTCAGCCAGACATTTAAAGACCTGGAAATAATTTTAGTTGATGACGGCTCACCAGATTCATGCCCGGCTCTCTGTGATGAATATGCCAGGAATAATAAAAACTGCAGCGTGCTTCATATAGAAAACGGCGGCTTAAGTAATGCAAGAAACACAGGACTGGCAAAAGCAAAAGGAAAATATGTTGCCTTCGTTGACAGCGATGACTGGGTTTCCACAGATGCGTATGAATACTTGTACAATCTGATTACAAAATATAATGCTGATGTTGCTTCCTGCGATTACGTTACGCTTTCTCAGGACAGTTATAATTTTTCACAAAGCAAAATAAATGAAACAGTTTTAGAAGGAACAAATGCCATCCTGGAATTTTATCTGGCACAGGATAAACTGCACAGAAACAATGATTACACAGTCTGCACAAAACTCTATAAAAAAAATCTATTTGAAAACATTCAGTTCCCGAAAGGCCAGCTATACGAAGATATAATCACAAACCTTTTACTCTTACAGAATGCAGAGCGCTATGTAAAAAGTGATAAAATTATTTACGCCTATTACCAGGGCAATGTAAGCATTACAAGATCGCTCCTTCAGAAAAAGCATTTGGACTTAATTTTGACTTCTAAAAAAATTTCTACTCTGGTTGGAAATAAATCTATAGAATTAGAAAAGCTTTGTAAACGAAAAATTGCAATGTCGTATTTTTCAATCCTTACAAAATATATCCGCTTTGGAACAGACATGAGCGATGAAGAAATTAAAACCCTTGTAAAAGAATACAAGGCAATAAAAAATGATTTCCTGAAAACCGAAAAATCTTTTGTAATTCATCTGCTTTCATTTATGATTTGCTCAAACATCAAATTATGCAGAAACCTGTTCGCTTTCATTCATTGACTTTTTAATTTATATGAATAAAAATGAACTTGGAAAAACTATGATAAGTGCAAGTATTGTTTTATATAACACACCAAAGTTTCAGGTAGAAGCGGTTTTAAAATCTGTATTTGATTCAAAATGCATTGATAAACTTTATATTGTTGATAATTCTCCAAATGACTGGTGGAGATGCCTTGAAAAAGAATCTAAAATAATCAGATATGTTCATAACGAAAATGTTGGATACGGTGCAAGTCATAACTTAGCAATCAGAAAAGCAATTGAAGAAGGCAGTACCTATCACGTTGTACTGAATCCTGATTTGAAATTTGATTCAGATGTTCTTCCTGCTTTAATTGAATACATGGATTTGCATCAGGATGTTGGTCATGTTATGCCAAAGATTTTAAATGCTGACGGAGAGCTTCAATATTTGTGTAAACTTGTTCCAACTCCATTCGATTTGATTTTACGCAGATTCTTCCCGCGCAAAATAAAAGAAAAGCTTTCATACAAATTCGAATTGCGTTTTGCTGATTATGAAAAAGAAATGGATGTCCCATATTTATCCGGCTGCTTTATGTTTTTCAGGACAGAAGCTCTTGTTAAATGCAAAGGCTTTGATGAAAGATTTTTTATGTATCCGGAAGACATTGATATAACCCGCCGCATCCACAAGGACTACAGGACAGTTTACTATCCAAAAGTTTCTGTTTATCACCTTCACGCCGCAGAATCTTATCACAGCAAAAAAATGCTCAAAGTCCACATAGAAAATATGTGCAGGTATTTCAATAAGTGGGGATGGATTTTTGACAGCGAAAGAAGAAAGTTCAACAAAGAGACTCTGAAGCAACTGGGTTATAAAGGAAGAAAATAACTTGTCATTCTGAATACTTCGACAGGCTCAGCACATCGCTCGTTTCAGAATCTGTATGTGCATAAACTGACAGTTACTGAAATAAAATTTCTTTTCCCGTTTTATTGCATATTGATTTTATTTGAATTATTATTTTCTTATGAAAGTAATTGTTTTTGGAAACGGTGGTCGTGAACACACAATTGCCTGGAAACTTGCACAAAGCGAAGAGGTTGAAGAAGTATACTGTGTTCCTGGTAACGGTGGTACTGCATTTGAAAATAAATGCATTAATATTGATATTAAACAGTTAGATTATACAAAGCATTTAACTCAAACTCAAAGTTATGTAGAAGTTGCTAAAAGAAATCATTGCAAGCTTGCTGTTGTTGGTCCTGAAAATCCTTTAGCCGAAGGTTTAGCAGATGCTTTATGGGATGCCGGCATTCCTGTTGTAGGTCCAAAAAAAGATGCTGCACAACTTGAAGCAAGTAAAGATTTAGCTAAACAGTTTATGAAAAAATATGGAGTAGCCTGTGCAAAGAGTGAAACATTTACTGACAAAGAAAGCGCTCTTGAATACGTTCGAAAAGAAGGAGCTCCAATCGTAATTAAAGCAGACGGTCTCGCAGCCGGTAAAGGCGTAATCGTTGCAAAAACTTTAGAAGAAGCAGAAAATGCTGTTTGCGATATTATGGAAAACAAAGTTGTAGGTGATGCAGGAAATAAAGTCGTTATAGAAGAATATTTAAAAGGCGATGAAATTTCCATTCTTGCAGCTGTAAGTGTTACACCGGAATATGCTAAACAGAAAAAAGCTACTATACATCCATTCTTAAGTGCCCGTGATCACAAAAGACTTTTAGACGGAGCACAGGGACCAAATACTGGCGGAATGGGAGCAATTTGTCCTGTTGATGATGTTACTCCTTTAATTGAAAGCCAGTTCCAGAAATTTATTCTTGAACCAACACTAAAAGGTTTAATCGCAGAAAACTATGATTACAGAGGATTTATTTTCTTTGGATTAATGCTTACAAAAGATGGTCCAAAGCTTCTCGAATACAATGTTCGTTTAGGAGACCCTGAAACACAGGCAGTTTTACCTTTAATGGATTTTGATTTCTTTGAATTGTGCAAATCAATTATTGACGGCACTCTAAAGGAATTTAAGTTCGGCTGGAAAAAAGGCTATTGTGTTGCTCCTGTTGCAGTAAGTAACGGATATCCAAAAGAATATAAAAAAGGCTTCCCAATAAAACTGAATGAAGAAAAGATTTCTTCTACCGGTGCAAAAATATTTATTGCAGGTGCTATCGAAGAAAGAAGAACTTCAAGGGCAGATAAAGATTCTAAAATTGTTACAAGCGGAGGAAGAGTTTTAGCTTGCTCTGCCTGCGGTACAACTTTTGATGAAGCATGGAAAAATGCTTATGATGCAATGGAAGGCGTTGAATTCGAAGGTATGTTCTATAGAAAAGATATAGGACTTCCTGGAGCTGCTGAATCAAATTAAAATTAATAGATGAAACATTCATTGTTTTTTATTTCTGCAATTTTACTTTTCTCTTCATTTCAAGTGTTTGCACAGGTTTCTGGAGTGAGTTCTAAAATAAGGGAAATTGAAGATTGCAGAAGTGAAATCTTTGTGTTGCAAAACAGTGAAACTCAGCCAGAAGATGAACAGCAGCATAAATCACCCTATCAAAAAGAAATAGATTCCTTCAAATCACAGTTAAATTCTTTATATGCCGATTTAGAATCTGAAAGCTACAATGCCAACTCAAAAGACAAATTCTATTCATTTATAATTTTACCTTACGACAAAGAAAATATGTGCTGGCCAATTCAGCTCACTTTAACTTTAGATAACGGTAAAAAAGTTTATGAAGATCAGATTAAGCTTTTATACTCACAGGTATTGAAGAAGAAATTTGTACCGTACAATCAAATGACTGAACGCCAGATTTCTGACTATGAATTTCTAGTGGATTATTACGACAATCTTTTTAGGGTACAGCCTGAAATTTTACACTCAGAAATTTCGTTTAAGATTCAGCACTGGATAAAAGCCGGCGAATACAGATTCATTCCTATAGAAATTAAATTCTTTAAGACAGAAGGCTCTACTTTACAGATTAATTCGATTCAGCAGGAAAACTTAAAGCCGCAGTTATTTTATATCAATAAAGACATTGAAATCCGCTCGCTTTCTGAAATTGCACAGGATTCTTTAAGGGCAAAAAATATTATTCTGAAAGAAGATACCCCAAGTGTCGTTGAAGAAGAAACAATTGCAGCTGAAGACAAAAAAATAACCGGAAGAAAAACCGTATACATAACATTAGACACTTTAACCACCTCCTTAGATTTTTCAGAAATAAATGTCATTAATTCAAACGCAAATATGTTCGGAACTTTTACCCTCGACATAAACAGTTTTCTTTTCTGGGGTTTAAGTTTTGGAACAAATATAAATTTCACATCCCTTACCCTGCCGGATGTTTATTCACTTGGTGCAGAGTTTGGTGCGTATACAACATTCAAAAACTTTTTCAGGCCTTATTCCGATTTATCCTTTATGTTTTCATCAAATGCTGATTTATCTTTAGGCTTAGGAGCAGGCTTTGATTTATTCATAAAACATTTTCTCTTAACAGTCTCAGCAAATTATAATTTCAATACAAATGCTTTATCTTTATCTGACTGGTCACAATTTACTGATTCAATTTCACAATCATTTGTATTAAAAGCAGGAATTGGCTTTACCTGGTAAAAAAATTCAATTCATCAGTTTTTTGCAAAATTAAACTATTAAATGTAAAACGCCGATAACTAAAATGGAGTGTTATTTAATATGGCAGAAGAACAAAAAGATTTTAAAACTTTACTTTACGAAGCAACTGACTTAAAGGCTAAATGGTTTGATACAGAGATTTTACCAAAAGTACAGGAAAACTACCGAATACATTTGACCTGTGTACGAAATCTTTTTGATGCTCTCGTAAGACGTTCTTTAATCACTCCGGACCCATATAAAAACGACAATAAAGTTACAGATATTGTTTGTCCCGACACTTCAGAATTTGGAGATAATGAAAGATCAATTGTTTTAGGCTTACGATTAAGCAATTATGAAAGCGTTATTGATTATATATGTAATTATATGCGCTTTACTGTTGAACAGATTACAATGGAAAAAATAAAAAAACTTATGGAATTAAATCAAACCTTTACCTGGTCAGGATTAACTATAAGTACGGGAAAAGCAAATACAAGATTTTTATCATCTGTAATTTCACAGTTAAAAAATAATGCACCTCAACTTACTCTCAGCATGATAAATGACAGTACCTCAAAGTCAGTAAGTACATTGAAGGAAATAAATGAATCACTAAAACTGCTTGCAGCTTTCCAGAGGGAAAAATATAAAACTGATGTAAGAAGATTTGTTTTAGACAATAAGCAGTTCAACAAAGATAAACTTGCTACAGTTCCTGGAGTTGTTGGAGAAATAAAACGCCTGTTCCCTTCTACTATGCGGGACAGACCATTTGTTGCAGATTTGATTTCTGAAATTGGTGCTGAAGAAGCCGGCCCTGATAAACTTCAACGCCAGCAAACAGTATTAGCCTCATTGAAAGTTACAGAAACTAAATCAACAGTAAAAAAAGAAGCGGTTGATACTCATGAAAGTTTAATGGATGTAATCAGGCTTTTAGGTTCATTACACGATCAATACATTCACATCTACGAGAAATTGAATAACAACAGTGAAGTACTGCAAAGCGAATTAAAATCATTCTTATCGAATATTAAAAAGCTCTTCAGGAAAATGTTCGGGCTCCCGGATCCACCAATATTTTATGAAATTGTAATAACTGATAAAACTACAAACATAAAGAGAAAAGAAAAAATTTCTTTCAACGATTTTATGGCTTCACTCAGAAAAAGAATCAAGCAGTATTCATCGTTTGCTATCAGGCATTCACCCGGATACAATAAAGTTTCCAGCCAGGCCGACAATGTAATTTTTGATTTCTTAAACAGACAGATTATAGAAAACAATCACCTGTATGTTCAGTTTACAGCCTTTGATGAATTTTTTAAGAACACTGTACAGGGCTCTAACCGCTCAAAAATAAAAGGTCTTTCAATGGAATTAACCGCCGTAAAAAATATCCAGATTAAAGTAAAGCAGGCGCGCGCTGAATATACCGCTTACATTGAAGAAACAGAACAAATGAAAAAACTTGGCATAAAAGATGTATAATGGAATTGTGGGAGGCATAGTTTTGAGTTTAGAAAAAAAATTCTATAAATTTATAATTACATTATTTGTTTTCAACTGTTTTCTTACAAAT
>JAEELR010000276.1 GCA_016282835.1 Treponema sp. | reverse complement strand
GACTGGATTGCGAATAAAATTTTTTCCATTACAAAAAAACTCTCATTTGTTAAAGTTGAAACACAATCATTTTCAGAGTTAATTAATTTCCAAGTCAAGGGAACAAAACTATTATCATTACAATAAGAAGCAGCTTCATCCTGAGGCAAAAAAGTAATTAGTGCAGAAGGAAAACCGCAGGCTGTAAACGACGCATTATCACTATAAGGAAGAGGACAGGCAAACCAGTTAGGGCCGCAGCTAGCATTCAGAATTTCTTTCATCCGATTCTGCAAAGAACTTTGTTTTTCAATATATTTTCTACCGGTACCAGAAGGAATTTTATTTTCAGAAAGCAGAGGCACACACCCCCGCCCAACGCAGTCAAAAATAATCACATCATCATTTACAAAACCTAAGCGCTTAAAAGTTTGAGCCAGAGAATATGAACCTAACTCTTTAACGCCATGATTTTTCCCAAGCTCTTCCCCATCAGTAAAAATTATCCTTACATTGTGAACCTGATTCATGCGGCTTAAAGCAACAGCCCAGTTCATTAAAAGCCAGACAGCAACACTGTTGTCATTTGCGCCTTCTGAATTTTCCACCCTATCATAGTGTGCAAGAACAGTTTTGAATCTGTATTTCGGGTTGTAAAATTTTTTATCAAACTGAATAAGAATGTGACTCTTAGACTCAAGAGAAATTACATTCGATGAAACATTATTCTTTAAAAGCCAGTTCTGAATAAACTCTTTTCTGCTGCAATCTAATTTTATAAAATTTAAAAAATCATCATTAATATAATTCATTTTCATTCACTTGTTGCAAACGAAACATTTATTTTTCTTCCGTCAAGTTCCCTGCCATTCATACCGGCAACAGCCTTTGAAGCCTCCCCTTCTTTTTCGAATTCAATAAACGCATATCCCTTAGAAGTATTTGTTTCTGAATCTTTTATAACTTTAACAGAAACAATTGAACCGAACCGCAAGAAAACTTTTTCTAAAAAAACTTCATCAGTTATATAATTCAAATTTCCTACATAAATTTTTGTCATCAAAATAATCCTTAAATAAAAAATTAGCTTTTATTGTTTCTGCTGTCAACCAAAATTAAAACTTTCCGCCACCGAGAGTTACTTCAAGTTTTAGATTTACAGCCGGTTCTTTTTCCCAGTTTGTAAAAGTGATGTAAGGTCCAAGTCCAAAAGTCAATTCCTTAACTGGAGAATAATTTAACATTGCACTGAAAATCGCCCCGGAACTATTAGTAATTGCTGCCTCGTAAATAGAAGCATTAGTTCCTAGTGTTGCAGCATCTTGTTCTGTAAGCTTATTCACTTTACCAAAATTAACAATTCCATAAAGGGAAGCCGTAAAATCTGTAGAACCAAAGACCCTTCCGAAACTGCATGCGAGAGCAATATTATGACCGTGCTGATAATATTTGTGAACGAAGTCCACATCATTACCGTCAAAATAATACTGCCCCACCAGAGTTATTGAAGGATCTTTCCAGTATTTGGAAAAGCCTGCTGTTACTAAGAAGATATTTGTTTTATCTGTCCAGTCTGTATTTGAAGCCCACTCACTTTGAGCGCCGTACTGATAAACGAATTCACCAAAGACATTAATCTTAGAACCAAAGATTCCACCAGATGCCGTTAACATGGCCTTAGGTGCATTCTGATATTTATAATAAGAGCCTGCCCCAAGCTCCCAGTTTAACAAAGTAATTTCACCCTTTGCGGCAAAAGCAGTATCCCTTGCATAAGAACTTGCACTGCCGGCAGAAATAAAATCTGTAGAAGGAATCATATAGAACCACAGGCAGTTTTGAGTTCCCGGGAAAGTAATCTGCATTCTTAAATTTAATGAACCGTCTACCTGCTCCGTAACATTTTCAGGATCTATACTTGAAGTGTTTATAATGTCTGAGACAGGACTAAAGAAGTAACCGGTTCCCCAGGTAACAGTGTGCAAACCGAATCTGAAAAAAACTCTATCCTTGATGTTAAAATCAGAAAAAAGCTCCTTTAACTTAAACCAGTCTGCAACAGAAAAAGCTGGGCCTGGTGTATAACTTTCCAGATAAACATTACTTGCAAAAGGATAGTTAAAGCCAAACTTAGTATACATTCTTAAAGTTTGAGACGGGCGCGCATCTACATAAAGATAAGCAGAAGCTTTTGGCGTTAAAGTAGTATTTTCTATATTAGTTGCAAAATCACTTTCTTCCGGGGTATATAAAGCAGAAAGAGTATACAATGAAAGAGAATAATTGCCGCCGATTTTAACCGAACCGTCTTCAAAAAGAATTCCCTGCTTTAAGAGGTCCTTATTAAAACTGGAGTTTTGAGTACCTGCTTGAGTAGATTCTTCTACATAAGATTCATCAATTGTGTCTTCAGCAAAAAAATCATCATCAGAAAAAAAGTCATCATCCTGTGCAAAGGCCGGTATTAGACTTGCAGAAAAAATCAACAGCAGAAAAAACTTTCTTATATTCATTACACTCTTTTTCATTATAAACCCTTTTTATTTCTAATTTTAATTAAGTCCTTCCAGATATGCCTTAGTAAAAATATTATCCGGAAGTTTATCAAATGAAAGGTCACTGATTACCTGCTGAGTATTTTCACCCTTATTCAGTTCATCGCGCACAATAATCTGAACCGGCACATACCCATTAGGAATTTTAGTATATTTTGGCAGTAAGGTTGTACGCATTAAACGGCCTGAACCAGCAAAATCCTCCTGCTTTAAAACAAGAGGAATATCCTGTCTGAAATAATAAGTTACTTTCGGATAAGAAGGCTCTGTTGTCTTTGCTTCAAGAGTGATTATATCAACCGTGATTTTTCCAAGAACTCCTTCTTCAACATTTTTAACCTCATAAGTTTTACGCCAGTTTCTTTCACTCTGATTTACATCATCAAGCTTTATATCAGAATCACCGAGCGCCTCTTTTATGGAAGTGTGACTGAACTTGCGGCTAATAGGATCGTACATCCAGAGATTTTCTTCCTGCTTTAAGTATCCAACGCCTTTATCTGCCTCAGGATACAGCTGAACAATTGTCATAGCTTTTTTTTCTGTACGCTCAAAGATTTTATACTTAAGGCTTTCTTTCGGCTTATTAGGTTTTTCTATTACAAGTCCAATCGTTGCAGAATAATCTCCGTGATACGCAAGCAGGCTGGAACTTTTTTCCAGAATTAAATACGCTTTCTCTTCCTGCTCAGGACTAACCTGTGCAAATAAAACTGCAGAGAAAATAAAACAAATTGCAATTGCAGCAAAACTTTTCTTCATATATAAAGACTCCTTCTAAAACTTCAGAAATTACTTTAAGGTTCTCAAGGCTTCTGCAGGACTTAAAAGAGAAGCTTTTTTAGCACTCTTACGAACGGCAAAAACTGTAAGACATATAAGGATAACATATTTTTCTATAAAAGAACTGACTGGCAGTACAAAAGAAAAATGCCCCTTGTTTAAGAAAATTGCAATAGACTCGTTACTGACTGGAACATAATGCAGGACAAGCATAATCAAAATCCCCAGAACAAAACCTGCAAGAGCACCAATCAAACAAAGGAATACCGCTTCCAAAGTGAAAACTCTCTTTACATCTTTTCCTGTCATTCCAAGTGCCTTCATTGTACCGATTTCACGGATTCTCTCGTACAGAACCATTTTATAGGTATTGGAAACGCCAACCATAACGATTAAAAGAATTACCATAAGAATCGTTGTACAAACTGTATGAACAACAGAAAGAGCTACAGCAATTGCCGGAATCGCATCCTGCAAAGTTTCTACACCGTACTTAGTTCCTTCCCAAACCTGTTCCTTATCCATAAACTGCTTGTGAATTCCCTTGCCTGGATTTTTCGGATAGTTTTTGTAGGCTTCTATTCGGCTTGAAACAGGAATACCATCTGCACTTATAGCGTTTTCAATTTGATTTGCTACAAAGACCTGTTTATTCTTGTTCTTTAAGAAGATTGTAAATGTTGTATAACCGCCTTCCGGGATTTCAACAACAGAATTAACAAACTCTATATCTGCATAAACCTGATTGCTGGAAACAAAACTGTTTTCTTTATAAATAACTGCTACTTTCAAATCACAGACATTTTTTTGCCCGTAAATTGTACTTGTTGAATAAATAAGTTCATCACCAACTTCGAGATTTAAGCTTTGAGCCTGCTTATTAGAAATGATAATTGCATTTTTCTCATTCAGATTTTCAAGACTTCCCTGCACAATCTGAAACGAATTTACAAATTCTTTTTCACTAAAATCGCGGCCGTAAACAGAACAAAGCGACTTCTTGCCGTTAAAAATTATACTTCCCATAGAAAGTGTATAACGCGAGCAGTATTCATAATCCACCTTACATTTTTCTACAAGATTTTTAACATAATCCCTGTCGCGGATAATATTTACAGGCTGTATTTTTTCATCTTCATTCTCTAAAGCTTTTTTTTCATAACCGGCAATCATTACAGTTCCACCGGCAATCTGCGTAATTGATTTTTCAAGATTTGTAATCATTCCTGTTACCAGAATATCAAGACAGGTTACAACCAGAAAACCAAAAGCAATTGCAATAGCAAGAACTGCATTTCTCCTTTTCTGGCGGGTTAGATTTTTTAAGGCAAGCATTACATTTTTACTCATAATTCACTACTCCTTAGACAAAGCTTTTAAAGGGCTTACCTTTAGCGCTGAATTTACAGGATAAATTGTACTCAGGAATGAACAGGCCAGAGAAACAATTATCGTTGCAATTAAAATTTTAACCGTTGGCGAAAAATGTACCAGACCGCCGCCTAAAATCATTTTTGCAATTGAATTAGTAACAGTGATTTCAAAGGAATTAAAAATAAGCATTAATATAAGAGCAAGAATTATTCCTGCTACTGAAGAAATCAAAGTTAAAACTGTAGACTCTGCAAAAAATAATTTCTTTACAAACTGTTTTTCTGTTCCGATTGCACGCATGGTACCGATTTCACTGGTGCGTTCCAAAACACTTACGGTCATTGTGTTCATAATGATGATAAAAACTACAAGTCCCAGAATAAAAATCATAAGATTAAAAATAAAGCCTATGCCTTCTACGGTTCCGGTATAACTTTTGCACGCAGCCTTCCAGTCAAGCGCAGTTACGGCAATATTATTCTTTTTAAATTCTGCATTAAGGGCACTGATTACTTTATTTGCTTTATCCGGATTTTTTAACTTTAACAGGATAAAATTCCATGCCCCGGAATCAGCCTGGTTCATCTTATCGCGCAAAGTTGTATCACCAAGAATGGAATTATAGTCAGTTTGTTTTGCACTTAACACATCCATGTCAGAATCGAAAATGTCTTCAAACATAGCATCTTCATCAAGAGAAGAAATAGAAAAATCTATTGCGTCCCCAAATTCCTCTTCCACAGTATTGGCATAAGTAAGATTTGCAAAAACACGGGCTAAATCAGGATTTGCATAAATTATCTGGAACATGGCAGAATTTTGATTAGCCGGAGTACAAAAACCACAGACAACGCCTTCCCTGAAAATTCCAGCAGGACCGGCAGCCACAAGAGTCAACTTATCACCTACATGAATTTCCTGTTTAAAAAGATTTTCGTAGATTTTTTTAACGCGTGTATCCAGCAGAAGTTCATTTGTATCTTTCTTTGGATAAGTTCCTTCTATTAAATTAACATTCTTAAACATTTCCCAATAAGTATCTTCTTCTCCGGAAAACACAATAGCAATCGGAAGGTCATCGAAGCCAACAGAATCAAGTTCTGACAGTGCCGTAAAATCGTATTCGGTATCTTTACTAATCATAACCTGGGCACTGATTAATTTGGTACTCTGTTTTATTTCCTCTCTTGAACTGAGTATTTCTTCAATTTTAGAAAGCTCTGGCAAAGCAGGAATCGTTGGAAAAGGGTCAGATAAATCCGTAGTAGTTACTCCAAAAATATCAATTGAATCACCCTTCTTTGGAAGCGGAGTAATTGCAATATCACCGGAATAATTAGTCCTGAAATCTTTTTCTAAGCCGCGGTTTACTGCCTCTAAAAAAGAATTACCCATTACAACAATGGCAATGCCGAATATCAGGAAAAGTCCGATTATTATAGACTTTGAACGATGCTCCAATAAATTGCGGAAAGCAAGTTTTATTATGGTTTTCATTCAGGCCTCCACAGAATAAACTTCCGAGCCGGCTTTGTGCTGATCCGATTTTACAAGTCCGTCAAAAATGTTTATTACATGGTCACACATTTCTACAATTCGTTTATCGTGAGTAGAAAAAACAAAAGTAGTCTTTAGTTCCTTATTAAGATTTTTCATAAGAGAAAGAATCTGTGCACTGTTTTCTGAATCAAGGTTGGCAGTAGGTTCATCCGCTAAAATCAAGGGCGCTTTTGTTACAAGGGCACGGGCAATAGCAACTCTCTGACGCTGGCCACCAGAAAGTTCATTCGGCTTATGAGTTTTCCAGTCAGTAAGGCCCACTTTCTCCAGCAAAAAATTAATCCATTCTTCTTTTTGTTCTTTAGTAAAATCATCAACGGCACATTTATATTCTTTATTTTTAGAATTAAGCAAAAGAGGGAATTCAATATTTTCGTACACATTTAAAGTCGGAATCAAATTAAACGTCTGAAAAACAAATCCAATTTTTGCACGCCTCATAGCCGTAAGGTAAGAATCCAGAGCTTTTGTCATAACAATCGGGTAGTCTTTATAAACCTGCTTTGAGTCCAGCACAATAGAGCCACTTGTTGGAAAATCAATAAGGCCCACCATATTAAGAATAGTAGATTTCCCCGAACCGGATGGCCCCGAGATTGCAGCAAATTCCCCTTCTTCTATATCAAAAGAAACATCTTTAACCGCATGAACAGTTTGATTTCCCAACGGATAATCTTTTTTTACATTTTTCAATTCCAGTAGCGCCATTTTTTCTCTCCTGTAATAAGCTTTATTTCTAATATAATAAATTATTTGTTGTTTGTAGAAGTTTTTTTTACCTTAAAACCAATCAATCAGTCCATTCTCAACTCTCAAGTAAATGCAATCAAGATCACATTTATTTGTATTATCTGTAAAAATAAAACTTGTCTTGTATTCTCTATTAAAAAAATCCATCATTTTAATTAGAGACGAAAGAGTTTCTTCATCAAGATAATTAAAAGGCTCATCCAATAAAATATAATCACACCTGGATATACAAGAAGCAATTATACCAATTAACTGTTTATTTCCATCACTATAATCACAGATTAGTTTTCGTTCATCCATATATTTACGATTGAAAAAGCTATTTATTAAATTAAACCGCTCTAAAACTTCTTTTTTTGCTATACCATAACTTTTGCAGGCTAAATAAAAATATTCTTTTGGTGTTAAATAATCTATCATCCTTGAAATTCCTAAAAAGCCTGAAATTCTATTTCTTTCAATCTTTATAACTCCAGAATCCTTATCAATTAAACCAATAATTATTTTTAAAAAGAGAGTTTTACCACTACCGTTTTTCCCAGAAATTTTATAATTACAACCTTTCTCAAATTTTACGTCTTTTACCCTTAATTCAAAGTTTTGAGAAATTCTTTTACTAACATCACTTATTACTATCATAATTTTACCTTTTAGAAACTTTAGAAAATATTAAAGCAGAATACTTTTGAATTATTCTTTCATTAATAATTTTTACAAATATAAATATTATTATTGAAAAAATTAACATATATGATATCGATAAATATCTGACAAAAAATTTAAAAACCAGAACCGGAATTAATTCACATACCCAGGGCAAATATGCAGCAAAAGGAGATCCCTTTTCAACATTTAATCTAGGACTCTTTGTATTGTCTATCCTTGATATTTCTGCAATTCCGATTAAAAGAGATATCAGACTAGAAACCGATAAGTTCATTACAAAAAAATATATCATTATTCTAATATTGATATTAAAATAAAAACAAAAAGGCCCAGTACAAATGAATAAAATGGTTGTAAATATATTCATCAAATCCAGTTTACCTTTTATTATTAATTCAATCGTATAATTTTTACTTAAATAGTCATTTGAATAATAATAAAACCAATTCATAAGATAGGGGCCGATTATTATGGAAAATGCTCCTGTTACATATCCATACAACAAAAGTAATCTTATATTTGTTATATTAGCCATAATCTCTGGAGATTTTTGATTTAAATAAATAAATAAGCCCATTATACAAAATGAACATAAAAGAGTGACAAACAATAATCTTTTTTTTGTCCTCCTTATAAATATCCAATCTGTTAACATAACCATAAAACGAGTATTTTTTTGATAAGAATTTTCTATTAAATTAGAATTTACTAGTAGAGAGTTATACTCATCATAGCATTTATTAAAAAGAATTAGACAGAAAATTAAATATACAAACAAAAGGCCTAAATCGATATAAATATTTGAAAAATAAGATATTACTAAACCTATAACCAGCAAAACAATATTTAGTATGTAATTTTTAGGATAACTTTTTTTTAATATGATTGAACAGATTAATATTGCATATTCAAAAAAATCCAAACTGCAAACATTTACTCTTGAAATGAGACCAGATATAAAAATCCTGGAAGGCAAAGAAATTAGAATAGAACATATCAAAAATAACACTTTGTAGACTTTACTTTTATAAATACACACATCTAAATTAATTTTTTGAAAATTATACTCAACTAAGCAAGAACTAACATAACTTACAAGAAAAAAAAACAGCTTATAAATAAAAAGCGCAACATCGGTAAAAATATAATTTTTAAAGACAAAAACAAAAAAAGAAATAACAAATATAGAGATAAAATGAATAAAAATTGTTATAAATAAGTTGAGTTTGCTCTTAACTTGAAACAATTCATATACGAACAATTTAAGCATCTTATACACCTGCATTTAAAATGAAATTCTGAACATAGTATACAACTAATAATAAGAGTCCATACTTAATAAAAGTTTTCCAAGTATCCTTTGCAAAAAAATTTACAACAAACAACATATAAATATAATAAATTCCATTTGTTATTTTATTTATAATCATTATATTTATATAATCTTGATTAGCTTTTAATGACTCTGCATTTAACAAACCTAAGCTAAACTCTAACTCTAAATTATTTAATGAATTATTAATAAATGGAAATGCTATAAAACATACAACATATCCGATAGTTGCTAATAAAAATATATATTTTTTTTCCAGTTCAATTTCAAAAAAAGTATTGTAACAAACATAGGTTATCAAAGTTATGAAACCTACTGATAAAAAGCCTGAAAAAAATACAAATATATTAGCAAAAACTGTAATAAAGAATGTAAATCCTTCTACTTTCTGAAAACAAACATTTTGAAAAACTCTGACTATTTTTAACTGACAAATTCCATAAATTGAAAGGAATATAATTGATAAAACTACTAAAATAACATAATTTCTTTTGAGAAAATCCTTAACAGGCAACTTTTACCTCCATAACAGCAGCAAATAATATTAATGGTATCGTAATTAGAAATAGATTTATTTTTTTCAAAATATAAGACTTTCCAATTTTAACTTTTCCAATCATTTCATATCCACACAACCCTAAATAGCCAGAAATAAATATTGCTATATATTCAGTAAAATGAGGCATTGTATGCAAGAGAATAAAGGTTAAACTACAATTAGAGCAAATAGCAATTTTTATATTTAAACCAAGCATAAAAGCTGAAATAAAAATATTCAAGCAAGTTGTTAATCCGAATGTTAAAATACCAGAAACATTACAGAATATTGATTTCATATTATGAAAAAATAATGATCTTATGGATAATTCAATATCACCTTTTTGAACCAAAAATGAATCATAATCATTTATTATTAAACCACTTAACATTCCAATAATAAAAATTATAACTGGTATTATCGGAAGAATTGAAATCATTTTTCCTATTTTATCTTTCATAAACATTAATATTAATTTTAAAGTTCCTATATTTATATAAATATAGGAACTTTAAGGGTCTTAAATTTCAGGCACTAACTATAATACCGGCAGGAAGTGAAACCACACCAGCAACAGAACTCCAAAATATCCCAACACTTCCAAACAATCCTCCGGCTAAACCAGCTCCTAGACCTGGTACAGCTAAAGACATCGCTAAAAATGCATGCGAAACAATAAGTTTAGTTGAACACATCAATCCAACTAACATACAAAGACCTAAGATAAATCTTTTGTCTTTCTTTGAAACTAAATTCATAAGTTAAATCTCCTATAAGTTTTTCTCTTTTCTACCTCATACAAAAAAACAATTCAATCAGCTTATAACAAAAAGAACCATGGTTCCAAAAAATAGAACCACGGTTCTTTAAATTCACAGCATTACCTTATTATTTTTTGAAATAAATAGAATAAAACTGATACTCCAAAGCTTTAATCATTACTTTTAGATATTGACACCCAATTATTTTTTAATATTATATTAATACTTATGAAAAAACGTTTTCTAAATCCTTTTACTCCAATTTGCTTGCTTACAATATTTCTCTTAATTTTTTATATTTTTAAAAACATCATTTTTATTCCGGATTATAGCCATTCTTTATTGCACAACCCGATTATAATTTCTACCATTGTTTACACCCTTTGTGCGATTCTTGCTCTATTATGCATTTTTAAGCAAAAACTTTTTTTTATCTATTATGTAGGTCTGGAGTTTCTTATAGCAGTCAATATTTTAAACGGCAACGATTTAATAGCTCTAGTTTTGTTAATGTACTTTTTTATAATTTTCTCTTTAGTTGCTCATCCTAAAAAGCAAATAAATATATTAGTTTTTGTAATTGTCATACAACTAAATACTTCTTTAACATGTTTTTTAGGAATTAAAGTTGCAGCAAGATTTTTATGTCTTTCTATAGTTTTTGCACTTTTACTAAGTATCCTTTCCAACCTTGTTAAAGATCTATATCAAGTTCAAGCTTTTACTCAAAAAGAATTGATAAACCTAAGTGATTTTAATTTCACAGAACGACAGCTTTTTTGCATTAAAGAAATTTTCACAAATCACAGTACAGTCACACAAATTGCTGATCAAATTAATGTAAGTCCCTCTGTAATAAAAAAAGAACTTATGTTTATTTACAAAACACTTAATGTTAAAGATAAAACGGAACTATCAAATTTTTTAAGCACTAATCACATAGTTATTGAATAGTTTTTCTCAAATATCAATTAAGATATTACAAAGATAGGAAATTGGATTCTCAATTTCAACAAAAAAAATATTTTTTCCAACTTTACTGTAAATAGTGATTATTTAAATTTAATGTGTTATAATTTTTAGTATGAAAAAGTCAGATTTTTACGATTTATTGAAATTTATACCGAAGGCTGAAATTCATATTCACGAAGAAGCTGTATTGAGTGATAAAACAATTAAAACAGTTTACAAAAGAAGCTTTGGAAAGGAAATTTCTAAGAAAGAGTTTGATGATTTGTTTGACTACAATGATTTAACAGGATTCCTTGATTCCTTCATTAAAATTCAAAAGTTCTTTACCAATATTGAAGATTTAACCTTCCTGTTTAACGATTTTTCTGATTACCTCGAAGAAAATAATATAGTTTATTGCGAAGCATTTGTAAGTCCTACAAGTCATTTAAGAAAAGGCTGGGACTTTAATCAAATGATGAAACTTATTGACCAGTCTTTAGCAAAAACAAAGAAAGAAAAAAATAGAATTGTAAAGATTTTAATTGATGTAAGCCGTTCCTTTGGTTTGGAAAATGCAATGAATAATCTTGATTTAGTTCTTAATGCAAAAGACAAAAATATTTTAGGCATTGGACTTGGCGGTGACGAAAAGAAAGGCCCTGCAAAAGACTATGCAAAAGTATTTGATAAAGCAGTAGAAAACGGACTAAAGGTTGTAGCACACGCCGGAGAAACCTGCCCTTCATGGTCTATAAAAGATGCACTTAATCTATTGCACGCACAGAGAATCGGACATGGTATAACTGCTGCAGACGATGCAGAACTTATTGCTGAACTGAAAAAATCAAAGATACCTTTAGAGGTTTGTGTTACAAGCAATACCTTTACAAAGGTTGTCGATGAAATAAAAAATCACCCGATTCGAAAGCTCTATGATGAAGGCTGTATGGTTACATTAAACACAGACGACCCTACATTCTTTAAAGTTTCTCTTATTGATGAATACTGGAGACTTTACAAAGAACTGCACTTCACTCTCGATGAAATTAAACAGATTATAAAAAATGCATACCTGGCATCATTCTTAAGCAAAAAAGCAAAGAAAGAATACTGCGATCAGGTTGATGCAAAATGGGACGAATGGTTTAAAGCTCATCCAGACTGCAAATAAGAAAACAATGTGACAGCACGAAGAAAAGCTTAAGGCTGTGAAACATTATGAAGGGGCAAATACCCAGTCATTCTGAACTCGTTTCAGAATCTGTAAGCGTATAAATTGACAGATACTGAAATAAATTCAGCATGATAGGAATTACGAATGACTTATCATTCTGAACTCATTTCAGCATGATATGGAACAGCCCCTTTTTTTATTTTAAAACCTTAACGGTAAAACTTATGCTGCATTCATTTCCAGGACAGTCACAAATTGTCAGCTTACCCTTCCCGCTCTTACCCAAAGATTTAACATAAACTCCTGCAGTGCCATTTTTTAATGAAACTTGATGATTTCCAATAATTGCGATTTCACCTTCAGTTTTTAATGTAACAACATCATTGCAATTCATCAGGACATTCATATTTTCATCAACAGCAGAAATACTGACTCTGCTAACATCATAAGAATTTGATTCATATAAAATTGTCCTCTTACAGTCACACTTTAAGTAATTCTTTTTAGGAACAGCTTTTACGATTTTCTTTATAAAACGACCTTTAGAAAACGCTTCAAACTTATAGATGTTTTGCCGTGTATAATAAAAGTTCAAATATTTGTTATATAAAGCTTCTAAAGTTTTCGGGGAAATCTTTTTTACATGTACAAGTGAAAACTTCAATAACTTATATTTCAATGGAAGCTTATCGTTTCCGAATTTATTTATTGCAAAAAAAAGTTCATTTATTTTAATAGAATCAGATTCAGCAAAACCTTCAAACTCAATGAATTTATTTTCTATATATTCATCTATGAAAATCGGGCTGTGTATAATATTTTTATACGAAGAATAAGAAGGTATAAACTCTTTTACAAGCTTATCATTTTCATAAAACTTAACTTTATCTGCATTTGTGAAAATCAAATTATTTTGTAGCGGATAAGAAGAATTATTTAAATCAGAAAGAGTATACACATCCAGAACTACATCATCATCTTCCTTTACATATTTCTGACTCTTAAAAAAAGAAGCTATTGGCTTTGGATTTCTAAACATATCCATCACACCGTTACAGCAAACTCCATCAGCAAAATAACTGCTTTTATTAACATTGAAATCGAAAGCAAATAAATCTAAAAGCTGATTCTTTTTCTTTGCAGATATTTCATTCAATACGTCTTTACAGGCAAACGAAGAGTTGATTATTTTTGCAATTGAATTATTTTTTGCGAGCTCAGAATTATATAAAACAAACGAAGGATGAAAGTGATTATATTTTATTATTTTTTCAACTGAAGATTTTTCGTCTTCGCTGGAAATCAATTCGTTTATGTCTGTAAAAACTAAAAGTCCTGTCTCATCACACCTGTCTAAAAAATGCTGGCTGTGAGAATAAAGGGAAGCAATAACAAAATTAAGTCCCAGCTCTTTTAAAAGATCAGCATCTTCTTTTATAATATTTTCCGGCATCGCATAACCAACATAAGGAAATGACTGATGAAACGGGAAACCTCTAAGCTCTATTTTTTTTCCATTCAAATAAAAGCCTTCATTAGAAAAAGCAATGTCACGGAAACCAAATCGAATTACTTTAGTATCAACAACTTTCTCTTTTTCATTTTTAATTTCTGTAACCAATTCATATAAAACCGGATGCTCCAAACTCCAGGCAGAAACTCCCAAAGCTTTTGCAGAAGTTAAAATTATTTTTCCATTAATACCAGTAACAATTTGTGCACAAACAGATTTAGAATCAGAAACACTGACAACTTTTTGCTCAATTATGTAATTATTACAAAGTTCAATGTCGTCGCAGGTAAGCTGTATTCTTGTATTAAAATCATTTGCTTTAGTTTCAATTGAAATGTCATCGATATAAACTTTATTCTTTAGTTCTAAATATACATCACGGAAAATTCCAGGCGAATTTCTGTAAATATTTTTAGCGCATCTGTTTTCAAAATCAGGATTTAACTTTACGGCTAACACATTATTTTTTTCTGCACCAGCCAGATACAGTGTTACATCAACAGTGAAAGGAACATACGCACACTTTGGATGTGGCAGCTCATTTCCATTTAAATAAATTACAGACGAAGGTGACATCCCCTCAAAAGTCAAAAGCACAACTTTATTATTCCATTTCTTTTCTGTTGTAAACTTTTTTCTATAACAGTAAGTTTTTGTAAAATCATTTTCATTAAAATAGTTAAAAGGAATTTCAGATACTGTATGAGGCAGTCTGACATTCAAGAATTTTTCTTTACAGGAAAGCTTTAACATTTCATCAGAAAAATCAGATGAAAAGCTCCAGTCGTTGTTTAAATAAATTTTATCATTCATACTTTATTTTAGATAAAATTTCGTGTATCATCAATAAAACTTTTTTTTTGGAGAATTGATATGTCATCACCTTTAGAAAATTATCTGTCTAGTTGCAATGGAAAAATAAATACAGCAATGACAGCTTATGTTGCAAATCTTGAACAGGTTGCAAAAGTTAGTCCTGAGATTGCTTCATCAATCGTTAACGAGCTTGAAAATCAGAGAACACATCTTAAATTAGTTGCAAGCGAAAACTATTGTTCACTTTCCGTACAGGCAGCTATGGGAAATCTTTTAACTGATAAATATGCAGAAGGATATCCGGAACACAGATACTATGGTGGCTGTGTAAATATTGACGCTGTAGAAAATTTAGCAGCTCGAGAAGCAGAAAAATTATTTGGTGCAGATTACGCTTATGTTCAGCCTCATTCTGGTGCTGATACAAACTTAGTTGCATACTGGGCAATACTTTCAAAAAAAGTAGAAACACCTACTCTTGAAGAACTTGGAGTAAAATCTTTAGGAGAACTTACAGACGAACAGTTCGATTCTTTAAGAAAAAAATTCGGCAATCAAAGACTTATGGGACTTGATTACAGCTGCGGCGGCCACTTAACACACGGCTACAGAATGAATGTAAGTGCAAGAATGTTTGAAAGTCATCCATACGGTGTAGATAAAGAAACCGGCTTACTTGATTATGATGCAATTGAAAAGCAGGCAATGGAAGTTAAGCCTTTAATTTTACTCACAGGCTTTTCAGCTTATCCTAGAAAAATTAACTTTAAGCGCTTCAGAGAAATTGCTGATAAATGTGGAGCAGTACTTATGGTTGATATGGCTCACTTTGCAGGTCTCGTTGCAGGAAAAGTATTTACAGACGATTATGATCCTGTTAAATGGGCTGACATTGTTACAACTACAACACACAAAACTTTAAGAGGTCCAAGAGGAGCTTTAATTTTGTGCAAGGCAGAATATGCTGATTATGTAAACAAGGGCTGTCCTATGGTTTTAGGCGGACCTTTGGGACACGTTATGGCAGCAAAAGCAATTGCATTAAAAGAAGCAAATACAGACGCTTACAGACAGTGGGCTTCAAATGTAGTAAAGAATGCAAAGGCTTTAGCAGAAGGTTGTATTGCACACGGAATGCCTTTACAGACAGGCGGAACAGAAAATCACCTTATGCTCGTTGATGTTACCTGCTATGGACTTACAGGAAAACAGGCAGAAGCAGCATTGTTCAAATGTGGTATTACTGCAAATGCAAATGCCCTTCCTTACGACAAAAACGGTGCATGGTGGACAAGTGGAATTAGAATCGGTACACCAGCTTTAACAACACTTGGTATGAATGAAAACGATATGAAAGAAGTTAGCGACATAATCGATTTCGTTCTTAAAGGTACAAAGCCAGGACTTACAAAAGAAGGAAAACCAGCTAAGGGAAAAATTGAAATCAGTGATGAAACAGTTGCAAAAGCAAGAGAAAGAGTTAATGCTCTTTTAGCTTCACATGTTCTTTATCCTGAACTTGATTTGGACTTCTTGAAAAAAGAATTTGTAAAATAAAAATAACTGAATAAGAACTGAAGGTCTTGGGTCTAAAAACTCAGGACCTTTTTTTTCGATGTATTTTCAATGTAGTTTCGGTTAATTAAAACGAAAGGCAATGTCCAAAGAAGCCGCTGGAAGAAACATTTTCTTTTCCAGAGTATAAATGACTTGTATCGCCCATTGTCTGTATTCTGAAATCAACTTCACCTGGAATTCTTTCCTGAGTTCCGACAATTGTAACTGAAGAAGGCGCTACAAAAAATCCCTGCCATAACTGTACGGGACTAATTCCTGTAAGATGTGAAAGTATTGTGAACATAACACCTAAATGACACACAAAAACTAAATTTGTTTCATCTATATTTTTTTGTTCTGCCATTAAATGATTATCAATTAAAGCTTCTTCTTTTGTCTTATGCGGGAAGCAGTTATATACAGGAAGTTTTTTTTCAATGCGGGTGTAATCATAATCTTCTAAGAGCTTATCAAAATTTGAACAGACTAAATTATAGTATTTCTCTATATTTCCGGTTCGCATAGTTTTTGTTTTATACCAGGAATAAACATCAAAATGCTTTTTCTCTTTAAAATATTCCCGTGGAAGCCAGTCCCATGAAATCCTTCGTTTTCCGGTCTTTAAATCCTTTAAATCATAATTAAACTCGCGGATCCAGTCTAATACTTCATAATTACAATTCAAGCCCTTACAAACTTCCTGTGCAGTAACTTGAGCCCTGCCAAAGGGAGAAGAATAAACTTTAGCTACATTCCAGGATTTTACTCTCTCACTTAATAATTCAATTTCTCTTTGGCCTTTTTGTGTTACAGAATCATTTTTATAATCAGGATCCCCGTGCCGGATAAAAATAAGATGCATTGTTTCACCTCAAATTAAATACAAATCAATTCAATTTTGCCGGAAGAAATATTCTGTAAAAGAACTTTAAACCGCTCTATTTCTTCTTCATATATTTCACCGGAAATTTCTACAGATGATAAAAAATTTTCCTGAATGTTAGAAATATGAAAGTCATTAAAATTATGCTTAATCGTTTCATATAAACTATACTCAGTCACAAAACAAAATTTTATTTTCGAAATTAATTCTTCTGTCTTGCATAAGGAAAGAACTGCTTTACAACTGTCTCCATAAGCTTTTACAAGTCCGCCAGTACCAAGCAAGGTGCCGCCAAAATATCTTGTAACAGTGATTAAAATATTTGTGATTCCTGAGCCCTTTAAAATATCAAGGACTGGTCTTCCTGCAGTTCCAGAAGGTTCACCGTCATCGCTCATTCCACAAATTTCTACAGCATTTCCTACAACAAAAGCATGTACTACATGAGTTGCATCTTTATACAATTCCTTTAATTTTTTAATCTGGTCGCGGGCTTCATTTTGAGAATGAACTGGAAAAGCCTCTGCAATAAAACGAGATTTTTTTACAACGATTTCAGTTTTTGCTTTTTCAAGTAGAACTTTCATTTATATCAGCATCTTCTGTTTTTGCATTTTTTTCATGACTTGAAATTTCAATTATGTCAGTTGTATTTTTTGTATTATCGAGTAAACCGTTTACGCCTAAAATCGAATAATAATAAATAGGAATATCAATAAATACTTTTACCAGAATCATATACTGCTGGATAAAAATAAGTGCGTTCAAAAAGAATGAAACAAAAGTAATTTTTGACATAATATTTTCAGGAATAAAAATAATAATTAAATTTGCAGCTACATAAACTAAAGCATTTTTCCAGGTAGTATAAAAATTAAAGCCAATAAAATGAAAAAAATTATTCTTCATTAAATTAAATGCCTGCTTTAAAGCAGTTAAAAAAGAAATGTCTGCCCTGTTATTTAAAATGTTTCTTGAAAATATAAAAAATATATTAATTACAAAAATAACCAAAACAGGCAGTAAAACATATGGTGAAAACTTCAATACAAATAAAGCAAAGTCTTTTACAGATTCAAAATCATAACTAAAACTGTCGCTTAAACCTTTATACTTAAAATAAAAAACACAGAATGAAATGCCAAATACTACGAATGCAATCAAAGCATAAAAAACAGAAAGCAAAAAAACACTCGTGCCTCTGGAAAATCCAGAAAATATTTTTCGGGTTGAAATTCTTTTTGAAAAAACTACATCTGAAAAAAAAGCAATTAAACCAAAAATCAGGACTTCGGAAACAACTCTAAATATAAAGCTAAAAACTATGGTAAGCATTTTTGTTCTAGCGGAAAGTTCAACTGAAGACAATTGAGAAAAAAGTTCGAAAAAATCCAGCGAGCCCTGATTATTAACGCTTACAACTTCCAGAAACTTTTCTGCAAAAACATTCAGCGTTGGAAAAAGTCCCAGTGTAGTAAAAAAAGATTCTATAAATGAAAATAAAAAAACTGTAACAAGGACTTTTCCAATACAATTTTTCAGCGACTCCCTTAAAACTGCATACATCCTGCTGTACAAAGGTCTTTCAAGCATAAACTTTTTGCTACTCATTGAATAAATTTCCCTGCATTCCATCAGCTTTTTTTACAATCAATTCTTCCACTTCTTTTGCTTCTAAGCGAACTCCACCAGCCTTTAAGCCCTTTTCTTCGTAAGCCATTGCATCAAATTCCTGTGTAAGAATCTGCATTCTTGGCTTTTTAACATATTTAAGAGTGAACTTAAAATCACCGCGGGTATCAATATGCAGCACTTCCATTCCGTCCGGAGCAAAGTTATAGTCACGGTTCATAATCCAGCCGGAAACTCGGCAGCGTTTAATGTAGCAGTACTTAGTTTTTGGATCTCTATAAATTACAGTAAATAAAATATTGTTGATGATTTCTTTTTCAGCGTAGTTACAGTACCACATATTTTTATCAACAAATAATTTATCAGGAACATCGCACACGCTCCAGACACCGCTTGCATGAACAATAAAGATTCTGTCAAATGAAGTTACCTTAAATAATTCCCTTCCGCCAAGAACAGAAATTCCTAAATAGCCTTTATCATCATAACGCAGTGAACGGTCTCGCTTTGCAATCTGCTTAACTTCAATTGCTGCAAATTTTGCGATTTTTGTATGGCGCTCAATTCCACCAAGAGAAGCAAACTTTTTGAGCATGCCGTCAAGATATTCTACAGCACACTCTGTTAAATGCTTTAAGCGGCGGTTGATTTCCTTAAGCCTGTCATTTATAGCTTTTACCTGGTCGCGGTTCTTATTTATATCAAACAAAGAAATGCGGCGGATTGGAATTTTTAAAAGCTGCTCAACATCCTCATCTGTAATATCACGAATCAATTCTGCTTTAAAAGGCTTGAATCCGTCCTTTACAGCCTTGTTCACAGTTTCTGCAGTTTTCATCAGCTCAATCTTTTTATAAATTCTTTCTTCAATAAAAATTCTCTCTAAAGTACGGGCGTGCAGTTCATCTGTAAGCTTGCCCTTTTCAAACTCAAGTTCATCCTTAATGATTGCAGTTAATTTCTTTGAATAATATTTTATGATTTCAGTTGCTGTCATTAAGACCGGCATGTTGTCTTTTATAACAAGCATCTGGCACGAAATAGATTTTTCACAATCAGTATAGGCATACAAAGCTTTTTCTACATCTTTTGCATAAACACCGCGAGGAAGCTTTATTTCTATCTGACAGTGATCCGTTGTAAAATCATCTATAGAACTGATTTTAATTTTTCCGCTCTTATACGCATTTTCTATAGAGTTCATCAAACTTTCTGAAGTAGTATCCAGTGGCAATTCGGTAATAACAATTTTCTTTTCATCACTTAAATCAAATTTTGCACGGGAAATAATTTTTCCATTGCCATCGTTGTAATTTGAAACATCAATTAAACCGCCGGTTGGAACATCCGGATAAACCTGAAAGCTCTCACCCTTCAACGCTTTTATTTCTGCCTCTAAAACTTCTTTTATATTATAAGGCAAAATCTTTGTAGACATACCAACCGCAATTCCTTCAGCACCAATTAAAAGCACAACAGGAATTTTTGCGCGGTAAACTTCAGGCTCAGTTTTTCTTCCGTCATAATTTGGAATGTAATGAGTTACAGCGGGATTTGTAACAAGAAAATCTTTTGCTAAAGGATGAACACGGCACTCAATGTAACGGGGAGCAGAAGCTGAATCGCCTGTATACATGTTTCCAAAGTTTCCCTGCTTTTCAATAAAAATTCCCTTGTTTGCAAGAACAACTAAAGCACCGCCAATCGAAGCATCTCCGTGCGGATGATATTTCATTGCCTGCCCTACAACATTTGCAACCTTCTGAAATCTTCCGTCATCCATTTCAAAAAGTGTATGCATAATTCTTCGCTGTACAGGTTTTAATCCGTCTTCAAGATCAGGAATTGCACGGTCCCTGATAACATAACTCGCATATTCTATAAAGTTTTTATCAAATAAGTTCTTAACGTAAGCCATTAAAGTTATACTCCAAAAATATTTTTACGGGCACAAAAACTAAGCATCTATATCTGCATTTGAAAGCAGATGACTTTCAATAAACTGTCTTCGTTCCGGTGTATTTTTTCCCATGTAGAAGCTTAAAAGTTTTGGGACTGCTTTTAACTGACTTATTTCAACAGGAGTTAAATGCATTGTTTCCGGTGAAATAAACTGTCTGAATTCATCAGGGTTAATTTCTCCAAGACCTTTAAATCGTGAAGTTTCACAGCCTTTACCAAGTTCCTTCTGAGCCTTATCGCGTTCTTCTTCGCTGTAACAGTAAATGTTTTCTTTCTTATTTCGAACACGGAATAAAGGTGTTTCAAGAATAAAAACTCTGCCGCTGGTAACAAGCTCTTCAAAATATCCCAGGAAGAATGTCATAACCAGATTTCTGATATGGAATCCGTCGTTATCGGCATCAGTTGCAATTACAATCTTTGAATACTTTAAATTCTCAATATCAGTTTCAATTCCAAGCGCCATCATAAGCTGATAAAGTTCATCATTCTTATAGATTTCACTTTGCTTTTTGCCATACATATTTTCCGGCTTTCCGCGTAATGAAAAAATTGCCTGGAAATTTGCATCGCGTGAATGTGTCATTGTTCCAGAAGCAGAATCTCCCTCAGTAATAAAAATCATACTGTTCTCGCCTTTACTGCCATCCTGAACATGGAACTTACAGTCCTTGAGTTTTGGAATGCGGATATTGATTTTCTTTGCAGCTTCTTTTGCTTCTTTTTTTACCGCACTAAGTTCTGTCCTTAACTTTTCGTTTGCTTCAATTTTCTCTTTTAATTTTTTTGCAGCCTCAGGATTTTTGTGCAGCCAGGTATTTAACCCCGACTGAACTTCACTTACAATCCACTGGCGGACATCAGTATTTCCCAGTTTATTTTTTGTCTGGCTTTCAAACACTGGATCTTTTACTTTAACTAAAATTGCACTGGCCATTCCGTCGCGGATATCTTCAGCCTTATAACTCGCACTAAAGAAATCGTTTACGCCGCGAACAAAACCTTCCTTAAATGCATTCAAGTGAGTACCGCCGTCTGCAGTATACTGACCGTTTACAAATGAAAAATGATTTTCGCCATAAGCATTTGTATGAGTAAAAGCAAATCGCAAATGGTCACTTGTATAACTTCCAATCTGATACAGGCATTCATCTTCCATTTCTTTGTTCAGCAAATCAAACAAACCGTTTTCACTATAGAAGTCCTGTCCGTTAAGCCTTATTGTTAATCCTTCATTCAGGTAAGCATAATTCCACATTCGCTTTTCTACAAATTCCATATTGAAACTATACTTTCCGAAAATTCCTTCATCTGGTACAAACTCAAAATATGTTCCGTTGTGAACCTTCTGCTTCAATGCACCGCGTTTTTGCGAAACAAGCTTTCCTCTTTCAAAAATTGCTTCAACGCATTCGCCGTCACGAATCGAAAGGACCCTGAAATAAGAAGAAAGTGCATTAACGGCTTTTGTACCAACTCCGTTCATACCGACAGAAAACTGGAAAACATCATCATTATATTTTGCACCGGTATTAATTTGAGAAACACAGTCAACAACACTGCCCAAAGGAATACCGCGCCCATAGTCACGAACCTTTACGCGGTTATCTTTAACTTCTACATCAATTCTCTTTCCGTAACCCATGATATATTCATCGATTGCGTTATCAACAACTTCTTTTAAAAGAACATAAATTCCATCGTTTTGATTTGAACCATCACCCAGGCGGCCAATGTACATACCACTTCTTAAACGGATGTGCTCAAGTGCGTCTAAATGCTTTACCTGGCTTTCATCATATTTTTTTACCTGCTTTACGGTTGTCTGTTTTTCTTTTTGAGCCTTTGCAAGTTCAGCTTTTTTCTTTTCAGCTGAAGTCAAAGTTTTTACAGCAGTTTTTTCTTCTACTTTAGAAACTGTTTTTGCAGGAGCTTTTTTTGCTGCCACAGCACTTTTTGCTGCAGGAACTATTGCCTGCACAGATGATTTTGTAACTTTTGATTCCGATTTTTTTACAGCAGAAGTTTTTCCTGCCACAGTTTTTGAAGCCGCAGTTTTCGAACCTACAGACTTCTTTGCATTATCAATTTTTCCACCCATAGTAAAATTATATTTTTTTTCAACATTCTTTTCAACTTAAGAGCTTGATTTTGTGTAAATGATTTTTCGTTTCACTGCG
>JAEELR010000275.1 GCA_016282835.1 Treponema sp. | reverse complement strand
CTGAAACGAAAGAGCACGGAGGTAAATAATTTGTTAATAGCCAATTATGATTTCGAAATAGACAAAAAAGTTTACGCCGAAGAAGCCTATGATGAAGGAAAAAATGACCATGCTAAAGAAGTTGCACTTAAAATGCTGGAAGATGGTATGCCTGTTGAAAAAGTTGCAGAGTATAGTGGACTTTCTATCGAAGAGATAAAAGCATTACAATGAGGTAATAAATCTCAGTTTAATAATACTGTATTACTACTTTAGTATATCACCTTCCAGAAAGCAGAAAGTCAAATCATTCTTATTCCTCATCCCCCCAGAACTGCTTCTTCTTCATCTTCTTCTGTGCCCCCTTACCTTTACCTTCCTTCAAGTCCTTGTCAGTCAAAAGCACCATAGACTTTTCACTTCTTAGCCTGTTGGATTTATCTTCCTGATTCAAGAGCACAACCGATTCAACTTTTTTTATAAGGAGATTATTTACGGAATCCAAATGCACGGACCAAAAGCCAATATTGTTTTCTTCCAGAGTCAATATTGCTTTTTCTAAATCTGCGAGCCTAACCGTTGCATTTTTTTTATTTTCCAGCCCGCAAAGGCCTCTGATTTCCTTCAATAATATACTGTCACTGTAAGGAGCTTTTTTGTCACCTATTTTAATCAAAGCCTGCGCAATTGCATTCTGAAGTTCCGTTAATCCATCTATTTTATCCATCGCCGTGAATCTCTCCGCCTATCGCCCGTAATTTTCTAGAAAATATCTAGAAGCGCAACACATCTGCTATAAGAAATTTAAGAATTGTACCTGAAATTAGTCAGTTTATCCTTCAAAAGCAACAGTCTCTGCCTCAAATCCCGTACATCATTCAGATTATCCAGTATTTTCAGCGTCATAAGACCGTCAAAAAATGTTCCGTCAAAGAAGAAATCACCGAAAGTCGCAAATCCGCCTATATTTATGCTGTAGTCTTGAGGTACAGAAATTGACCCCAGGACAGTCTGTAACCTTCTCATCAGAGCATTTACTTCATCCATACAGTTTCTGGCATTGTTTATCTTTGAATGCTTTATTAAACCGCTGATAAATCCGCCGCCAAGCAAATCAAAAATGCCCCAGTTTCTTGCACTTTTTAAGGAATCTTCAGCATCTTTTGTAATCAGTAAAAGTTCATTTACTATCCCCAGAGCTTCATTAACTGCTACCTCATTCGACATAACTGCCTCCCTGTTACTGAATTCGGAATGACAGGCTATTCTGTCACCCCGCCCCTGAAAACCAATTATTCTGTCTTCAAAGGAACAACAGCGCCTGTACCCGGAACTACATAAGCTGCTTCAGGAACCTCTTTACCGTTCCATCTTTTAGCCCTTTCCATATCAACCTCGTATCTCCACTGAGCCTGCTGAGTTGACATATTAGCTGCAATCTTCCTAAGTTCGTATTCCTTGGCATCTGCGGCAATCTTCTGAGCTTCAGCTTCACCTTTTGCCCTTAAAACTATGGCTTCTGCATCAAGCTCTGCAGCCTGCTTTTTAGCTTCTGCTTCCTTAACAAGCTTCTGAGCCTGTGCTGCTGCAATATTTGCTTCCTGTTCTGCCTGTAAAACCTGCTGCTTTCTGTTAGCTGTTTCGCGGATATTCTTATCAAAATCTTCTGACCAGTCATAGTTTGTAATTGTAGTCTGGCTTATACAGATTGGATAATCCTTCATTCTTGCAAGCATTGCTTCTGAAACTTCCGTAGTAATTTTATTCTGCTGTTCAACAAGTTCATAAATCGAATACTTACCGGTAGTCTCTTTAAGTGAAGCCTTAACGTTATCCCTCATTGCCGACTCAATAATCTTATCGTTAGCATAGCGTGTAACAATGTCCATGATTCTGTTTTCATCGTATATATAGCGAACGGCAACTGTAGCACCAACTGTCTGCATATCCTTGGTAATTGCACCTTCCTGACCTACACCGAATGTTACTTCATAAGTCTTTGGCTCAAGCTTAAATCTGCGGATTTCGGAAACAAAAGGCGCGTGAAATACCAGTCCCGGCTTTAACACTCCATCCTGAACCTGTCCCAAAGTTACTTTTACACCTCTTTCATTAGGGCTTATAATACTGCAGCTGTTTGAAACCGCAACAAAACCTGCAACAACTAATATGGCAACAGTAACAATCACTTTAATCATCTTTTTGTTAACATTAATATTCATAAAACTCCTCCATTAGTAAAAAACTTAATAATCCTTCACAAATATAATAAACATCACCAATTATAGCAAACATTTTTTTAGCCAAATTCTATGGACGAAGCTGAAATTTTCTACCGGCTATCCAGGGTTCCGGGCCAGCCCTCCATTGCTCCACTTTCGTTCCGCAACAGCTTCGCTGCCCTTCCTATCCGGCGTATGGCTTTATGTGAAACAAAACATTGTCATGTGGTTTACAAAATTCTAAAATTTCTAAAACTGCAAAAAATAATCAAAAAAATTTACAAAATCAAATTTCTGTAATATCATATTTAAAAAAGAAATAATGGAGAAGTATTTTGTCAAATAAAATTAAAAATGTTGCAATAGTTCTTTTATCTTTGTCTTTACTTGCCTTTACTACAGCTTGTTCAAGAGAGCGTAGAATTGAATCCGAAATAACTGCCGAATGGAAATATGCACTTGGCGATAATCAGAAATGGGCAGATCCAGATTTTGATGATTCTTCCTGGGCTGTAATGGAAAAACAGTCAGTACCGTTAAAGAATACACATTACGCATGGATTCGTGCAGAAGTTCCTGTGCCTGCTGTATTCGAAAAAGAAGCAATCTGGCTGGGACTTGGAAAATCAAACTCTGCCTGTGAAGTTTTTGCGGACGGCCACTTAATCGGAGCCAGAGGAGTTTTCCCTCCAAGAGACAATGTAAGAATGGAAGAAAGCACCGTTGTCAACATCCCTCGTTCAGCAATTATTGACGGAAAAATAAAGCTTGCAGTAAGACTTTATGGACCTACTTCTAAGATAGTAAACCTGTCATTTTATTTCGCAAATACTGATAAAGCACATTTTGAAAACTTAACGCACAATATGTTCGGCCAGAGATTGTTCTTAATCCTTGCATTCCTGTGTCTGTTCATCATGTTCTACACTTTTGCAATTTTCATTGGAAACCGAAAGGACTTAACATACCTGAACTTTGCAATCTGTCTTTTCTTTATTTCAATATACTTCCTCGACATCGGTATGGAATTTACAGTTATGCCATACAGCATACAAAGATCCTTATGCCGTGCCTGCCTGCCTGTCAGCCTTGCATACATGGCCCTGTTCCTGAACAGATACTTTGACAGGCCTCACTACAAGCTGATGAAAGTTGGTACCTGGATTTTCTCAATCTTCTCATTTACTATCTTCTTCTCAGTTGCAGGAAATCAGGATGCAATGGATTTGGTCTTCAACATAATGCTTATTCCTGTAGTTATAACAATAGTTTACGGCTTTGTAACATCAATTAAGGGCTTAAAGCATAAAGAAAACTACCCTATGAATTTGTTCCTCGCATTTACATTCGGTTCAATCCTTGCAATCCATGACGTAGTTTATTCGATTATGGGTAAAATTCCATTCATGTGGACACAGGCCCTTGCCTTCTTCGTTGTCGATCTTGCAGTATTCATTACGCTCTCAATGCGTTCATCTAATGCACAGAAAGCTATTGTAAGGCTTATGGATCAGACAGAGGAACAGCATAAAAAGCTTACCACAATATTAAAGAATGCGCGTTCTGTAGCAGAAGATACATCTTTAATTTCAGAAGAACTGGAAAAATCCGTTTTAACAGTTACAAATGCAGCAAGAACATCAAAAACAAAAGTAGAAGATATTAACCAGGCAATTCATCAGCAGTCAGAAATACACATTCATACAGAAGAAACTATTAAAGAATTGACAGAATCACTTTACAGTATGAATATTGAGTTCGATAAAACCACAGAAAGTATACAGACTACTGCTAACGGAACTCAAACTGTTGTAGAAGGAATTGAAAATGTAAGTGAAGGTATTTATACGGCAGAAAACTTTACACGCTCACTTAACAGCCTTACTACAAGCGGTTCAAAAGACGTACAGAGTTTAAGTAAAACAATCGAATTGATTCAGAACTCATCAAAGGAAATTCTTTCTGTAGTTTCTACAATTGATGATTTTGCAAAGAAAACAGACTTGCTTGCTATGAATGCTTCTATCGAGGCAGCACACGCAGGTATTGCAGGAAAAGGCTTTGCCGTAATTGCTCACGAAATTAAAAACCTTGCAGCACAAAGTTCAGCTCGTTCAGGTAAAATCAGTGAAATTATTGCAGGCGTAATTAAAAATATTGAAAGCAGCGTTGACCTTACTGATAAAGTAAATAAGACATTTATAAAGATTAAAGACGGTGCAGAACAGAGTGTAGAAAAAGTTAGTGCCGCTTCTAACAGCATAAAAAATCAGATTGAAACAAGTGAAACAATTTCTAAAGAAGCCGGACAACTTTCAGAATCAGCTGCAAGAATGAAGCAGAATGTAGAAGAACAGCGTAATTATTCTTCACAGGTTCTGGAAAACATGGAAAACCTTTCTACTGCATCGCTTAAAGTAGATCAGGCAAGTTCTGACATTTCTAAGCAGACGGCCGCCCTCGCAGAACAGGTTGAGTCTTTGAGGGATTTAGCAGCAAGAACAAAAGAAGCCGCTAAGAATATGAAAGAGATTATGAATACCCAGTTATAATGTTAATGCAGCATATAAATTTGTTTATATGTTAAATATTTTATTTAAGGTGGAGTGTATGAAAAAAGTTATTTTTGCTGTTTTTGCACTTTCGGTTCTTTTCATGGGATGCTCACAAAATATCGCCGGAAGAAGCAATTCAAAAGCCATTATTGCACAGGGTGAAGAACCTGCAGATGTGGCTGGTTGGGAAGCAGATGTTGACGCTGATTTTAAGGCAGTTATGGAAGCTTTGGGTACTGCTAAACAAAAAGCTGCTATCAGTGAATTCGATGCTAAGTATGGAACAGATATCAGTTCTGAAGTTTTCGGTTTAACTGATAGCGCAAGAGCATCTTCTAAGTCTTCAGGAAACTACCCTGCTCTTACTGACATGCCTTTTGCAGTTGACGGCGCAGTTTATCTTTCAGGCGGAACTTCTGACCTGGTAGGAACAGTTATTGACTGGGTTTCTCCAAAGACTTTCCCTGGTTCATATTATCACGGTGCAGTTCTTGATTTAGACAAATACGACCCGAATAATGAAGATAACTATTGTCTTGAAACTGCAATTACAAAGGGTGCCGGATACGAATCTGCTACTGAATGGAGAAATAAAGTAAACGCAAGGGTTCTTTATCCAAATTCTTCCCTTAACAAGTCAAAGCTTGATGCAGCACAGGCCTATATGGATTACTACTGTGATATGAACAACAAGAATATGGAATACGGCTTCTTTAAGAATACAGTTGATATCTTTAATGTTGTAACAAAAGAAGATTTATACACCTGGTACTGTACAAAGGTTGTATGGCATGTTTACAACAAATACGGAATTGATATTGATTCAAATTCGGATCAGATTGATTTTACAACTTCAGGCTTATATTCAATTGTTAAGGCTTACTATTCTGTAAAATATTTCTACAGTTCTTCAAAGAAAAATAAGGCTATAAACGATTACATGGCTTCTGCAAAGAAAAACATTGTACTGGCAGAAGAAATTCTTTGTTCTCCATATTTCCATTCAGTTTACGAAAGAATAAGAGAAAACTAATCTTTATGTTTAAGCTCAAATTAAAGGGCAAAGATAATACCGTGAGTTTAAGAAAATGGCTTGCGGTATTATTTTTTTTGCTTTCACCATATTTTGTCTCATGCAGCGATAGAGTTGATTTACATAATGCAGTTTTTTTTGTGCAAAACGGGCAGCTCTATAAAGTTTATTCAACTGAAAATGATTTGAATGAAGAAATCGATATCAATAATATAAAAAAAGAAACAGTCACTGTTAAAACTTCTATTTTTCAAAAATCTAATGTAAAACTACTGCCAAGAGAAATGACAACAGTAGAAGAGCACTATGTACTTGCACGCGATTCACAGTATAACAGACTGCTCTTGTTGAACAGCGAAGGAAAGCTTCTGTATTCTAAAAAGTTTGAGGCGGGTTTAGTGTTTATGAATGAAAAATTCCTAGTATCACAAACTTCCAGCTTTGAGGGAAATGAAGGCTTTAAGTTTAAAATGTATAGAATAAACCTTAACTTGTCTAAAAAAGTATTCAACCTGGAAAAACTCTGGGAAGGAAATTTAGACTGTTTTGTTTCAGATACTGTTTTTTATGATAAAGGAGTATTTGTAGCAGGCGGCACACAAGACAATAAGGAACACATGGTCTATAACATCTTCGAAAATGAAGGCAAAACCTACTCTATCACTAAATGCTTTACAGTACCAAAAAACAAGAGTTTTCTGAGAATAATTACAAGTGACACCGGCACAGACGAAGAACCAAAACTTTATGCATTTTTAAGTAGTGGTAATAAATCAGTATATAGTTTGGATTATAAGAATAATAAATATTATGAATTAGATCTAAGTTTTCCGGATAATTTTAGCCGTTTCTTTGGCTATGGGTTCTGTTACAACGATAAACTGATAATTCCTGCATCAATAAGTAACGACATTCATTTTATTTCACTTGATTATAGCGGAAAGTCTTATTCTATTTGCGAAAACATAACAGGCTGTATTCTGCCAGTTGGACTTTTGAACGGCAAATACATTTATATTTCAAAAGATCCTGAAAAACCAGAGCAGTTTTACGGCGTTTCCATGTATGACGGAAAATCAGTAACAAACTTGTTCTCATTGAATTAAGTATGTCAGCTACACGTCACCCTGAATTCATTTCAGAATAACAGCAATTCGTCCCGTCACCCTGAATTTATTTCAGGGTCTGTATTCACATAAATTCTAAATCAAAATCAGACTGACAAGGCATTTACCCTCTCTAAACGTTCACTCATCCTTATACACATCTCCTGTCATGTAGGAATGTCCGTATTGTGACACAAAGCGGGCTAAATCATCAAATGACATGCTCACAGATGCAGTATTTCTCAGCGGATGAATAATAACCTTGTGGCCAAAAAAATTTTCATCGAACAGCACTTTCACTTTGTTTACTGTATCAAACATAATGCATAAAGGGGTTACAGAGCCTGGCGTTATGTTTAAGTATTTATCCAGTTCCTCTGCATTACAAAAGCTCAGTCTCCCAAACCCGAGCAGGCCTGCAATCTTTTTCAGGTCAGCCCTTTTATGCAGCGCCATACTTATCAGTGCATAGTTTTCATTTTTATCTTTAACAAAGAGATTTTTTACTTCAATTCCTTCGAGATTAATTACTACATCCTTTGAGTCTTCTTCAGAGAAAATTGCCTTGTGTTCCTGTAGTTCATAGGAAATATTCAGCTGCTTTAATATGGATAAAATGTTATCGCTCATAAACTCTATTAAAGCTATATTTCTACTCTAAATACAACTCTTCTACTTTCTTCCAGTTGATTACATTAAAGAATTCTTTTACATAAGATGCGCGTAAATTCTTATACTTTAAGTAATATGCATGCTCCCAGACATCAACTACAAGAATTGGCTTTAAATTCTCTTTTAAACTGTAAGGATTATCCTGATTAGAGCTTTGTGTTATAACTAACGACCCTTCGTTATTCTTACACAGCCATGCCCAGCCCGAACCAAACTGAGTTAAGGCAGCATTTGAAAGTTTTTCCTGAAATGCTTCAAAACTACCGAACGTTTCGTCAATCTTTTTTGCAAGAATTCCTTCCGGTTTTCCGCCTGCACCAGGAGCCATAATCGAAAAGTACAAATTGTGGTTAAAATAGCCTCCGCCATTGTTTCTAAGGCCTTTTCTTAATGCTTCATCTTCAATTTTGTCCAGAGAAGAAAGCAAGGCAGTAATTTCCATGTTCTCTACACCACACTTCTGTGCAAGTTCATTCAAGGTTTTTGTATAGGTCGCGTGATGCTTTGAATAATGTGTCTCTACAGTTAACGCATCAATATAAGGTTCTAATGCATCATAAGCATAATCTAATTTAATCTGTTCAAACATAATTTCTCCTCATCGTATAACACAGGGTTTGCCCCGGCAAAATCTCAACTGGCATTTTAAACCGTAAAAACGATTTTGAAAACCATGCCAGGCGATATCAGGCATTTTTTTTATTCTTCATCAATATCATCAATATCATCAATTTTTACATATTTTGTATCATAACCCTGCAAACCGTGAGTTATAAAGCAATCTCCTTCCCAATTACATTCATCTGAATATGGAAGTACAAAATACTGATATGCTTTTCCGACTGTCAATTCCGGAGATTTATCTGTATAAGAAAGTTTTTCATCGGCATTATCAGAAGAAGGCTTTATATGATCTGCAATCAAAACTTTTTCGGCATTGTTATCTTCTTCAAAAAATTTAATCCCACTCTCCGTGCCTTCAAGTCTGTAAATCTTGTATTCAATTCCTGCGCATCCATAAGGTCCCGATGAACTTGGTTTTATATTATCCCAGGTAAAAGTTACTCCCTCTGATTTACAAGGGTATTGTCTTGAATATCTGATGGTGTTGTATTCGTAACCATACGCCATATAAATAGATACGTTCTTGCTGGCAGGACCTTTCATGCCGTCCTTTACAGCACAAACAGAAAAAGTATATTTTGTAAAGTTGAAAAGATTTATTCTATTATCAAATGAAACACTAGTTCCTTCAACTGCATAATCTTCCCAATTTTTATTGCCACCCGTAGTTTGAATAACGTAACTATCTGCTTCAGGAACTTCATCCCAGGAAAAACTTACGGACCTGCCTTTTGCATGGACTTTTAAATTCTGTGGAGCATCAACTCCTGCCAGAAAAGCACAGCCCATTAAACAGCCTGACACCATGAGTATCAGAAAACTTAATCCTATTTTTTTCATAAATACCTCACTATTTATATATTAAGTTTTGCCCAATCAGTTTTCAATAACCTTAAAATCAAATATTTTATCACCCCAGCATGGATGCTCCAAAGGTAAAGGAACTACTAATTCTAACTCCTGGTCATATCTGGATTCATCCATAGTAACTGCACCAAATTTTGTTGGTACCGGATACTGTTTCATATACTTTACCTCAATTAATGCCTGAGCAATCTCCTCTGCCTTAAAATCCTTACTTGAATAATCCTTGTACCAGCTATTTATAACAGAATAAACATCATCTATTTTTGAATAAGGCACATTATCTTTTGCTTTCAGGAACTTATAGTCGATAAATTTCGGATTCTCAAAGATTTCCTTTTTTTGCTGGTAAGTCAGATTATCATTGGGATTAATTGTTACATAATCGTCAAAATCTACAGGATTATCTTTATACTTAGACTCGATCGGATCGGAATCATAAATAAAAAAATTTTCTAAATCACTAAGTTCATAAGGATCCTTTTCCATCCCGCTTTTATACCAGAAAAACTCCCTGCCAGCGACTTCTCCGTTTTTTACTGTTGTACGGCATATAAGAATTTTATAGTGATAAAAAACCTGTGAAAACTGATAATCCTTTATTCCACTGTTGTTCCAGGCTTGCTGTTTGGCATCAAAAGTTTCTTTGTTAAAGATTATGTTACGCGGATATTTATCTGGCTCTGAAGTTGTATTATGCTCTGGAGTTGTATTATGCTGACAGCCAGTAAACATGGCAAAAGATAAAATAAGAGCAGTCAATAATAAGATAATTTTTTTCATAAGTATATTCCCCTTTTTCAAAGTAATAATAAAAATTGTACCCCTACCCTTAAAATTTATCAACATTTATTTCGGAATAAAGGGATATTTACCCCGGCAAAAATTTGACATTCCCCAGAAACAGATCTATAATTTAAATAGTTTATTTTCATATTAAAATAGAATGGAAATAGATTGAAACCGCGCAATACTTTTTTAAGAATCATAAAAAATTATAAGGAGGATAAAAACAGTGCGAAAACATTTAGTTTTTTTGTTTGCAACGGTATTATCACTTACCGCCTGCAATACAGATATTCAGGGCGATGAAAAAATCCAGCTGCCAAAGCCGGAAATCACTTATGCCATGACAGAAGACAGGCCTACATCAGAAATTGATATTTACTGGACGGTGGATGAAGAGTTAAACGACTATGTTGATTATTACAGCGTCATAAGAACAATGGTGCGTGACGGCGTAACTCATACAAAAGACATGCCATACGCCCGCTACGGAGTAACAATTGCTCCTGACTTCTTTAAAGATGGAAAAACCTGGTATAAAGTTCAGGACTGTTTGCTTGATCCAGATACCGAATACACCTACTGTGTAGAAGTTTATTCTTTCGATAGAAAATTTGTTTCGAAAAGAGTTTATTCAGATAAAATAACTCTTAAAACTTCAAAAACAGTGGAACAGGTGCCTGCTTATCCAAAGAATGTTGCTGTTAAGCCTGCACAAGATAAACTTAATGCGCTTACCGTAACCTGGGATGCTGTCGAAGGCGCTACCTCTTATGAAATATATTCTGTAAACAGTTATTACCCCGAGGATGAAAAGCAAATCAAAAGAATTACAGATACAACAGAAGCTTTTTTCACGCATGAAAATCTTACTCCCGAAGAAACTCATTGTTACAGAATAAAAGCAGTGAAAGATGGAAAAGCCAGTGTTTTGTCAGCAAAAGCAGACGGAACTGTCCCTGCTGTAGAGAATATTACAAAAGACAAGGCCCTGATGCTGGAAAATGAAGTTGAATATAAGTTTTATTCTGATGCAGATACCCTCTGGTTTAAGTGTATTCCGCAGGATGGAATGCTATACTTCCACTCAGACTGGAATGACTATAGCGGAAACCATTGCACCTTATCAATTTTTACCGAAGACGGAACAGTCGTTGCTTCAGGAATACCTTTATATCAAAGCAAGAATGCATTGGGTGAATCTACACTGGCTAATCCGCTGGAAAAAAATAATCCCTTGTATTTCAGTAATTTATTACAGGAATATGGCTTTTTTGAAAATGACGTAAACACAACTACATATTATCTGCGAATCAGTAAATATCAGTGCAGTAACTTTTCAATTTGCATATACTAAGAGGAATGAAAAATGAGAATAAAGAAATCAATTTTACACACAATTATTAATGTTTTAATTGCAGGATTAATTTCCCTCTTTTTCAGCTGTAACAATGGATTGTTTTCAGACAACAAGCTCCCTTCACCTAAAAACTTGACGGTTTCATCTGTTACGTCAGATTCTGCAGTAGTTTCCTGGGAAGCCGTAGATAATGCCCGCCTTTATTATATAGCGGTTCGTGCTGAAGGATATGATTGGACAGGTGATGCTGTTTATCCTGTTGATTCCGATGATTCAGAAGAAACTGCCCGACTTATTCTTACTGGAAAGGAATCAGATAATACTTTTAAAGTGACCTTAAATAACCTTTATTATGATCACAATTATGAGGTTGAAGTTTCTGCCATGCCTTATGACGACGATTCCTATGAAGAGAGCGACCCAGCCAGAACATCATTTAAAACCTTACAGGAAGTAATCCCGCAAGGGGAATTAAAGCGCCCTGAAAATGTAAGGATCGAAATTTTTAAAGAGCAATCAAAAATTAAAATCCAGTGGGATGCCGTTGAAGGTGCTGCCTATTATGACATTGATATCTCTTATGTAACTGATTACTACTATGGCGTGCCGGACAGAATTGTTGATATAGCACATACCGTTCCTGCTTCACAAACATTCCTTGAGGATCTGTCCATGTCCAGTCTCAGCGATGTAGATGTAATCTGGTACAGAGTCGCCGCCCGCAATTCAGACTTTTCTGATCCTTGCCGCTGGTCAAAGAACCAATACATAAGGCTGCCGAGAAAATAAGGAGGAGCAATTCTTTTGGGGGAGAAGTCTCTCCCTCGGACGCACTCTGTTGCGTCCTACCCTCTCGAACGGGGGAATATTTTTTCTGCTATTCTCCCCCGTAACGCCCCCTGTGATATTTGCGAAATTGATGAAAACCATATAGTATTGGCGGGCAAACAGAAACAGCTTACATAAGGCTCAAATTCAGGCAGCATTTATTTTGAAAGAATGAATATCCGCCGCCCACCAGCAATGAACCGAAAGGTGTCTTTAATGCAACGTGAAGGCTTGCTCCCAAATCGAATACGCTGTCGAAAAAGCCTGCTTTCATTTGTGTGATTAAAATTACAGGCATATCGAACGGAGAAAAAAGTTTTTGCTTCCAGGACAAACCTGCGTAAACTCCATTGCAGCTCCAGTTACCGTATTCATATCCGCACATTCCATAATAACCGCCCGCATCATACCAGCCTTGAAGTAATTCTTCGGGATATGAATTTATAAAAGCACCTGCTGAATAACCAAGACTCATTTTTTCGTGGACTACTTCGAATTGCTGCATGATGAATGCTTTCCCGCAATACAGGAAACTGCCTGAAGTGTCTGTGCCGGCCTTAAGCTTTGTATCGATTCTAAGTCCTGTAAAGCCGCAGACATCACTCTGTAAAGTATCAGCCGCAAACTGTAAGTACAGTGAGAAAAGATTGAAAACATTTGTTTCTGAAAGAGTGTTTGCAGGATTCAAATAAGAGTAATCGTATTCCAGACCACATTCTGCATTCATAACTTCCATAAACTGTGCATTGAAATTTATATTTGCTCCAAAGCCAAAATCATCATCCAGAAGCTTTGTCGAATAAGTAATGGTTTTTACCGGATGAAGACTTCCATAGTTTCCATACACTTCTCCGCCGGCAGATAAAATACTGTTATTTGTTTTTGAAATTACCGGCTGAAACTCTACGCTGCCGCTGAAATATTTATCACTTGAAAATGTAAATGAAAGCGGTACTGTATCTTTAATGATTATGCCCGCGGTAACAAAAGGATACATTACAAAAGATGGAGCCTGTGTACTGGAAAAATAGCACTCGAGGGAAGGTCTTCCACCAATGAAAATTCTATTCTGTGTATCTGAATAATGATTTGCAAGAATCAGCAGTGTTTTCTCATTGCTTTCCGCATCCTGATTTTCATCATCTGCAAATTCAAAAGTAAGTGTTGCAAGATTGTAGGAATATCTGAGCTGCTCCAGGCGTTCTATAAGTTTTTTCGAAAGCTTTTCATCCAGGCGTTTTCCCATAAAATAAGAGAAGTCCGAGCTTTTGGGAATCGGGATGGCGCCGTTTGTTTTTCCTGCCGAAATATCCTTTACTTTAATAGAAGAAATTACTGGTTCCGGCAGAGAATCGTAAGTGCTTTTTCGCCCGTAGTCCATTTCCCTAAGTTCAAAGCCCTCGCCTTTAAGCTTTTGTGCCAGTTCGTGAATTTGCCGGCGGCTTTTGTTTACGGCTTCTTCACCAATCCTGATGATTTCTTTTGCGTTTCCAAAGTTTCCGGCAGAAATTGCAGATAAATCCGGCTGAATCAAAATGTCCGCATCCTTGTACTGATTTACGGTTTTCATTGAAATAATCAGATTAAGTGATTGGATGAAAGTGGAATCGAGTGAACCAAAATCATCCTGATTTACACCTATATTTGCAAGAACATCCATTGCTATAATTACATCGGCACCCATATCTTTTGCAATCTGAATGGGCAGGTTGTTGGAGACTCCCCCGTCGTAGGCAAGGCTTCCGTTTTCTGTAGGGAATGGCGGAAATACAACTGGAACGGCCATGCTCCCACGCACAGCAGAAAGTATGGAACCTGAATCAGAAATTATCATGTTTCCTGTAAAAACATCTGTAGAGACCGCGCGGAAAGGTTTAGGCAGCCTGTCAAAGTTTTTAATGTGGGAAGTTTTTGCAAGGAATTTTGCAAGCATATTTGTAATTTTCTGATCACCTAAAAGTCCCGGCTGAGAACCAAAGCCCTTCTTAGAAAAGTCAAACGAGTAAAGATTAGAATAAAACGGATTTTCAGGCATCGGCGGCAGGGATTTTGTCTGGGATGCACTCTGATTTACGATTCCAACTATATCGAGAGTGGTCATGATTTCTCGGATTTGCTTTGGAGAGTACCCTGATGAATAAAGCGAGCCTAAAATTGCACCCATGCTTACTCCGACAACAAAATCAACATCAATTCCTTCTTCTTCAATTGCTTCTAAGAGAGGAATTTCTGCAAGGCCGTTTGCACCCCCGCCGCTTAAAACAAGCGCTACCTTTGGCCTGGAAAACACATAAACATTTGCCGTCAGTAATAATAAGGTTGTCAGAAAGATAAGTTTCTTTTTCATAGATTGTTTAACTCTCTGAATTTGGTTTTGACCAGAAATATATAGCGCAATACATCCTACAACTACTGATTTAGGCATCCCCTGAATGACAGGTTATTTCTCGAAAGTGATTTCACCACGATAGAGTTCAACATCCTGGCCTAACTGACTGCACAATTCTTTCTTAGCATTGTCATAGTCATCAAGATGTCTAAAACCAACTACTCTCAGGGCATAATCCAAATCATATTCGAAAGTTCCTATATAAAGATAAACTGCATCTTCCGGAACCTTAATTGTTGCTTTACATGGAAGCTGAAACTGGTACCAGCGGTTTATTTTTTTAAATATTCCGGCAGTAAAGTAATTAAGATGAAGAAGTCTTCCCTTCGAAGGCATCAAATCAGTATAGAAATAACCTTCCATGTATGGGAGTTCTATAATATCCAGTTTTTTTTCAGAAAAATTCGGCTGACACCAGTTATCCTTAAAAAGATCTTCCTGTATTTTTTTCTTACCCGCAAAACCTTCTTTTCGAGCTTCCAGATCTATTGGAGTTTTGTACTTAATCTGACCAACTACAAGAACTCGAGTATTGTATTTAGGAACGAAAGGCTTTGTGCCATCTGACGCAAAAACAGAGCCTGCACACAAAATCATTACAAAAAGAAAGGCAGTAATTTTATTTTTCATTTTTAAGTTCCTCCATGCGGGCAAGAATAACTGATTCCCATTCAGAGCCGGAATTCTTGAAGTATTTATAAAGCATCTTAAGAGCGTTCAATTCATGTTTAACCTTATAACCAGTGGTACTATAATATAAAAGGCCTGGTTTATTACAAACTATATCAACACCTGCAATACCATAATAGGTTGTGATTACAGTATCCCCAGATTTTTCTGTTTTACTGAAAAGCTTCAATTCTGAACCAACCGGAAGCGGCTCAAGAAAGGTTACATTTTTACTGATGGATATCGTTAAAATATAGGTCCACTCAGATCTACGGTTAATATTGTAGAATTTATATCCATAATCAGGATTCTGCTGTAAAAATTCATTCCAGCCTTCACAATAACCAAATACAAGAGTTCCTTCTTTTGGGCTAAGCCAGTCACCATTTTCACATGCTTTCTTAATCT
>JAEELR010000274.1 GCA_016282835.1 Treponema sp. | reverse complement strand
GATCATAGCGATAAAAATTATATTCACAGAAAATTCCATAACGCAATACATTTTTTTTAAAATATTACCAAGGTAATATGAAAAATGACCAAAGTTTAAAATCGGCTGACCAAAATTTAAAAAAATATTACCAAGGTAATAAAAAAATGACCAAAGTTTAACACAAAAGGGGTTGACATTGTTTGAAATTATTTACTCAAGTACTTTAGTTCTTGCGAGTTTGTGGTGGCTGGCGTTGCCCCGATACGCTGGAGCTACTCAACCACCACAGATTTTTACTTATCCACCGCGAAATTCTGTGGTCAACCACCCCGAAAAATGGCTATATTGACCTTAGTTTAATTCCAATTAAAATATTAAATATGAAAACAACTAGACACAAAAAGGTATTTTTAATTTCCGGGTTTCTGCTTATGCTTGCTGCTGCTTTAGTTTCTTTATTTTCACCAAATGATCCGGTAACATTCATTCCTAATCCTGATATTCCTTTAAAAGTTATTAATACACTTTCTGCAGTACTTGCATTTATCTGCATTTTTAAGCCGCACTGGATTCTTCTGCAATACTTTGTCTTGGGATTGCAAACCATTTCTACTACATGGACAGGAGTTGAAACTTTAGGCGCCTTTTTATTTGCGTTTTTAGTTCAATATATGTTCTGTAACAGCTTTTTCAAGTCAAAACCTCAGTTAAAGTTTTTTATACTGTTTCTTTCCTATTCATTAGTTTCTATAGGAGTTTATCCTCAGGGACTTGAAAGGCTTGTTGTTCATTACGGAATCATAATCTTTTTTTGCGGATCAAATATATTTATTTACAAAGAAATCGAAACCAAAGCATTTGACTTTTATGCCTTTCCAAAACCAAGGGATGGAATAAAACTTCCTGAAAAAGGAGAAACAATCGTTCTAGAAAACTACAATCTTACAGAGCGTCAGATTAAATATACAAAAGACATTGTCTGGAACAATCTTTCTTATATGGAAATTGTTAAAAGAGATAGTGTAAGCATTTCTACAGTAAAAAACGAAATGTCCGCAGTCTTCAAGGAATTCGGTGTTAAAAATAAATTTGATCTTACGCTTATGCTAGGCCAATTTAAATTAAACAGAGAGTAATGTAAGAAGTACATTTAATCAGTTAAAAAGGGAATGTGTAAACATTACCTTTTAAACCATCTCCCAGAATTTCTAAGATATTTTCAGCCCCGGATATTTGCGATTGTTTTAGAATTGAATACTCAAGAAGCTTAAAAGATTCATCAGTTTTATATGTGCTCAGTTCATTATGAGAAAAAACATTTTCATTTGTAACAGGATCTTTTTTTGTATCCGTTATATTGTTCTCGAGTAAATTTTTCGCAAAGTCTAAAAAAAGGAAATCTGTCGGTTTACCAAAAGCTTGTCCAATTGAGTGCCATGAGCTTTCTGAACTTTTAACTATATTCTGCAAAAATCTGATACCACCTTCATCGCGTATTTGCAAAGTATTATTATTCCAGGAAATACCGCCGGCTTTTTCAAACAGGTAATACAAAAATAAACTGACAGCACCTCTTTGTCCTACAGAATCAGCTGCACCGTAAATATCATTTTTGCAAAATGAATAACAGCCGCTGTTTTTTAGATAATAGTTGACGAAACTAGAATTTCCTCCGGAGTCTCCAAAGCCACAAAGACTTTCAGTTAAATGACTTAAGCCTTCATCTAAAAAAGTTTCCATCTGATCTAAAGGCTCTTCGTTTTTCAAAAGCGGAAAAACTATGCGGTTAGAAAAGTTTATTGCATGTGTCATTTCATGTGCTAAAGTTGCACTTATACTTCCGGTTGAATAATTTGAATCTTCATCACTTGGGAACGCTACATAAATAATGTCTTTTTCATTGCTGTAAGGATTATAGGACTCGCTGTTTATATCAGTGTTAATTGAAAATAAATCATTGGGATAAAAAAAGCCGACTGCAGTTTTTTCTTTATTTATTGTTGATGTAAACAGAATTGTAATTACACCGTTATCGTCAATATCTGCACATTTACCCCACAGGATTTTTAAGCGCGGCAGTATTATTGAATTAAAATTCCTGATGCATATATCTATTTTTTCTTTGCAGTTATTCTTTTCATAAAAGCTTTTTTCAACATAGATTACGATATTTTCATCAGCATAATATTTTTTTCCTTCTATCTGATGAAATTCATTTTGATTTTCTGTGTTTATAACATTAAAGAATTCTTCATCTGATAGTTTTTTATTTATTGCAGAGCGTGAAGAAATATGCCTCTTAAAAAGAAGTGCCCTCCTGTTATATTTAAAATTTAAATCTCTATTAGCAGTGAAGTTATCGTTTGCTTTAATCTGCGCGTTTATATTATTGCAGGAACCGGATAATGAACAAATGCCTAAATTTTGAATATCATTTTTAAGAAAGATTTTCTGCGGTAACCCTGTAAGTAAATGCCATTCGTTTTCTGTTCTTTTTTCTTCAACCTTTATTCTAACAGTTTTAGTTATATTAGAAAGTTTACTAGTGAGCTGTATTTCATGAGAGCCTTCAGACAAGGATAAGACCTGTAAGCTTTGTGTGCCCAAAAACCCGTCAATAGAAGATGTCCATTCAAAATTAGAATTTTTTAAATTCGTAGAAAACAGGATTTTTTCATCAGTATAATAAGTTCTATTATCTTTAGGAGTGATTATCTCAAAATCGGCAAACTGCTCTCGAACATCCTGATTACATCCTGAAAATAATAGAATAAAAAGAACAAAGGCTACTTTTAATAATTTAAATGGACACTCGTTAATTTTTCTCATACACAGTCTCTACTTTGTAAAAAATGATATTCCGCTTGAAGTAATTGAAGATGCTGAATAAAAATCATCTTTTAGAAAAACAGGGTCACCATAAATTTTTTGTGCTGTTATATAAACAGTGTAATTTGAATTTTCTTTAAGTGTATTCGCAGGAATAATTACAAGCGGTATTTCTGTTGATTTAGAAAAAACTGTTTTTAATGTAGATTTTATTGAAACATTATATACAACATTTTCTCCTAAGCTTTTCCATGCAAGCTGAATTTCTTTGTTGCTTTGCAATTCGTTTCCGGCAAGTGCACTGTTACCATCACTATCATTAAACACAGTTAATGCAGGTTTTTCTGTTAAGACTGTGTGCAGGATTTTAATGATTCGCGGTTGGCTGATACAGTTTGATGAGACCTGGACTGTATATACTGAACTGTTTGTGCCTTCTATTGTTTCTGTATATACTTGATTTCCGGAAGAAAATGGAAGTAAATGGACCGCATTTGATTCATCCGTAATTGTAACCACTGCTCCTGACACAATATTTCCCTGAGAATTTTCCGGGTATACATTAAAAGTAATGTATTCTGTATTGTCAGAAACCGCAGCTACCCTGACTTTAAAAGTCTCTTCTATATTGTTTTGACATGATGTGAAAATTATAAATCCGATAAAAAGCAATATGTATTTCTTCACTTTACATTACCCCAATTACTCCACCCTTATGGCTGTGAGAAGGCCGGTGTTCTTTTTTGTGTCCCATTGCATCAAGATTAATAAGTCTTTGTAGGATGCATTACGCTCATCTCCGGTAGTAATAATATTCTTATCTACACCTATAAGTTTTCCAGTTTTTTCATCATAAACGCGCAGCCCCTGTAAATACATTGGTACAAAAACTTTATCATTTAAAACCATTGGTCTGACTCCTAAAGAGCTGGAATCTTTTGGTAAATCGCCCCAGATTAATTTGCCGTTTTTAGCATCGATGCATTGAATATTTTTTATATATTTTTCATCTATTCCAGCTTGAAAAGCAGACCCTGAACTTGCAATTGTAGTACAATAAAAGCGGCCATTACTGTAACTAACACCAGCGGAAAGAAATAACTCAGATGTCAGCACTTCGTTTACATCATTATCAAAATTCTGAACGTATTTATAAATTATTTTTCCTGTTGCAGCTTCAAAACAAACACTTGCACCAATAAAGGCATAAAGTTTTCCGTCCAGGTAATACATTGTATAGCCGCCACCAATTGCATAACAGTCCTGTATTACATAACGCCACTTTAATTCGCCTGCTTCACAGTCTACGGCTCCAACTTTTACTAAAACCTTATCATAGTCATCTCCGCTTGTAATAAAATAAACCATTCCGTTTTCAAGGAGTATGCATGAATATATATTATTTTCATCTTCTCCAATGCTTGTTATACAATTTGTATCAATAACCTGCACAACAGTTGGTTCTTTTATAAAATCAATTTGATTAGTATCGAATTTAATTATTTTAGCGTTGTTGTTTTTGCTATTTGACCAGAATAAATATCTGTCTTTGTATGCAACAATATTTCTTACGGCATCTGGACACACTGTTTCATTATATTCATCATCTTCCGAAAATGTAACGATTGCTGAAAGGTTTCCTGTTTCATCATCAAAGCAGTATAGATAATGATCATATTTACCTGCTAAATACAGTTTAGTTCCACATTTAACAACATTACATGTAACTGTTGTGTATATTGTCTCTGCCTTCCAGATTATTTTTCCAGTTTCTACATCTATCTTAATTAAATTAAAATAATTTTCTGCTTCATATAGTTCTCCGTCTATCATATATAAAAATTTATCATATATAACACATTCAACACTGGCAGGTCTTGCACTCATTTCTGTTTGTAATGTCCAAACAATGTTAGACTTATATTCAGGTTCTGCTGGTTCTGTTTTTTCTTTTTTCTCTGGAGAAAAGCAACTTAATAAATTACATGAACTTAGTATTAATATGATTAAAAAAGAAAAAATGATTTTTTTCATTTTGTACTTCCTTTAGCACTACCATAATGCAAAAGTAATTACATTATGGTAGTTTTTTTTGTTTATTTTATACTTTCAAGCAACCATATAATTTCATTTTGAATTCTAGGGTTATCACCTGGAGCAATATTCTTATGGTTATATTCTTTGTGTTCAATATATCCAGCCCCATTTATGTCTAAAACTCTTGTATGTACATTTTCAGTTTTTCCCGTTTTAGGGTTGTAAAAGGTTTGTGGATAATACTGACTTTCTTTTGCAACAAGACCGTCATTGTAGTCAGAACCTAAAAGGTCACAAATCTGTCCGTCTACATCATCAAGCCACTTTGCTGCGTTATCACAGTCCGAAGCGAATTTAACACTTCCAGTAAATAAGCCTATAACACCGCAACATCTTGCAATATGAATTGCCTGAGCAGTCCTGAAGGCAACCTTTGACCACTTAACGCCTTCACGAATCTGGCTTTCATTATCAGCCATTCCCAGTGTATTATTGTCAGCACCAACAATGTAGGCTACAGGAAGATTACTATCAAACAACGGCACATCCTTATAGGCAGTCATTGTTTTATAAACAGGTTCATTTCTATATGTGTAATAATAGATTTTCACCCCTAATACTTTTTTATAATCCCAGTACCATACTTTTTTAGTTCCTGTCTGAACTTTGTATTTTACTGCCTGTGTCTTTGCTACATTTTTATTTATGAATGAGCTTTTCGGCATCATGTCATAAATCTCTTTAAGCTGGCTTTCTGTTCCGCCAGAAACTGCACAACTAACATAATTAATGATTGGTGAAAACTCTGTTAGTTTTGCCTTTATTTCATTTGAGTTTTTACATAAGGCTATAGCACCAACACCTAAAGCTATTGTACTTAATACTGGAGCAGCATCAATAACACCAATTACACCGTCTTTCAAAATGCATACATCTTCGTTAAAGCGGCTCAAAAAAGGTGAGAATCCACCGTTTAACGCTTTTAATCCCTTATCAATTCCCGACACTGTAATTACAGCCTTAAGCCTATTGTATTCTTCTGGATTTTGTTCTTTTAGCATTTTTGCATAGGCAAGTGCTCTTACTCCTCCCTGACTGTGACCAACAATTGCATAAGGTTTTGTATAGTTTGCCTTTTTATCATCGCTAATAACTTTTGCAATTTCTGCATTAACCTTTGTTTCAAGTCCAATTGATGAAGGCTCGTATCTCTCAAAATCGAAACCATACAAAATACGATAATTGCCTGGATATAATCCGGAAATGTTAACAAGCGAATCTGCATCTGAATCTGCATTTGCATAAATCACACAAAAAAGTAAAGCAGTTATAATTAAAAAATATTTTTTCATAATCTGTTCTCCCTATAACTTACATAGCCAATCTGAAAAGTTTGTCATCAACTTTATTGATTTCTATTGACTCATACTTTTCTACGATTGTCTGAACTGAACTTAAATCCGACGGGTCGCCGAAAGTAATGTCTGTATCTTCAAAAGCAGCT
>JAEELR010000273.1 GCA_016282835.1 Treponema sp. | reverse complement strand
CTTTCATCATAAATTTTAAGCGGAACCGGAAATGGATGCCCGTCTTTTCCGCCATGAGCAAAACTAAACCGTGCAGGATCCGTAAATCTCGAAGGAGTCCCATAAATTACTTCGCTCACTAAAGTTAAAGACTGTAATGTTCTCGGTCCAAGTCCAGGAGTTAAAAGAAGGCTTTCAAAATCAGACGGCTGGTTTTCGTATGCTGCAGCAAGCACGCCGCCCAATCGTTTTAAATTCACATCCTCTGGCTTAACTTCATGGTGAGAAGGCAATACAATACTTCGCCCAACAGTTTTTTCCTGTATAGCTTTTATCTCCTTCAGGACCAGGCCGGGACTTTCTTCTGAAATAGTTAAAATTTTTTCTCTGGCTTCTTTTGCACTGGAATCAGTTAAGTTTAATATCAATCCCTGATTTTCACCCGTTACTGCTGCGTGAGGTTCTTCTACAAAAGACTTTAACCCCTGCGACAGCCAGTGATATCTTCTGGCAGTTTTTGTTTTTACATTCATCCCCTGCTGAACAACAGCCCAGTCACCTTTGTCGCTGAGAATAAAATTATGCTGATACAACTGAAATCCGTCCTGAATGGCAGTGTTATCAACCTTCGCACAAAGCTTACTCGCACGCACAAGACTGTCTCCGTCTAAGCCTGTTCTGTCACACAAATACATAAGCTGTTCGGGAGTCTGCCTTGAATATTTTCCTCTTCCGCCACAAATGCAAAGCCCAAACTCTTTCGCCCTTGCATTTATTCCCCGCTTTAAAGCATACATTACGCTTGTAGTTATTCCGCTTGAATGCCAGTCCATTCCTAAAACAGCACCAAGCGACTGAAACCACAAAGGGTCACTTAAACGGCGAAGAACTTCTTTCTGTCCATAAGAAATTAGAAGAGCTTCTACAATCTGTACCCCCAGATCACGCATTCTGTCCGCGAGCCACTTTGGAACAGTTCCGTGATGTAAGGGTAAGTCAGCATGTCCTGTGCGTTTCATAAAGTTAATCGAAACTGTTTGTTATGCAAGCAGCAGGAATTCTTTGTAAGCAAGATATGCTTGTTCAATGTCGTAGCGGGAAGTAATTTCCCATGGAGCATGCATACTGAGAACAGCAACACCGGCGTCCAGAACATACATTCCGTACTTTGCAGCAAGATATGCAATTGTTCCGCCGCCACCCTGATCTACTTTTCCAAGTTCTGCCATCTGGAATTTTATGTTTTTAGCATCAAGCACATTCCTTAACATTGCAATAAATTCAGGGCTTGCATCGCTTGCACCAGATTTTCCTCGGCTTCCTGTGTATTTATTGAACACGATTCCACCGCCTAAGAATGAAGCATTTTCTTTATCATATAAATCAGCATTCATTGGATCGTATGCGGAGTTTACATCACTTGAAAGCATATACGAATTATTCAAACATCTTCTGACCTTTAATTCACTGTATGTTTCTTCGGTTCTCGAAATTAATTCAGCAACTGCATTTTCGAAAAAGTGAGATGCCATGCCGGTAGCACCAACACTGCCAATTTCTTCTTTATCAACACACAGACAGCAGGTAGTTCTTTTAGTTGCAGCTGAATCAAACATAGCCTTGCATGAAGTAAACGCACAAGACCTGTCATCCTGGCCGTATGCAAGAATCAGTGAACGGTCAAAGCCCAGATCTTTTGCATTTCCAGCAGGAACAATTTCGAGCTCTGCACTCTGGAAATCATCTTCTTCTATATTATACTGAGACTTTAATAACGCCAGGATATTTTTCTTTACAGTTTCAGTTTCTTTCTTTTCACCGGAATTCTTTTCATCCTTTTTTTCACCAGGATTTCCACTGCCAAAAATCAAATCAAGATTTTCACCCGCAATAAAGTCGGCAGCATTTTCCTTCATCTGCTTTTGTGCAAGGTGCGGCAGAATATCTGAAATACAGAAAACAGGATCCTCTTCTTTTTCACCAATCGTGATGTTTACAACAGTGCCGTCCTTTTTACATACAACACCGTGAAGGGCCAAAGGAAGCGTTACCCACTGATACTTTTTGATTCCGCCATAATAATGCGTATTCAGATACACTAAAAAATCTTTTTCGTATAAAGGGTTTTGTTTTACATCAAGACGAGGGGAATCAATGTGAGCCCCAAGGATGTTCATTCCGTTTTCAAGAGGCTCACTTCCCAAGTTAAACAAAGCAACTGATTTATCAAATTTTTGAATGTAAACTTTATCGCCTGCCTTCAGTTTGCCGCAGGAAAGTAAATTTTTGTAGCCGTTTTCTTCAGCAAGATCGATGATATTCTTTGCACATTCGCGCTCAGTCTTACCGTTATTCAAAAAATTTTTGTATAAAGAAATTATATCTTCCATAAAAAACTCCTTTTTTTAATAGGATAATTTTTTTTTATGGAAAGAACAACAACTTAAAATACGTTTTATATTGAATAATAAATTGCGAAGAAATGCAGAATACTTCCTGCCAGAGTAAACAGGTGGAAGATGCTGTGACTCCACTTAAATTTATTCATTAAGAAAAATACAATGCCGGCAGAATATACAATGCCGCCAAATAAAATCATTCTTTTACATAAAACTGAAAGTGTCTGTCCAACAGGATAGAATGAAAAGATTGAAATTATAAGCCAGCCAAGCAAAATGTATGAAAATACACTGAATGCCCTCATTCTTGCGCCAAGTGCAAAATACATGAATGCCAGGAATATACAAACACCCCAGATTAAGCCGGTAATGATTAAGCCTGTGTTTCCTGAAATCCGTGTCATAACGAAAGGTGTATAAGTTGCAGCAATTAAAAGATAAATTGAAACGTGTGTTAAAACGCTGAAAAAGCTTCTTGAAACTTTAGAAGGAATTGCGTGATACAAAGTTGACATTAAATATGAAATAAACAAGGTTGCACCGAATAAAACAAAACTTACAACGCACAAAGATTTATCTACATTTACAGGTGCATGTGTTACTGAACGAACCGCAAGTAAAATTATTGCAGCAACACTTAAGCCTGCGCCGATTCCGTGAGAAATTGAATTAAACAATTCCTCTCCCAAAGAATATGGCCTGAGCTGTTTAGAATTATAGGCAACCCTTGCATTTGCTTTCTGGATTCTGAGTTCTTTCTTATACTGTTTTTCGGCAGCCTTTGCTTTTGCTCTTTCTGGATTCTGAGCATACTCCATCTTAACTTCTCTGATTTTTTCTTTTGCCTGAGTTTTTATAGTTTTTATTGCAGCCTTCTTTTTTGCACTTAATGATTTTCTTGTAATTCTTCCTGAAATATTTGCCATTTTCTCCTCCATATATCCTTAGTCTTTATATAATTGAGCAATTTTATCTTTATAAATATTTGCAACTCTATGTCGCATCATTTCCTGCTTTGCACTTAATTCTACACCAACTTCAAATGGTTTTGTAATAACTGCAATTTTATTTATTCTCTCAAATGCCTTGAATCCGTTTTTAGGATTTATGTTTTCTGCAATTTCTTTTTCCAGTAATTTCTTAATCTCTTCACTTTGAGCAAGTTCTTCATAAGTCTTATAGGAAAGAGAATTTTCTTTTGCGTACATTTCAATGTCTTCTTTTGAAGGTAAAATCAATGCGACTAAATAGCGCTGATCGATTCCCTTTTCGTTTGTACCGAATACAATTGATGCAGCAATATAATGCGATTCATTCATTTTAGATTCTATTGGAAGCGGTTCAATGTTTTCGCCGCCCATCAATACGATTGTATCCTTCTTTCTGCCCCTGAGCTGAATCTCGTTATCAACAGTTAAAATTGCAATGTCACCGGTGTCAAACCAGCCGTCAACAGTCATAACTTTTTCGGTTAAGTCAGGACGCTGATAGTAGCCGACCATCACGTTATCACCCTTGATTTGCAGATTGCCTTTTTTACATTTGCCTAAAATCATTCCGTCATCATCAACTATACGCACCTGAATGCCGCGCAAAGGAGTTCCAACATTTCTGTAAACAGGACATGCCAAAGGTCTTACACTGATAATCGGGGCAGTTTCAGTGAGTCCGTATCCTTCTACAACATTTACGCCGATTGACCAGAAAAAATCATCAATGTTTTCAGGGAATGCTCCACCGCCGGCAATTCCACCACGGAAGTTTTTACCAAGCATTGCCTTTATCTTTTTGAACACTAAAAGATTTCCTACAAGTTTCACCAGCCACAAAAGCACCCACGGAATAAATAAAATAATCCACCATAAGCCTGTGTATTCAATTTTAAACCTTGACTGTGTTTTTCTGAGCTTACGGTCTATCTTGCTCCAAAGCTGAGCCTCTGCCACAAAGAATCTGAAGAGGTCATATACAAAGCCCCCTGTCTTTTTCATCTTGTGCCAGATTCCGTCATAAACTGCTTCCCAAACGCGGGGAACTGCAGGCAAAAGATACGGATTAAGCTTCTGTAAATCGGCAAGCATATATGAACCGATTGGTTTACTGTAACAGATTGCACCGCCCTGAGTGATGATTACATATTCACAGGCTCTCTGGAATGCGTGCCATACAGGAAGAACACACAACGCTCTTTCGCCGGGATTTATATAAATGCGTTCTACAACTTCATCAAGCTGGGTAATAAAATTTTTATGAGTAAGCATTACGCCTTTTGGAGTACCAGTTGTTCCTGAAGTAAAAATGATTGAAGCAAGGTCGTCTTCTTTGCCTTTTTCAAGTTCATTTTCTACTACATCAGGATTTTGGATGCGCCATTTGTGACCTTCTAAAACTAATTCTGAGAAAGAGAAATATTTTAATTTTTGACCCTTGCAGTTTTCTTTTATTTCTTCATCAATCTGGTCAAAAGAAATGATTGTATGAACCTTTGGAAGATTCTTTATAATGTTTAAAATCTTTTTTACCTGGCTTTGATTTTCTGCGATTACATATTCAACTTCTGCAAATGATAAAATATAAGACAGGTCGTTTTCGCTTGCATCACAGCCACGAGGGGTGTCTACACAACCTATAATTAAAAGACCCATGTCTGCCTGCTGCCATTCCCTGCGGTTATCAGAAATTAAACCGATTCTTTCTCCGCGTTTTACACCAAGACTTAAAAGTGCACCGGCAAAATCTAATGCTCCCTGATATAAATCATGATAATTATTGGAAACATATTCCCCGGATTTTAAGCGGGTTACCTGTGCTTCAATTTCAGGCCATCGTTCTGCAGATTTTTTCAGGATTTTAGGAAGAGTTCCTTCAGGTTTCATAAAACACCTCAATTATTATTTATGAAAAAATTATAGAAAAGCAAATTGTTTAAAACAATAAAAATACAGGCGAAAAGGAGGTTTATTGAAGAAAAAAGTCGCTTTATTACAAATATAAGTCGGTATTTTACAATAAATATTAGACAAATTATGGGATATTGTCATTTTAATATCTGGCTGCAACTGGCATTTTCGGAGGGGTATGGAGATTTACAAATGGCAGCAAAGTGATTTCTCACAGTTTATACAGGCAGGAATAAAAAAAAATTAAAAAAAACTATTGACTATTTTTTTTTGACACGATATAAGTATGGCCAATAGGCAAAGACGTCTTAGTAAGTATTTTGTTTTTACAGAATATTTTCTAAGGCGTCTTTTTTATTGCGGTTTACCACAAACCGTATAAACGACGGAAAGTTTTCTTTTCGTCCAGATATGGCAAAGGCGCTGTATTTTCTGTCTGGTGTACAACAGTCAGATTATGCAGCGTCTTTTTTATTAGCAAAAAAATAAACAATAGGAGAAAACAATGGAATCTCAGGTTACAGAAATTTTTGGAAGTTTGGTTTTTGATGAATCTACTATGAAAGCACGTCTTCCTAAAGAAACTTATAAGCAGCTTATGAAGACAATAGTTGGCGGCGAAAAGCTCGACGGAAATGTTGCTACAGTTGTTGCAAATGCAATGAAAGACTGGGCTATAGAAAACGGTGCAACACACTTTACACACTGGTTCCAGCCTCTTACAGGCATTACTGCTGAAAAACACGACAGCTTCATTCAGCCTGCAAGCGACGGAAAAGTAATCATGGAATTCTCCGGCAAAGAACTTGTACAGGGTGAACCAGACGCATCAAGTTTCCCAAGCGGCGGATTACGCGCAACATTTGAAGCACGCGGTTACACTGCATGGGACCCGACAAGCTATGCATTCATTAAAGACGGTACTTTATGTATTCCAACAGCTTTCTGTTCATATACTGGAGAAGCACTCGACAAAAAGACTCCACTTTTGCGTTCAATGCAGGCAATAAACAAACAGGCAGTAAGAGTTCTGCATCTTTTCGGCAATAAGGATGTTACAAGCGTAAAAACTACTGTAGGACCAGAACAGGAATATTTCCTTGTAGATAAAGATCTTTACGATAAGAGAGAAGATTTAATCTTTACAGGCCGCACTTTATTCGGTGCAAAATCACCTAAAGGACAGGAGCTTGAAGATCATTACTTTGGTATGATTAAACCTCGCGTTCAGGCATTCATGAAGGATTTAAACAAAGAACTCTGGAAGTTAGGAATTCTTGCAAAGACAGAACACAATGAAGTTGCTCCTGCTCAGCACGAACTTGCTCCAATTTTCAGCACAACAAACATTGCCTGCGACCACAACCAGCTCACAATGGAGATGATGAGAAAAGTTGCAAGCCGCCACAACATGGTTTGTCTCCTGCACGAAAAGCCTTTTGACGGTGTAAACGGAAGCGGTAAACACAACAACTGGTCTATTTCTACAAACACAGGAAAGAACCTTCTCGACCCGGGTGAAACTCCTGACCAGAACGCACAGTTCCTTTTGTTCCTCGTTGCAGTAATTAAAGCTGTTGATGAATACCAGGATTTGCTCCGTATTTCTGTTGCTTCTGCCGGAAACGACCACAGACTTGGCGCAAACGAAGCACCTCCAGCAATTGTTTCTATTTTCTTAGGCGATGAACTTACAGAAATTTTGGATTGCCTCGAACAGGGTAAACCATACGGAAAGCACGAAAAGCAGAAGATGGAAATTGGTGTTACTGTATTGCCTGTATTCAACAAAGATGCAACTGACAGAAACAGAACTTCACCATTCGCATTCACAGGTAATAAATTCGAATTCCGTATGCTTGGAAGTCAGGACTCAATTGCCTGTGCTAACATCATGATTAACACAGCAGTTTCTCAGGTTCTGTCTGAATTCGCTGATGAACTTGAAGGCTCAAAAGATTTCCAGAAGGATTTACAGTCACTCATCCTTAAGACATTAAAAGAACATAAACGAATTATCTTTAACGGAAACGGTTATGATGATTCATGGGTTAAAGAAGCTGAAAAACGCGGACTCTATAACTTAAGATCTACTCCAGATGCATTGGATCATCTTCTTGATGAAAAGAACATGAAAGCATTTGAAGCACAGAAGATTTTCAGTGAAAGCGAAATTAAATCACGCTATGAAATTCAAAATGAAAACTACAGCAAGATAATTAACATTGAAGCACTTACAATGATTGATATGACTAAAAAACAGATTCTTCCTGCTGCACAGAAATTTGCACTTAGTCTTTCAAACACAATTTCTGCTTTAAGCGCTGCAAACTCTTCTCTTGATGCTTCTTATGAAAAAGATACACTGGAAAAGATTTCTTCCCTTACAAAAGTGATTTATGAAAGCGAAAAAGAACTTGAAAAATCACTCGAAACAATTCCAGAAGAAATTGGAAAACAGGGACATTATTTCCACGAAGTAGTTATTGAAATTATGGCAAAACTTAGAAAAGCCTGCGATGAACTTGAAGTAATTACTCCAAAAGAAATGTGGCCTTTCCCAACATACGGAGATTTGTTATTCAGCATAAGATAAACCTTTCTGCCATACGTCTTGCTATGAGGCGTATGGTATTTTTTTTCTCCGGCACTGTCACCCTGAATTTATTTCAGGGTCTGTGTAACAAGAAATTTATTTTTTAAGATTTACAGGAAAACAGAATTCATAGCATATAGATAAGTCCCAGACAAATCTTGAAGTACCACCGTTTACATTACGGACTCCAACTACACTATTATCAATTAAGTTACCATCGCTATCAATCGTACCTTTATAATCTTGTCCTTTAACAATTGGAATATACTGTGTCTGTGCCATAAATTTTATGAAATGGTTTTGATTTATTTTATAACCAATAAAGCATTTTCCTTCCAGTACAAATGTATTTTTTATATCATCTATAAAAGCATCATGCCCCAAATAGTGATTGTCACGGGCAATTAAAAAACAAGTCCATGGAGAAATGCGAAGATCAAGTTTTAAATCTAATTTATTAAAAAATTCTGTTTTAAACTTTAAGCCGCAAAAAAATGCATTGTATTCCTGGAAATAAGAAATAAGTCTTCCTGATTTATAAACTTTTGCACGGTTATACTCTTTATATTCGCAATAACCATCGTAAGCATCAAATACAAAATATTCATATTCATAGGAAACATAAGGCATTAAAGTATAATTTTCAAAGACTGTGAAAGTTCCTCCAAAATCAAAACTGATTCCATACCACTGTTTAAAAAAATTGTCATGAATAGAATAATTAGTTAATTCTGTAGGATCTTCTTTTTTCCATTCTGTATGACTTCCATCTATGCCACCAAGCGAATTAAGCCAGTCATAATCCTGCAGGTAACCGCTTCTTTTTTCTGCTATACTTGTAAATGCATTCAGGCCAAAGTAAAAATTCCTGTAAAACTTTATTTCTGATTGCAGTCCAAGGAATGGAATATTTTCTACATCCCAATCAAGCTGACTTTCTTTATTTCCTGTATTTAAACATGCACTATTAAAAACATATTCATTTATTGAACCGTTTCTCAAAAAGAAATACGGACTTAATGAAACCGAAAAATCATTTGTGCTTTCAGAAAACAAATTTGCAGTAAACAAAAATACTGAAAGAAATACAGCCAGCGCTTTTTTAGTCTTCACGGAGAGGATCCACCTTAAATATTTTTGCAAGCTGTTTTCTTACGGCTTCCATATCTTTTGGGTAAGGAGCAATAAATGTCATTTCTTCATTTGTTACCGGATGATTTATCTGCAGCTTATATGCGTGCAATGCAAGGCGACTCAACAGAGGCTTTTCTTCAAGAACATCCCCGTTGTACCTTTTTTTAATGTCACTTAAACGGACAGGCTTTTGGTTTCCGCTGTATAAGGGGTCACAAACAATTGAAAATCCGTTTGCCTGTAAGTGTGCCCTAATTTGATGAGTTCTTCCGGTTAAAGGATGTGCTTCTATCCAGGAATACGGGCCGCAGCTTCCGAGGTTTATAAAATCAGTTATAGAAGGCTTTCCATTTTTTTTATTTACAACAGTTCTGTGGCGGGCATCTCCGTCCGGTAAAAGCTTTAGGTCAACATGCAAGTTTTCCCACAAAGGTCTTCCATTTACCAGACAGTGATATGTCTTTTTTACATTTCTACCTTCAAACTGCATGGAAAGATTTTTATGGGCCTCTGCATTTTTTGCATAGATAACAATCCCGCTCGTATCTTTATCAATTCTATGAACTGCAAAAAGTTTTCCAAATTCCTTCTCAGCACTTAAATCTAAACGAGGTGCATCCACATCATATCTGTCCTGGGCAATCAAAAGGCCTGAACGCTTATTTAATACAACAATTGAATCATCGTTATAAACTACAGTGTAATCTGCATTTGCTTTCATAAGCTAATTATAAAAAAAAACTTCAAGATAAACAATTAAATTGTTACCAATTAAGTTTATCCTGAAGCTGCTTGTTTTTACTGTAAGCCTTCTTTCAGTACAGCAAGATTTTCCTGCATTATAGAATAATAGGTCATGCCCTTCTGCACATCTTTACTTGCTGCTGACTGCATTGAATTCAATACTAAGATTTTTCGGTTTTTGTTTTTAGAATTATTGATTATAGTTTTCGCAATTTTTTTATCGGAAGTTTCTATAACAAATACATTGTTTAGTTTCAGCTCATCAATTTTATTTGAAAGGAAAGCAACTGTTTTAAAG
>JAEELR010000032.1 GCA_016282835.1 Treponema sp. | reverse complement strand
TCTTTTCCATTGTAGAACATCAAGCCCTGGAGTAGTAGAAAGACAGATGTCAGCATTCAAAAGATTCATTTTTGCAAAGCCTTTATTACCATTACCAATATATTCTGTCTTGACATATTTAAAATTCTCAGATAAAGCAGGATCATCAGGACTTTGAGTAAAATAGACGATTGGAGTTTTTCTGTTTTCGAATTCTCTGACAATAGGACCAAAAATATTCCAGTAACGTTTAGAATCAGAAAAAATAACAATTCCAAGATGAGATTGATTTAACTCAGACTGTTTCCCTCTGCAAATTATAACTTTAATTTTTATAAATAATGCACGTCCAGCAAAAACGACAGTTGTAGCAAGTCCAATAAAAAGTGAGAAAAGCATACTTCCTGTACCTGGATCTATGTATAATGGTAAAATATTCATTGTCATTTTATAAGACTACTCCTGATTAGAGATTGATGGGTTAGAAATATTAGAAGCTTTCCATTTTTTATAAGGAACCCAGTTTTTTGGATCATTAATTGCTCCTGGATTAAAATGCCAGGCTGAGTCTTCATCAAATGTAATGCCTGTTCGATTTATCATATTTTGTGCATTAAGTTCACTACTATCCTGAAAAAATAAATTGATTCCATCTTCTTTATTTTGCTTAAATTTCTTTTTTGTAAATGGATTAGTATCAGAAATATTTAAATCTTGTTTAGCAAGAAAAAAACAGTCTGCATTTGTCATAAATGTACTATCAGTTTTTATTGGATCATTACAATTAAAATCCTTAAACATAAGAGTACAGTCAAAACGATTAGGAATTATTCTGTCTCCTTCTGTATAATCATAGGTATAATCTACAGTTTTTGGAGTAAAGTTTTTATAATGAGTCATGTTGGCATAATAACCATGGTCAGAAACAATTATAATTCGTGAATTATCATATGCATTGTTTTTTCGTAAATAATCAAAATACTCGGCAACTTTTTTAAAAGTAGCACAATATACTTCATATAATTGTGTTTCAAAATCGTCCTTTGTTTTATATGAACCGGTATTGTTATTTCTTCTATAAGTTAATGGATAATCAAAATCTTCATTCAGGTAGGTTAGTCTGTGAATTGTTTCATTAGTATAAAAAACATAATTATCTGAATCAGAAGAAAAATCAGTTTCTTCATTTATATAATACAAACCAGAAAAATGATCAATAAAGGCCTGAATATTTGGAAGCTCATATCTAAAATCATTATAAAAAGTATTTCGTACAAGAGGTGGAAGTATTTGAAGTACATTGAAATTAATAATTTCATGACGGCAGATTGTATCTGTAGGAATTACTTCATTAATACCTTCATGTTCTTTTTCATATTTTGTTGAATAAACGCCTATAACACTATTAACATCAACATTTGATAACCCATCAAATTCAGAGAAATCTTTTTCGGAAAAACCTTTGTAATTTGACCATGGTGGGTCAATAATAGATGAATGCCAGCCTTTTTCACCAAAAAGTGTCGGTAAAAGAATTGTTGCTTCATTATGTTTGTTTACAAGAAGTTCATCGCTTCGTTTAGCCATTTCTTCCGGAGTATATTCATAACCACCAAACATAGGTGGCGCACCAGTTATTGTATGTGCTCCAAAGCTTAAAGTATTTTCATAATTAATAAATCCATCAAAGCTGCTTTTGTATTGTGGAAACTGGTCAAGGAAATAGGGGAGATAACAGCCAATGGCTCTATCCATAAAAAGAACAATAACATTCTTTTTTGTTTTTGAAAGGTGTATTACTTTTTGAATTTCATCTGAACTTTGAGTAACTTCATTTTCTTTATTCTTTTTAAATTCAGAATATATGTTACTTATTTTATTTGTTTTCATAATTCCCATAGGAATTTCTGCAATACAAACAATCAAACATAAAATTACTGCAATGTTAAGATGTTTTTTTACTGAAAGAAATTTCCATAAAACACAAACTGCAATAAAGGCACAAATTGGTAATATGGTATAGAAAGGAGTATATACTTTTAATGCAGTTTTAATTTCTACATTAAAGATTACATCAATAATTCCATAATCATATTTAAATATAAACGCATTTAATAATGCCATTACAAGAACTAAAAAAGAAAGAACTGGTAAGGACTTTTTTACTTTGTTTCCAAACATTAGATAAATTGCACAAGGCCAGAAAACAAAAAATCCAAAGAATACCAGGAAGCTTGAAAGAATGTAAGACAGAGGAGATGCTGTCTCTCCAAGGTATGCAAACTCCAGAGGGCTTGAAGAAATAATGATTGAAGGAAGGAGGAAGCCTGCAAGTAAAGCAGTTCCTAAACCACCTGTGAAAGTTATTAAAAAACTTGATTTATCAGCTTCTGTTTCATTGAATAAAGGACTTGCAGTAAATTTTTGTTTGAGGAAAGCAGTAATTTTTGGAAGAAGAATAATTATTGCTGTGAAAACAACTGCAATAATTTTTTTGATAAAAGCTCCTTTTTTAATTAAGAAAAGGGCTGAAAGTGCAGCAAGTAAAAAGCAGATGATAATGTGAAGAATCTTTTTTGGATGCTTCTGCTGCATTACTATATTTTTTACAAGAGAGAAAAGGTTATTAAGAATCCAGTAGCATACAAGACCGGATGGTGAGTTATATAAGATTACAAGGAATACAAGAGCAAGGGCATATAACTGAACCTTTTCTTTTAATGGTGCATTCTTTAAGTAGATGGCTCCGGAAACAAAATTAATGAGAGTCATTAAAACAGGAAGAACGTTTATAACAATATTATGTGAGCCTAAGGTAAAACTGATTAAAGAATCCGCAGCGCCTAAATCACTAAGAAAAGCGAAGCTTGCTCCCTGAAGAGCAGTTGAATGAGAAAGAAAATGATAGGCTGCAATGAAAAAAGGAATCTCAATTAAAATAGAAAGACTTGAGCGAAGAGCATAAAGCGGGTGATAATTATTTTCTCTGTAATATGCCTGAAGCAGCATAAAACGTTCATCACCTTTAAAATTCTTTCGTATATGTTTAACCCATTTTTCAAGCTTTAATTGTGTTTTACGTTCTTTTTCTTGAAGACTGTCTGCAATTGCGTAAAGGGGAAGTGCAAGAAAATTTACACCGATACTTACTGCAAGAATTGCTCCTGCAATACCAAAAACAGCAATTTTAATATTATAGAAATTGAAAATCCATTCAATGACAAATTCAATTGGTAAAATAATTATGTTGTATAAAATCGAGAAAAAAGACATAAATTTATTATAACTAAATTACGATTTTTTGTGAATTAGTTTGTTTTTTAAGGCAGCAAGGATAAGCATTGCAGTTTCATGCCTTAAAACAATTTCAATTAGCGCATAAACTGCAGAGCCTGTAATTACTGAACAAATAATCTGAACAAAAGAGTTTTCAATATTTCTGAATAAAAGCATGATTACAGCATACATTACCAGAGACCCGAACAAAGATTGAATAACACTCAAAAGATTACTCTTAGTATTAATATACTTCCAGGAAGGAATAAGTTTTACAATAGGAAGCGTAAATTCTACCATAAGGGTTGCAAGACCAGCACCAAATACTCCCCATTTACGAATAAAGAAATAATTTAATACGCCGTTCAAAAATAAGGCAATCAGCTGTGCATATAAGGCAAACTTTTCCTGTCTTTGTGGTGTGATAATCATGTTATTAAGACAGCTGTTAAAACATCTGGCTATTATTGTAAAGGTAAGCAGCATCATTGTTGCTGTTGCAGGAAGATATTTTTCACCACTGAAAAGAAGGATGACCGGTCTGCTTAAACAGAAAAGACCAAAGGTAGCAGGAATACAGAAGAAGAAGGTGAGCTTTAAGACTTTTGAAATTAAAGCCTGATATTCTTCAATTTTATTTTGTTCAAGTAAATAAGACGAACGGGGTAAAAAGGAACTGATTGTAGAGGTAATCAGCTCAACTACCATAGTACCGATTTTAATTGCAGCAGAATAAAATCCAACAGCGGCATTACCGCTTAAAAAGCCCAGCATGGTTGTGTCTAAAAGACTGTTGATTCTTCCGGCACAGGAAATCCCAAAGAAGGTAAAAATAGGCTTTGCATGTTTTTTTAATTCAATGCTTGTTTTTTGCCGTAAATTAATAAACTTTCTGGCATAAATAAAGTTTAATATGTTTTCACCGACATTTGAAAAAACACCTATGCCTGCGTAAATCAGATAATCATCACTGTTATGAACTAAAGTAAAAAGCAGAATCAAGCTGATTATTTGAAAAGCAGAATGTCTTAGAGTAATGTAGCCGAATTCTTCTTTTGCCGTAAAAAGCCAGTTTGTTCCGAGAGTAAAAAATAAAATCTTGGTTGAACAGACAATTAAAAGAAGTCTGTATTCAGCAAGCTTGTCTACGAAAAAGAAACAGAATACAAAAAGAATGTAAGCAAATACTGTTGAAATCAGATTAAAGAGTAGAATCTCTTTGGTAAACTTTGAAAGCTTTTCTTTGTCATCCCTGATTTTTGCAGCTTCTCTTGCGGCATAAGAATTCACTCCAAGAACTGCAATCATGCTGAAATATTCAATTATTGAGTTTGCAAAATTTACTTTTCCGATTCCTTCAGGCAAAAGAATTCTGGAAGCATAAGGAAATGAGATTATCGGAAAGATAATGTTCATGAAGGATTTTATAAAAGTAAAAATCGCATTCTTTTTAAGTGATTTCTGCTGCATTATGCTTCCTGAAATAACTGTAAATCCTTTAAGATAGAAAGAGTTCTCTCAAGACCAGATTGTAAATCATAATGAAAAGTAAAACCAAGCTTTGTGAGCTTTGACGAATCCATTACGCCTCTTGTTGTCTTTGAGAAACCTGCTTTTTCTGTTGCTTCCGGTAATTCAAATTTAACCTGAGTCTGGGCAATGTCTGCAAGGCTTTGAGCCAGCTCTTTTAAGTGAACATCAGAGCCTGCAATGTTATAGGCATTTCCTTTTTCTCCAAGGAACATACAGTAAAGAATTGCATTGATAGCATCTGCAATATAAGTATAGGAATAAAACTGACTGCCATCAGATTTCAAAATAATATCTTTTTTATTAACTGCATTTTTAATAAATTGTGAAGCAACCTTTGAATCTGATTCCAGCATTGTAGCGCCATATATTCTTGAAAGACGTGGAATTACTATATCAAGATTTTTCTGTGAAATATAAGCCTGACAAAGGGCTTCTCCGGTTCTTTTACCTTCCGGATATCCTGCTCGCAAAGTGTTGCAGTCTATAAAGCCGCAGTAATTTTCTGTAAACTTTTCTGCGTCTCCACGATTCTCACCATAAATCTCTACAGAAGAAGCATAGATAAAACGAGAGCCTTGAGTTTTTGAAGCAAAGTCCAGCAGATTATTTAAACCAATTACATTAGTTAAAATTGTATTGATTGGTTCTGTCGCATAACTTACAGGATGAGTATTGCTTGCAAAATGAAAAAGATAATCACATCTAATATTTTCAATATCAGAAAAAGACTGATTTACATCATGACAGAGAAACTGAAGCTTATCATTATTCAGATATTGAGAAAAACGTTCTTCAAATCTTTTTTGATTTCTTGCCATGGCAATTACTTTTAAAGAGATATTTTTTTCCTGGGAAAGCAGCATAAGTAAATCAATAAGGTAAGTACCAATGGTTCCTGTTGCTCCGGTAATCAATAAAGTTTTGCCATTAAGCTTTTCCCAGGGAAGGGGAAGAGACAGAGAATATTTAAGATCTTCTTTATAAAGTTGGTTTTCTGTTCTTAACATTATTTTAACCAGGTATCCTTTTCTGCTTTAAGATAAGCCTTAAACATTTCAAGATCATCTTTTGTAGTAAGCTTTATATTCTTGTCCGAGCCTGCTGCAAAATTAAGTCTTTCACCAAGTTCAACCATCATTGTATTTGTGTACGAAGAACCATAGATTCCAATTTTTTCTTCAAAAGCTTTGTGATAAGCCCAGTCAAGTTTTCCATAAGTATAAGCCTGTGGAGTAGAAACACGGCGTAAGGTCTCGCGGGGAATATATTTAGTTGTAGTGGTATTATCCTTTTCATCTACAACAAAAATCTGCTCATTATAAGGCATAGAAGTAACTGCATTTCCTTTTTCACGGGCAGTTTTAATAACATCTGTTAAAACAGTATCATCAACTAAAGGACGAATACCGTCATGAATAATAATAATGTCATCTTCCTTACAAACGTCCTTAAGATTGTAGACACCATTGCGGATAGATTCCTGACCAGTTTCACCACCAGAGGTAATCCACTTAAGCTTTGTGATATTAAACTGTTTAGCATAAGCCCAGACAACATCATGCCAGCCATCAATGCAAACAACTTCAATGGCATCAATCTGAGGATGCTTCTGAAAACCATCCAGGGTGTACATTAAAATTGGTTTATCATTTACGTTAATAAACTGCTTTGGAATATCCTGGCCCATTCTGTGACCAGAACCACCTGCTATAATAATTGCTATTGTTGCCATATTATTTATCTCCCTTTGGTCTTATATATTTTTTATAGGAGTTTTCTGTATCATAAAAAATATTTGTATGGAAGGCTCCTCCCTGTACGAACTCTTTCCATTCTCCATAATAGTTCTTTAATACATTATCATAATTTTTAGGACAAGGTAAAGAAAACATTTCGAATGGCAGATAAACTGTTTCATCAAAATCAGTTTTTGTAAGACAGGCACGGTCAGTATCTGCGTCCGGTTTGAAAACGTTTGTTCCAAAGCATTTTGTTTCTACAGAATTATATTTCTGAACATATTTGTTTATTTTAGAATTCCAGGGAGAACAGATATTCAAATCTTCTAAGAAAGTTCGAAGCAAAACCTTTGCAATGTTCTTAAAAATTTTAATTGATTTATTTGATTTATCATTGTGAAAAACATAGCGGTAAGTTGTATTTGCAAACTGACGGGCCTGGTTCTGAAGGTCCAGAAGATGATGAAAATATTCAAGACGTTCTTCGTGGTCATCTGGAATATTATCTAAGGGCATGATATCAAGGGCAATTCCCTGATTAAATCTGAACTCTCTGTCCATAAAATTTATAAACATAGAGGTTGTTTCGCTATTGCAGATTTTTACAAACCAGCGGAGGCTTCCAATATCAGTTTTTTCTGTCTGGAAAAAATAGGGATGCTTAAATTCTCTTGGACCAATCTTTAAGAACTTTTCATAATCTTCTCTTGGCATAACAAGATCAATATCATCATCCCAGGGAATAAAACCCTGGTGACGGGCACAGCCAAGAAGAGTTCCTGCATCAGCCCAATATTTTAGATTATGCTTCTTACAGACATTCATAAATTCATTAAGAAGATCAAGCTGAATAGCCTGTATCTCTTTCATTTGAGTAGTTACTGTAAATCCGCATTTTACTTCTTCTTTGAAAAATGCTTCATCAAATTTAAGTTTTGTATTAACCATAATTAATTCCGCTTATTTCAGATATTCCCTATACGATTTGTCTGTATCAAAAATTACATTGCCGTGGAAAGAAGCTCCTTTTTTGAAAACCTTCCAGTCACCATAAAAATCAGATAAATACTGATCATAGTTTTTAGGAGCAGGCAGGGTAATAAATTCAAAGGGAAGCTCTACCAGATCCTTATATAAATCAGCTTCCTTAAAACCGATTTCTCTTACAGGTCTATATGAAATGCTGGCCATGTATTTTGCATCGGTATTGTTATATTTCTGACAGGCTTTCTGGAATTTAAAATATGGCCAGTTCTTAATATGAAAAAGCTTAACAATAAAGGCAAGAATTGTTTTTATGATATTATGAGCACCCTGATCATTGTGTAGTCTGTTGCGGAACTGCTTGCCTTTTGCACGGAGCTCTTCAAGATTTGAAAGAAAAGCTTTTTGTTCAACAGCATCTTCCGGGATTTTGTCCTGAGGAAAAATATCAATGCAGAGACCCTGGTTGTATTTAAAATTTCTTCCTTCAAAGCATTTAAGAATCATGGCTGTGTCAGAATTGCAGAGCTTTGCATAACCGTATACTGTACCTGGCTCTGATTCTTCTGTCTGTAAAAAATACGGGTACTGACATTCTTTCTTTGCAGCCTGACAAAACTTTGTATAGTTCTCACGAGTCATTGCAATATCAATATCATCATCCCAGGGAATAAAACCTTTGTGACGGGCGCAGCCTAAAAGTGTTCCTCCGTCAGCATAATATTCAATTCCATATTTAGTACAGATTTGCTGAAGCTTGTATAACAAATCAAGTTCAACAGCCCAGACCTTTTTCATTTCTGTGCTGATTGTATAATCACAACGAGTTTCTTCATCCAAAAAGCCTTCAGGGAGTTTTATTTGTAAAGGTACCATTTATTATCTCCAGTATGCAGTAAAATCATGTTTTCGAATTTGTTTTTCTTTAGGAGGAAGCTGCATATAATCTTTATAAAGTCCGGTCAGATAATCCTTGTAGCCGGCCATAACTTTAAATTTTCTGTCTTCAAAATCCATTTCGATATAAGAGTCATAAGAGCTTCGTGGAATCTCTTCTCCTTTTCCGTATCCAAATACAGAACAAGCAACCTTATCAGAAGTTTCAAATTTCTGACTTGCAGCGAGTTTGTTTATTTTTTTAGCGATTGTATTTGCTGGAAGAGGGCGGAGTAAATAAAACAAAATAACTCTTATTGTATGCTTAAGCTTACCTTCAGATTTGACATTTTTTTGATAAAGAATTGTATTTATATTTCTGATTTTGAAAATCTTTTTCCAGTATTTTGCCTTTTTCTCTTCATCTGCAGGAAGTCCGTTAACCGGAAATACATCAATATAAACACCAAGCTTATCGACAGGTCTGTCATAAGCTTCAATGAGTTTAGTCTGAGTGTTTACAACTTTACCAAAAGGCTGAAAATACTGTTTGTCATTAAAACAATCAAGGAAAAATAAATTTGAATCTTTTTGCTGATTAAAAAGCTCTTTGAATTTTTCGTAATCATGGCTGGTCATAATAATATCAATATCATCATCCCAGGGAATAAAGCCTTTATGTCTTACGGCTCCAAGTAAAGTTCCGCCGCAGAGAGAATAGTTAATAGCATTTTTATCACAGAATTCATGAACCTTCTGTAGTATATCAAGCTGTATCTGTCTGAATTCGTCAATTGTGATTTCTTTCATAAACTATATAATAGATTATACTTACTTTTCTTTACAAATTTAGTATAATAAATGATTATATTATGCAAAAAGGAAATATGCAATGCACTACGTTAATCCTGTAATTAAAGATTTTTTAAGAACAAATCAGCCGGAAGATAGAGGCTCATATATAAGACTTGATCAGAATGAGAATCCTGATGGATTACCAAAATGGCTTTTTAAGAAAGCTATGAAAAAAATAACACCACAATATCTTTCTCTTTATCCTGAAGAAATAAGATTTACTACTAAATATGCAAAGCTTCTTGGGCTTGAATATGAAAATGTTACATTGACAGATGGTTCAGTTGTAGCTATGGGCTATGTTATAAAAGTTTTTGGAGAACCTGGGAAAACCTTGCTTTGTGTAACTCCTACTTTTGGTATGTATAAGGTTTATGCAGATATGTCTCAAATGAATACTGAAATGATTCATTACGAACCTGATTACACCTTTGATATAAATAAACTTATTGAAAGAATTGATTCTAATACAGGAATTGTTTCTCTTGTTAATCCAAGCATGCCTATCGGAAATGCTTATAATGATGATGAAATAGTCAGAGTTGTTGAAAAAGCAAAAAGTGTGAATGCTCTGGTGATTATAGATGAAGCATATCATTATTTTTATGATAAACATTCACTCGAACTGTTAAAAAAATATGACAATATAGTAATTTTACGTACCTTTTCAAAAATGCTTTCTATGCCAGGCTTAAGGATGGGCCTTGTAATTTCAACAAAAGAAAATGTTCAGTACGTTAAAAACTATAAACCACATTATACAGTAAATAATGTTGCACTGGCTTTTGGTGAAACTATAGTTGATAATTTTGATAAATTAATTACAGAATTAAAAGCAAAATTTAATGGCGGAAAAGAATATCTTTTAAAAGCCTTAGATGAAGCAAAATATTCATATATTCCTACCCAAGGTTGTTTTATCTGTATTACTCCAAAACACAAAACAGCAGAAGAGATTACAGAAGAATTAAAAGCAAAAAATATCCTGATTTTCTGTGGAAAAGGAGACAGTGCGGGTTTCTTACGTGTTACAATATGGGATAAGAAGTATATGAAGATCTTTATGGATGCTCTTCTAGAAATTGATAAGTAAGAATTAATTATCAGGAGTTTAATTTATGAAAATTGCAATAGCTTGTGATCATGCAGCTTTTGAATATAAAGAAAAGCTTATAAAATATCTTTCTTCAAAAGGATATGAAATTATAAATCTTGGAACAGATTCAGAAGAACAGGTAGATTATCCTGTTTATGCTGATAAGGTATGCAAATGTGTATTGGATAAAACTGCTGATACAGGAATTCTTATTTGTGGTACAGGAATTGGAATGAGCATGGCAGCAAATCGTCATAAAGGAATTCGTGCTGCTGTTTGTGGAGATTTAAAATCTGCAGAGTTTACACGTCTTCATAATGATGCAAATGTCCTTTGTATGGGAGCAAGAATAATTCCTTATGAACTTTGCGAACAGATTGCTGATAAATATCTTACAACAGAATTTTTAGGCGGAAAGCATAAAACCAGAATAGATATGTTTGATTAATTCAGCATTTGAACTGAGATTAAAATATATATTTTATTCCTAAATTAATGTGAAAATTATTTTCATTTGTCGGAATGCCATACATATCAGTATCTTTATTTTTCTGATAAGGATTATAATGAGGATTCATTATAAGGTTCCAGGCAAATCCACCTTGTAAAGATAAATAGTTTGTAAAATAATAATTTGTGTTAAATCCCAGATTAAAGTTTGCCTTATAAGCAACATAGTTCTTATAATAGGTTTCTTTGTCTGCTGAAGTTGTAGATATCGTTTTACTATAAATATAATTATTATCCGGATTATTTCTCCAGATAAAGAAAAGTGTATTACCCTTGTGATAATAGGTGTTAAAGGCAAGAATCTGACTGTTTCCACCATAACCTGTTCCGGAACCTATCCATTGTCCTTTGTTTGTATAACCTTGAGTTGTAATATGATGGAAGCCGAAATTATATGGCCATTCAAACTGTAAATCCTGAGACATTTCTGTACAGTTCCATTCAAAGATTATTTCCCCATATACATCTTTTTTCTTTGATAAAGTAACAGTCTTCTTTAAGCCTATTGAATAAGTCATTGTATGGAATGGATTTCTTATTACACTCTGAACTGGTGAGTGGCTATGCCAGCCCTGTATATAATCATCAACTCCAAGCTCACCATAAATCTCAAGTCCAACTTTAGGAAAGAGCCAGTCAGCAGTCAAAGATAATTTCTGATCTTCATCATTATTTACATCGTAAAAAGGATTTAAGTACTTATAATATTCATCGTTATCCCACTTACTCATACAAATCTTATTCACGCCCAAAGTCAGGCCGGGCAGGAAGGATGGGGCGTAAGAGAAGGTCATGCCGGTAATCTGGTTGTGATTGTTGCTGTCGTCCTTGTCGAAGTAGTCAGACTCGGTGGTCTGGCCAATCCACATGCGGGCTTCAATGTAACCGAGGCTCCAGCCAAAGTGAGGAATTTTGATTTCT
>JAEELR010000272.1 GCA_016282835.1 Treponema sp. | reverse complement strand
GGCTGGAGAAATTGGAAGTACTAACTCAAGTTATTCTGAATATATCTAAAAATCAAATACAGAAAAAAAGATTTTCTCTCAGCAGGACAATGTGATTCTGATGCCGGGCCACGGACCTCCGACAACACTGGGAGCAGTAAAGGCATTTACGGCGGATTTTAAGAACATGATTCAGAGTCCGCAGAATGACAGGGTAAGGAATTAGCGATTAACTAAGGCGATATTACCACACACGATGCCGTACTTGTCGTAGACGAAATCGTTGAGGGCGTTGGCTGCGTCTTCGAAGCCCTGCCCTTCGGTTTTTCTTACGTAAGCTGCCAGCTTTGGTGTGTAATCAATTACTGAACCGCGGTTTGCAAGATGCACAAAATAGTCTGCAACTTCAGAAAGACGCTGCTGCATTATGTATGCCATAAACTCATTGTGCATCAGGTATTCATCATTTACATCATAACCAAGACCTGGCTGAGACTTAAAGTAATCGATAAGGAAATCAAGTGAGGTCGGATCAAAAGTATAATAGACTGCCGAAACATAATTTCTGAATTCCGGGTCGCGGAAGAAGATTGTATGCCAGCCTTCGTGAGCCAGAAGATTTGTTCTGCTCCAGCCAGGAGTTTCTCGGGAAATTGAAACAAGCCCTCCCTCATTTGCCTTTACGTAAATGCCGTCGCTTTCAAGCAGACCGTTATGAATGAGAATGCGCTTGAGCAAAAGCTCTTCTTCATTAAGCTGGAAGTTGAGTTCTGCTGCCTTGTTAAAGAAATTTGCCATGCTTTCGGCACTGTAGTCGTGGGCATTGTAGCCGTGAATATCTCCTCATTCTTCGTTTGTGAGGAGCCGCCCCTTATAGCCCTGCTTTTCCACGAAAAAGGCAAGGCGGCGGAAAAGTTTGTCCTGAACTTCATAGTTTCTTGTGTCAAAGAAAAGAATCTGTGGAAAACGGTCCCACTCGTAAAGTTCGTAGTCTGCTGTGCGCCACTGGGAGGGTTTGTAATTAAGAATGAGCCCCGGGTCAGTACGAATAGGATCCAGCACTTCTTCACCGGCTGGCTTTGTACCGCGCATAATTAATGAGTCAACACATTCAAGATTTTCACTAAACTCAACTCTTGAAAATGGAGCATTTAGAGCAGCAGTTGGGATTATGATTTCTTTAGCAGCCTGCACATTATTGATATAAAGTTTTTCGCCGCCAGCATTCATCAAGACTTTTACAGAATGCGAAGCATTAGTTTTGTACTCAGGATTTTCAGAAAGAAGAACTCTGTATTCCGGCATAGACTGTTTCATATTACTCTGAACAGGAAATACCATTGAACTTCCGGAAAAATCAAAACTCTTATTTCTAAAATCAATTACACCGCCATTGCAGGCAAAACCAACAAACGGAATTTCAGAACTGTAATCAAAACCGATTTCTGCAGGAATAACAATTGCAGCAATTACACGGCAGCGCACAGTTGAATAAACATAAAATCCTTCCGGAATATATTTTTCAATATTGTCATTTTTCTGAACGGCAAAAGAAACATCAAAAACAGTAGGCGCATATTTTTCATCAGCCTGAATCTGAATGCGTCTTGTATCGGGATACTTTTTCTTAATGAAGTTTCCATTGATTGTAAAATCTTCTTTTCCTAAAAAACCGTATCGCAAAACAGCAGTTTCATCTGCAGCAGATTCAAGAAAAACCTTCTGCTTTTTTGTCGGCATCAACTGAAAGCATACAGTAAGAGCAACTGAGCCATGCTCGTTATAAATTTTCGAAAAATACTCTTTCTGATTTTTTGTAAATTTGAAGTTTGCATATTCGCCGTTTACAGTTCCCTTTGAGGCTGCAGAATTCAGGGCATAAAGCGAAGAAAGTTCGCTGTTTGGCCCCACAATCGTTACGGCAGATTTATTTTTATTTGCAATAAGAATTATTCCGGCAGTTATATCAAGAACTAAAAAAAGTGTAACTGCCGCTACAAGCAATTTCTGAGTTTTAGACAGATTCTGAAATTTAAAATCAAACTTTGGCAACTTCATAAAAAAACTATACCAAATAAACAAAAAAAGTTATACTCCCCGTATGGCAGTGATAATCCTACACCCCACCGAAGAACTCAAACTCATCAATTTTCAAAAAGAACTGATTTCCGCCCTCTTTACCGAAGGCCGCATCCTGCTCGCTGCCAGACCTCTGTGGATCCCTTTAAGTACGGTAGTTGATGCTAAAAATACGGTGGTTGAGCCTGTCGAAACCACCGCAGAACAAAAACAATCAGACCTCCGCGGTAGTTTCGACGAACTCAACCACCGTAATATAAGTTCAGTTGAATTTGGAGAACTCGAAACCACTGAGTCCGAAATATACATTCCAGTAAAAATCACAACAACAGAAGGTGTTTTTCCTTCCAAACTATCGTTAGTTAGTATTTATAAAAACACTAACTTCACCGAAACCGACCGCCAGATCATCTCTCAAAAAAAACAGCCGGTGAGACAACTTAAAGTCTTCCGGCTGGGTACTGATAAAGAACTGAGTTCAATTTCAAAATGTATTACTGAGTTTAAGTGGTGTAAACTAAGCAATTAATTTACTTTTGTTGCCAGATAAATTTCTTTTCATTTTCTAACTTTTCATATTTTAATAAAAGTTCAAGATACTCTTCATCTGGGATTTTTTTGTCTAGATCTGCAATCCAGTGTTCCACATTAAATTTTACCTTCTTTATCATTTCATTATATAATTTTTGGGTTACTTTATATTCTTTTCCTTTTACAGTTATTGTTTTATACACTTCTGGATTATACTCAGCAATTTTTTCCATTTGTTCAGCTTCAGATTCAAGATCTTCAACTGATTTCTGTCCTTCCAGTATATCTTCTTGATTTTGTTTTATATGAGTTAATTCATGAACAAGAGTTTTTTGTCCTTCTTCTGTTTCTGGCTTATAAGCTTTTGTATTTAAATAAATTGCAGCACCAATAGTTAATGCATTTGCATGATAACTTCGTGTAAGTTCGTCTGAGTTTGGACCATAATGCAATTCAACATTTTCTATATCAGAACCAGTTTTACTATTATATTCATTTAATGTTGTTGTAGATATTGGTATTACTCGATCTGGATTTTCTATCAGATTTTTTGTACTTGAGAAATATTTGTTAATTATTGGAAAATCACAAATTGAGTCTTCTTCTTGAAGAAGAACTTCTTTTTGAATTTTTATCCTTAAAACATTTCCATATTTTTCTGTTACATCAGCAATATCTTTTAATAATTTTAATAAATTCTCTGATTCTGCCATAGTTTTATTCCTAATTTATTTCTACAAATAATTATTATACTGCTGTTAGCGATATCCGCCATTTTTAAGACCGAATGTATCTGCTCGTTGTATGTTTCTTATTTCTTTATCTGTGAATGTATATAAAACTTTTCCATCTTGTACAAACTCTAATTTTTCTAGAAAAAAATGATCATCAAAATACAATGATGTTGCCCATAACGGATCCAATGTCTTCATTACTTCAGCACGTACATATGGACCTGGACCTAATTCATAATCTTCGCCTCGTTCAACATATCCATGCATTTTTACTTCCATTTCTTCTTTATGATAATTTTTCAATTTTCCTCTTAATACCGGAGAAGTTGTTCCTACATTTTTTAATGGCTTACAGCATAATCGAGCTACACTTTTATATAATTCCCAAAACCAGTAATAATCTTCATTTTCACCTATATAAAATTTTATGTAATGGTCTTTGTTAAAATCATCCAGTTCTTCCTGTGTGATTGTTTTATATAATTCATCTTCTTTTGTCGCTATATATTTCGCTTCTTGTTCTTTAATTAATGCCTTCTGTTGTTCAAGCTGAATCCTCTCTTTTTTAGAAACTTTTGGTTCAGAGCTTTTATTTGCAACCTTTTCAATTAAATTTTTAATTGTTTTACTCTTTTTTTCTGATACTTTTTTGGAGGAAGTTTTGTTTTTTTCATTCTCCTTTATAACATCAGCATTAGCTTTCATTTCACTTATGCAAGTATCCTGATATTTTTCACCAGGATAAACATCAAGTATTGTAAGCTGAGCATAAAGATATAGACTTCCTTCTAAAAACAGTGCTTTTGGTGAACAGATAAATGAAAAATCCTGTTGATTCATTGTATCTTCTAACACTATTTCACTTTCATACATTATATTCGGCTCTTCTAAAGCTTGTGTACCTCTATAATCCTCATAAGCAATTAAAGGTACCTCATAAATTGTTATTTTTGCCTTTTTTACTCTATTATTATTATAAAAGGTTCTTTCATTTTTACAAAAACCATTATTTATACTTAAATTAACACTAATTTTTTTATCTAATATGTTCTTTTCATAACTTAAATATTGATAATTTCCATCTACCTCTACTATTACCCATTCATTTATACCATTGCCCTTTACACCTTCAACCCATGCAGTTGTCAAATCACCATCACAAATAGATTCCCATGCATAATTATATCCTTGTTCAATAAGTTTCGAACTAATTCCATGTTCCCAAAAAGAAATATCTTTCCAATTTTCATTTACTTTTTCTCTTGTAAGAACTTGATTTTCAAATGCATATACAAAAGTTATAAAGGTAAAAAGACATATACTAATTATTTGTTTCTTCATTTTTAGCTTCCTTTTTTTTACCAGCCCATTCGTTTACGCTGGTCTTCATCTACTTCACGAGGTTCAACTGTGTAATCCAAAATGACATGCTTTTCTGGTTCATCATCAAAATGATACCACATCTCTATTTGGCATTTGAAAGGGTCTGTTGCATACAATTTATCTTTAAATATTCTTTCAAAATCTACATTTACAGGCCAATGGCCAGCCCAATGGTTTGGATTTTTTGATTTTGCAAAATATCCATTCAGCCAATAATATTCTCCATCTGTTATCCAGGCTTCCTCATCACTTCCTAATGGATACGCATTCTCCGGTAATTCAAATTCAGCATCAAGTATCTGAATAGAATGCTTTCCGTTATATACAAGATCCATTGCTCTGATATATAGGAGCCTAAATTTCTTTTTAGTATAAATCACTGGAATAAAATCTTTTTTATTCGATTTATTTGAAAATAAAAAAACAATTTCCTGCTCATACTCACCTTTAGTTGCAAGTCTTCGATCTGCACTAAAAGGCGGCATATTTTCCTGAGTAAGGATAAATAATCTTTTACACTGTTTTTCAGTGGTAAAAATCGAAAATACGAAAATAAAAAATAATAAAAAAAAGATATTCTTTTTCATCATAATAATATTGCCTTTTAAAATTGAATAATATCTAATTATTTATTTCCAAGCATTAACTGTTGTTACCTTAT
>JAEELR010000271.1 GCA_016282835.1 Treponema sp. | reverse complement strand
TTTATTCTTTCAACACAAAACGAACTGACCTTCAAAGAGCTCTCTGAAAAAATTAACCGGAATAAATCAACGACTACAGTATTAATTAAAAAACTGGAAGAACAGAAATTAATAAAAATTGAAAAAAGCACAACTGACAAACGGGAGAAACTTATTTCTTTAACACCAAAGGGAAAAAAGCTGAATGCACTCACGCAGGAAATCTATAAAAAACTGCAGGAAATAATTTCTAAAACCTACACAGAGGAGGAAAGCAAAAAACTTTTATCGCTCCTGTTAAAATTAAAAGAAGAACTATTGTTTATTAATAATAAAGACTGAGCTAAACAATTTTCCTAAGTCGAATTTTATTCAATCGAATTTTCATCAATTGCTTTAGCAAACTGATCAGCACAGGAAGTTCCCCTTCCTTTACAATCGTTACCCCTTAAAATGCCGGCAATCTCTTTAGCATCATGACCTTCAACAAGACGACCGATTGCTTTCAGGTTCCCGTTACAGCCGCCGGTAAATTTTACATTATGAAGTTTACCATCCTCTAAATCAAAATCAATCTGAACAGAGCAAACCTGATGTGGTGTAAATGTAACATGCTTCATATCTTCTCTCCTTTCAACGGATTTATTTTATCACATTTTTCGCAGGTGAGAAATCTTTCCCTAAGAAACTGTCTATTAGGTGCCACTATTTTATCAGAGAATATAATTGACACAAATTATAAAAAAAATTATTTTTAGCATAAATAGTTTTATATAAAACTAAATTATAAAAGAGGTTATTTATGAAAAAACTAATCATTACACTTTGTACTTTAGCATTATTATTTTCAGGCTGTACAAAAAAAGAAAGCAGCAATTCAAAATCAGCAAAAACTGAAAGCAAAAACATAGCAGTCTTTGTCCCGGGAATTATTGCAGATTCTCCGACATACAAAATGTTAGCAGAAGGAGTAACAGAAGCCTGCAATGAATACACAAACAAAACAGGCGCAAATGTTAATTTAGAAATAATGGAAGCCGGAACCAACCAGAGCGAATGGCAGACAAAACTTACTTCTTTGTGCGCACAGAATAAATTCGATGTAATAGTTTCTTCAAACCCTTCCCTCCCGGAATTAGCTTCTCCTTTAACACAGACATTTATTGAACAGAAATTTATCCTGATGGATTCATTCCTAGAGGGCAACGAAAACATTTTCTGTACAAGTTACAACCAGAGGGAGCAGACCTTTTTGGCAGGAGTTACAGCAGGTCTTGTTTCAAACACTCATAAAGTTGCTTTAGTTGCAGCACAGGAATATCCTGTAATGAACAACGTTCTATATCCATACTTTGCATACGGAGCAGAATATGCAAAAGAGGGAACTACCTGCGATTTTAGAATTGTCGGAAACTGGTACGATGCTTCAAAGGGTGAAGAAATAACAAAAGCTTTATACACAAAAGGAGTTGATGTAATCCTTCCAATTTGTGGCGGGGCAGCCTTTGGTGTAATCGCACAGTCAAAAGAAAAAGACATAAAATTATGTTTCATCGATGACAACGCTTTTGACAAGTCTCCGGATTATGTAGTTTGCAGTGTAATTACAAAACAAAATGAAGCAACAAAAGAAGCTGTACTGGATTATCTTGGAGGAAAAACTAAATGGGGAACTACAAAAGTTGTTGGACTTCAGGAAGGATACATTGAACTGGTACAGGACAATAAGGACTACATAAAAAATGTCAGTCAGGAAAACAGGGACAAAATCAATGAAATCCTATTAAAACTTAAGAATGGAGAATTAGTGCTTCCAGAAAAAATAAAATAAGAAATAGAGAATCATGTTTTTAGGGCTGTCATAAACTTCTGTGGCAGTCCTACATCCAGGACAAAAATGGAAATAAAACTAAAAGGAATTACAAAAAGCTTTTCATATAAAAAAGTACTTGATAATCTTGACCTCACATTCTCTGACAGAAAAATCAATATGCTGCTCGGAGAAAATGGTGAAGGCAAATCCACTCTTGCGCAGATAATTTCAGGAAGTCTTGAGCCGGATTTAGGACAAATCTTTATAAACCAAAAGCTAGTAAAACACAATTCAGTAACAAAGGCACAGCGAAACGGAATCTATATGGTTTACCAGAATCCGCTTCTGGCGCCTGAGTTGACCGTTGAAGAAAATATTTTATTGAACGAAAAAAAACTGATTCTTGAAAGAAAAATCATCGCAGAAAAAATAAATTCCATTTGCAAGGAATTAGACTTATCTATTGATACAAAAGCGCAAATCAAAAACCTTAATGCAAACAATAAATTCTATGTAAACTTAATCGAAGTCCTTTTAAAAAATCCCAAAGCACTAATTCTTGATGAACCTTCAGTATTTTTAACTAACAGAGAAAAACAATCCCTGTACGAAAGACTGAAATTACTTTCCAGGAACATCAACATCATTGTAATTACTCACAGTCTTAGTGAAGCACAAAATTATGCTGATGCAATTTATGTAATCAAAAACAAAAAAGCATTTTCACTAAATGATATAAACTCTTACGAATCACTGTACAAAACAAATCATCAAAATGAAAAGAAACTGCACACTGAGAGCACGCAGAAAATAAGCACACAAAAAGCTCCTTCGTTAGCACTGGAAATCAAGAACGCAAGTGTTCATCCTGTCTCAAAACCTTGTGTAGAAAACATAAATCTTCAGGTTGAAACAAATGAAATTACTGCAATCACAGGATTGAAACAGGCAGCAATACAAACCTTAGAAGATTTAATTACAGGCTTTGCAGAAACTCAAGCAGGCACTTTTTATATAAACGGTGAAAAAGTAAAAAAATACAATATAGAAACGCTGAGACAAAACAAAGTTGCAGTTATCTCAAGCGACAAAAACTTCAGGTGTTCAAATCCAAACCTTACAATAAAGCAGGCCTTAAACATTTACACAGCAAAGGACTTAAATGAAAACGCAGACAATTTAATTAAAAAAGCAAACATAAATATTAAAGCAGAAGAAAATGTCAGTTCATTAAGTGGCGGAATGCTCCAGCGGTTAATAATTGAAAGGGAACTTTCACTGAATGGCGGGCTCTTAATTTTCTCAAATCCAATGCAGGGCTTAGATTTTATAAGTCAGAAAAAATTACTGCAAGAAATAATCAATTTAAAAAATGAAGGCAAAACAATTTTATTGATTGGTGCAGAAGATTTCCCGCTTTCCCTGTGCTCAAAAGTTTATGAACTTCAAGGCTCAACAATTTCTCTAGCATACGATTCAAAAGAAAAAATACTGGACACAAATACAGAAGGTTTTACATCAGGGCAATCGACACAAACTGAATCAACTGAAACACAGACAAGTGCTCTAAAAACAAATAAAATTTTTACTAAACAGAATTGCATTAAAATTATTTCACAGACAATTTCTCCGCTCATGGGATTTTTATTTTCCATACTGATAATCGCGTTTAATTCAAAAAATTGCGGCGAGGCATTAAAATCATTTTTTACACAGACTTTCACGATTCCATATTATTTCGGGCAAATGCTTAACACTCAAACCCTGCTTTTAATTGCTGGCCTTGGACAAATATTTTCCGTAAAGGGAGGCAATTTAAATCTTGGAGGTGAGGGCCAGATTTATGCAGGCGGTTTAATTGCTTCCCTTGTTTTTATTTCACCCCTGAGCAAGTTCCCGCTTCTCTGCCATTTAACTGCAATAATTCTATGCATTCTTCTAGGTTTTATTTTAACTTTTCCAAGTGCATATCTTAAAGAAACAAAAAAGATTGAAGTGCTTCTTACATCCTTTTTACTTTCAAGCGCACTCATTCCAATAATCAACAGCATCATAAGCTTATGGAAAAGAGATGGAACTCAAAATCTTCTGGCACTTCCCTACATTGAAAAACACTTGAGATTCAAGCAGCTGATTCCGCCTTCACCCTTTAATGCAAGCTTTATATTTGCAGTTTTTGCAGTAATCCTTGCAGCCTTTTATCTGGAAAAAACATTCCGTGGAAGAAAAATAGAAATCTTCGGCATTGCAAATGAATTCGCTCTTTACGCAGGTTACAACTCAAACAAAAATACATGGGAAACACTTTCTGTCTGCACAATCCTACACACACTCACGGGATACATTACTGTTGCAGGAACCTACTACACCTGTCACCAGGGCTTTTACCAGAACTTGGGATGGTCAGCCTTAACCTGTGCTTTGATTGCAAACTCAAATCCGCTTAAACTGATTGTTTCAACTTTTTTCATTGCCTGGCTTTATACAAGCTGCGACAGAATTTCTTTAACACAGGGATTTAACTTTGACATAAGCTCAATTCTTCAGGGAATAATTTTATTCTTCCTCGCATTAAATTTTACACTCGGCAAACTGAAAACCAGACGCACAAAAGAAGAAAGATTCCAGCTTAAGAAAATGGAGATAAATAAAAAATGAATATAGACTTTTTTTCATCACAAACACTTTCTATTTTATCGCAAGTCTTTCCACTATTTTTAATAACGCTTACGGCCTTAATATCTGAATACGCAGGAAGGCTTGCTTTGTTTATAGAGGGACTTTTAAACTTAAGTGCATTCCTGTGTTACACATTTACAGTATTACTTCATAATCCTTTTGCAGGAATTATTCTCAGCATGGTGCTCTGTACACTTTTAGTTTTTATACTTGAACGCATTTCCAATTATCTTAAGGCAAATATTTTTATCACTGCGCTTGCATTTAATATTTTCTTTCTCGCCTTAACTTCATTCCTGTCTTCAAAGATTTTTAACACAAGAGGCGTTCTCTATTCAAATGTATTTTCTTTTTCACCACAGACAATAGAAATTATTGAGATATGTATTTCATTGATTTTATGTGCAGCCTTAATACTTCTCTTAAAAACTACAAGCATAGGCCTTAAGCTGAAAATTACCGGAAGCAATCCGGAGGTTTTACACTCAAGGGGAATAAGCGTTTCGTTTTACAAAAGCCTTTCATGGATTATTGTAGCTTTGGCTTCATCATTTTGCGGCAGTTTTCTTTCGTTTAAGCTTTCATCGTTTGTTCCAATGTGTTCCGGCGGCAGAGGCTGGCTTTGTCTGGCGGCAGTCTTTTTGGGATGCAAAAAAACAAATAAAACCTTTATTGCAGTTTTGATTTTCTCAGTGATTCAGTTTTTGTCCACAAACATTCAGAACATCGCAGTCTTTAAAAATCTTCCTTCGGGACTTTTACTTAGTTTTCCGTATATTATTTCGCTATGCCTTTTATTCTTTTTCCCTGGTGAGAAAAACTCGTCCTGCTGAACTTAATTCTTGTCATGCTGAATTTGCAGCTCGTTATTCCGAACTTGCTTCAGCATCTGTCAGTCTTTGCATTAACAGATTCTGAAACCATTTCAGAATGACTGGCTATGATTCACCCTTCAGCGCTTTCTGGCGTTCCTGTTTCAGCAGCATTTCCGCCAGCAGATTCATTTTCACCGCTTTCTTCATTTCCAGTTGCTGCAGGAGTATCTTTTTCACCCGCGTCTCCACTTTCACCGTTCTCCGGGGTGTCTGCCGGTGGAGCATTCTCTGGCTCTTCTTCAATAACATTAAACTCTACGATATTTATTACAGTAGGATTATAATCTGCCGGATGTGTATAGTTTACTGAAGGAATACTTCCATCATAAGTTACTTCTACATCATCATCATAGTAAATAATAAAATCATATTTTTCCGGATAATTATATTTTTTATTGTACACAACTTCCATAGTAACAGAAGCAATACGCTCTTTCTCAAAATTTTTACTTTTATATTTATTGTAATCCCGTTCAATTCTTTCAAACCAATCATCAATAGAATATTTTAAATTTGTCCCGTTAGAGATTTTTGTTTCAGAAGGTTTATCATCATAATTTCCATTATCATTCTGTACATAATAATCAGCGCTAACACATTTTTTATTAGTAATCTTATATACATTCTTTTTAGTTTTCTTATTAATTATATCAGTATATTCAAAGGTATATTCATAATTTTTTATATTCCTGTAAGTCCATTTATTTTTATTCTTTGTGAACTCACTTTTATCAAACTCAAGTTCTCTCTGCATTAAATACGGAAACTTACAGCCAGCAAAGATTAAACATAAAAACAGAAACAAAAATTTAAATTTCACACTATCCTCTTTTTAACGAAAAATAGCTCTGAAATAAAAAAATCAGAGCCATTCATAACTTATAAAGTTATATCTATTATTTGAAACAATATAATATTTTATAAAATTAAAGAAGTAATGCCTATTTCAAGGAAGCACTTATGCGTTCAAGAACTTTTTTTCTATCTAAAGGCTTAACAATGTAGTTTTTAGCGCCACTTAAAAGAGACTGCTTTACAAGTTCTTCTTTTCCGAGAGCACTTACCATTACTACACGAGCATTCTTATCGAAAGCCATAATCTGTTCCAATGCAGCAATACCGTCCATACGAGGCATTGTAATATCCATTGTAACAAGATCTACATTAGGACAGAGTTCCTTGTACTTATCAACTCCTTCTTTTCCGTCCTGCGCAGTTGCAACAACTTCATAGCCGTCACTTGTAAGAATCTGTGTAAGCTGTTTAGCTACGAACATTGAATCATCAACAATAAGAACGCGAAACTTTGTACCATCAAGTTTTGTTCCATCTGGAAGACGATCATTGCTTGTTGGGAAATCCTGTTTAGTTATCATATTCAAACTACTCCTTTATTTATGTACGCTCACGAATAGCAACGTTAACTTCAATTTTTCCAAATTCAGTAATAAGAGGAACGATTAAAGCTTCAACATTTTCATTTGTTCCACTTAAAGCTGCAATTTCCATTTTTTCACCTGCAAATAATGCTGGTGGTGTTAAATCGAATTTAAATCCAAGCTCATGTAATTTTGTAACTGCCTGAGCTGTAATCATATTTGCTAATTCACTAATTGTAGCTTTTGCAAGATCATCAAAAACTGCAAGCTTTTCATTATTCATCTGAGAAGCAATATTTAATGCAGTTTCATAAGTCATATCAAAAAGGACACGCCCTTCAACATCACCGGCAAGTCCAACCAATGCAGCAACACCCATTACCGGCATTGCAGTAGATTTTAAATATAAATCTCCACGTTTTACTTCTACTCCACCAAGTACTTCTTTTAAGATTCTGTAAGAAGTTTCTACAAATGGATTAATATATTCAACTCTCATAAAAGTATCCTCCTATAAAGTACAATTTATTATGTAAAAATTTAAGCCTTTGAATATACATTTATTTTCCCTATGGATTTTTTAACCCAACCAGGAAGTTCTATATTCTCATTTTCACCAACAATTATTATACCATTTCCTTTTACTTTTTCAGAAAATTCCTGTAATAACTTTTGCTGTGAAGGTTCCGGCATGAATGAAATTAAATCACGTGCAAAAATAATATCAATTGGCGGTAAATTATTAGTATTTCCACAATCGTGATATTCAAACATTACAGAATCTTTTATTTCTATAGAAAATGTATATTCACCAGTTACAGTTTTCATGGTAAATGGCTGATACCAGTCATTAGCTGCTTCATCCGTTAAATTCATTAAAGGAGCATTAGAAACACTTAACAAATCTGTATCGTGTCCATATACCCTGATTCTTGAAGACCTGTATTTTTTTGAAAGCAGACAGGCTAATGAATAAGTCTCAAATCCCTTTCCACAACCAGGATTCCAGACAACAATATTTTTTGCAGAGTTTTCAGGTAAAACACTAAAAACTTCTTTTGCATATTCTTCAGTCCACCATGAACTTGTGTATTTTGAATAAAATGGAGCAAGGAACTCATCTGCATCACTTTCAGACTGCAGCTGAACATTATCGCGGCCTTTTTCTTCGAGCCATTCCTTGTATCTTGATTTAACCCACGAATCAGTTACTTCATTAACAACGAATTTCTTTAAGCTTAAGAGTGATTCACTTATAAACCTGAGTTCATTGTCTTCGTTTTTTGCATTCGCTGCTTCAGGTTCAGTTTTTTGATTTGCTTTATTTTTAGCTGAATCTTTTTCCTGTGTTTCAGAAGCTGGAGTCTCTGCTTTTATCTGACGAGCCTGCATCTGCTTTCTCATTGATTCAACATAAACTTTTTCTTCTTCAGGAGAGCGCACATCAAATATTTTATCAATATCAAGCAAAATGTATAAACGCTTTTCTGCTTCAACAACACCATAAATGTATTTAATGTTTATATCACCAAACAAAGGATGTGGAGGCTGAATCGAAGACTTCTGGATTCCTATTACTTTATCAATAACATCAACAACAACACCAAAGGTTCTGTCACCAACACTTATAATAAGCATGTTCTCCAGATAATCATCACCCTTTTCCTCAACTTCAATATTAAAGAAAAGCCTGAAATCTATAATCGGGATAATATCTCCACGCAAATTATAAACTCCACGGACAAACGGAAGGATATTCGGAACATATGTAAAATTACCGGCTTTGGCAATTTCTTTAACCTTCATAATATCAATTGCGTAATCTTTACCAGCTAAAGAAAAAGTTACCATTTTAAAATCAACAGCAGTAACCTTCTTCTTTTCTTCTTCAATTGACTGATTCTGGCTTACTGAAGAATCTTCTATGGTTCCAGCAAGAACACTCAATTTATCCTGAATTGTTGACATATCTTTAACCTCTGGTTGCGTTTTTAATGGCTTCAGCTTCACGCACCTGCTGAGCATCTAATTCCTGACGAACTCCTAATTCCAAAAGTTGATTTACATCAATAATCAACGATATAGATCCATCACCCAAAACTGTGGCACCTGCAATTCCCGGAGTTGAAGTAAACTGGTCGTGCAAAGGCTTAATTACAACGTCCTCTTCGCCAATCAATGCATCAACCATTACACCAATCTTCTTTTCCTGCGAGCCCACAATAACTACATAGCAATAATCGCCTTCCAGTGAATTCTTTATATTAAACAAGCGATTCAATCGAAGTACAGATATTACTTCATTACGAACGTTAAGAACTTCATAATTATCTATAGTGTTAATTGATTCAATTTTTACATACTGGCTTTCAATAACATTTGCAATCGGAATAGAATAAACTTCTTTACCGACACGAACCAGAAGGCCCTGGATAATTGCAAGAGTAAGAGGAAGTCTGATAGAGAATTTAGAACCCTGATTCTTCTCACTTGAAACGCTGATGGTTCCTTTGAGTTTTTCAACCATAGTCTTAACAACATCAAGTCCAACACCACGGCCTGAAACATTGCTTATTGTATCGCTGGTTGAGAAGCCCGGCATAAAGATTAAATCGTATGCTTCCTGACTTGTAAGAACTTTATTCTGACTGATAAGTCCCTTCTTTATAGCCTTTTCCTTTACCTTATTGACATCAATTCCGCCACCATCGTCCATGATATCAATAACAATCATATTGCCTTCATTTGCAGCTTTTAAGAGTAAGGTTCCTGTTTCATCTTTTCCGAGCTTCTTTCTTACTTCTGGAGGTTCAATACCATGGTCAACAGAGTTTCTTACACAGTGCATAATTGGATCAAGCAAATCATCAACTACTGTTTTATCAAGTTCTGTATCTTCACCTTCTATAATAAGATTTACTTTTCTACCTAAATCCTTGCTTAAATCACGAACGACTCTTGGGAATCTGTTAAAGATTGTTCCAATAGGAACCATTCGGATTTTCATTACGCCTTCCTGTAATTCGCTTGTAATACGACCCAGATTCTGTGTAGTAGACCTGTACTTACTTGAAGAAACTTTGAAATCATTCTCAAACGAATCAAACCAGGTATTTAAAGCACCATAATCATTTGCAATTGCCTGGCGGAGATCTTTTAATGAGCCACCAGCTGCCACAGCTTCAATGAACTTAGGTAAATTATTTATAAGGCGACTGTATTTTTCTTTAAAGGTTGCATTTAATGACTGTAACTGAAGCTGTAAATCTGCCATATGCAAACCGTTCTGGT
>JAEELR010000270.1 GCA_016282835.1 Treponema sp. | reverse complement strand
TTCGGAAGCATTTTTCCAAACGGTTCATAAACAAAAGTGTCCTTAAGATTGCCGTTTTCATCTGCCGTGCAGACCAGGGCTTCCGAGAATATCTTTAAACACAAACTCGAGCGTGTCACTTTTTACATTGCCGGAATCTTCATACTCGGTAACTCGCTGGGCATAGCCGTCGTAAAGTTTTGAAACTTTCGTCAAAGTATCATTTGCATAAGTTTCTTCGTAGTCGCTGAACCAGTAAACGGTCGTCATGACTTTTCCGGTTTCGGGATCGGTAAAGCTTTTCTTTATGCGCTCACCGTCGGAATCGTAGGAATAATCCCAGCTTTTATTTTTGTCCGTGCCGGTAAGCGTCATGCTTTTTACACAGTTTGATGCATTGTATTCAACTTCACGCGCTGCATCAGGGGAGACGGTAAGAGTTACGTCACCGTTTTCGTTGTAACTGTAAGTCTTGTAAGAAGAACCTTCGCGGATGGTCTTTAATGAGTGTACCTTTACATCGTCATATTCGTAAGTTTTCTGAACACTGTTTTTTACCATCTTTGTGATGTTGTTAAAGTCGTCGTATTCAAAAGTAAAACTGCGTTCGGGGGCATTTAAGGCCGTACTTGAAACGAGGCGGTTGCGTTCATCATACGTATAGTTTTCGCTGAGAATTCCGTTTACATCAGTTTTAGAGAGAATGTTTCCTGCATGATCGTATGAGTAAGTTAAATGCCGGTCAGAAACAAGTCCCGAACTGTTTTTCATTCTATCAGTATACAGTTTTTCTACTCTTTTTAGAAGATTGTATTCCGTGTTGAACGAGAAGTTTATTTCCTGTACTCGATGATGCGCTTAGTTTCATTGTATAACTTGTCCTGACGATATACTTTCCTACTATGCCAGTTTCCGTATTCATCATAATCACTGAATTCTGAAATTCTGGATTCTTCCGGGCGTTTTAAATCAGTTTCAATTATTTTCTTAATATGATTATTCTCATCATATTCAAATATTGTTATATTATTACCGACTTCTATTTTATCCGGTAAATCAATTCCATGATGAATTACTTTTTTTAGTTTATTATCAGTGTCATATTCAAAATCATAAGTTGTTATAAAACTTTCTTCTCTCCGCCAATTATAGGAAGTTTCTTCAAATCTTATAATTTGCTTTCCATCGTATTTGTAAACAGTTTTTTTATCACCAACTCTGGATTCCATATCATCGGTTATAACAGTATACTCCTCACCGCTGTTTTCAATTGTCTGCCGGATTCTATTATTATAGATTCTCTCATTCTCGGAAACATAGACATACTTTTTATTATTCAAACCGGCTCCTAAATAATATCCATTTTCATTATATATATATTCCGTCCTGTGTCCGTCATGAAAATTAGTTTCTTCCTTTATAAGCTGCCCCTTTTCGTTGTAAAAATATTTATCTTTCCACCTTTCTATTTTCTCTTTTTCAAGTGGAAATCCGTCATTTCCATTATTTTGTATTTTCATATTGTCATCTTCAATACATCTTATTTTTTCTTTATTCTGAAGATTTTCATAATAAATAAATGTATCAAAACGTTGACCAGTAAAATAGTCTCTGTCTGTTGAATTCCCATCCTTAAAAAAACTATAGTCTACACCGAAAAGAAGACCCACAAAAAATATCTGGATAAAGAGCATTGCTAATCTTTTCATCGTTTACCTCATATAGACAATCTAAAGAACACAGACTAATCTTAAACTAATTAATCTGAATCCTTAAAAATTTTTCAATATTTTATACATACTCATTGATATGTTTTTTCACTTCCGTGACTATAATGTTCTGTCCGTCCTTTGTCACTGTAATCAACAGAAGTTATCGTAGGTGAATTGATATTAAAATAATCAGTTCGTCTTAAACTGCCTGCCCGACCAGCTGAATCTCCATGAGCCATTGTACGACCTGTTGGCGATGTATCCCTTATTCTAAGATTTGTAGGAACTTCACAACAGTTATCTTTTACAAGAGCTCCATCATTCAAGCTGACTGTATGATCATAAAATTTTTCAAAATTTGAATCACTTGTTCCAATTCTTGCATTAGCAAAAAAAGGTGCTTCAGACTCTTCGTGCTCTTGATAACCTTTATATATATTATTATATCCAGTTGAATCAGCATAATCAGATTGATCATACGAAATTGATGCATTAACTCCAGCTTCTTTTAAGAGCCCATTCACAAGGTTAACTCCGTTATTAATCGATAATTCATTTTTATCATCTCCTGTAAAAAGATTATTCTCTTTTGCAAATTCGTTTGCATGTTCAAGAGATGTATGTGCCCCCAATGCATTTGCCATTCTTACATAGCTTGTAAGTGTACAGCCAATATCTTTAATTTTACCAGTACCAGATCCCAAGGTTGCTTCGTCACTAGCATCCGACATCATATCAGAAGCTGAATTTACAATATACTCTCCGCTCGGATCCACAAACCCAGTCGGATTATTATGGCAGTAGGCATATCTGTTAAAGCCATCGAGTACAGAATCTGCCTGCAAAAAGCGGCCGATGTCGGCATCGTACCAGCGGGCATGACAGTAGTAAAGGCCTTCGTCGTCTTCGGCAAAATGGCCGGTAAACGAGCGCACAAGCGTTGTGGACTTTGAAGCGCCGCTGTTATTAGCCGTGTCTAACATTCTTCCAAACGGCTCGTAAACAAAGCTGTCTTTAAGATTTCCGTTTACATCTACCGTGCAGACGAGGCTTCCGAGAATGTCCTTGAAGATGAAGTCGAGTTTGTCACTTTTTATGGTGTGCGGTTCTAAAGAATAAAACATGCAATAATCACTATAATGGAACTCGAATAAACAGTTATGTAAATTCTGGTTATCATCTCATCTGAAATTTCGTATTTTTTTATTAAAAAATCAAAAATTTCTGTTTGAACCATAATAAATACAGCAAATAAACATCCTTTCAGAATTTTATTATTAAGTTTTCTCATGTATTCAAAAATGTTAAAAATTTTGAATCGAATAAAGATAGCAGCTAAACTGCAGTAGAAAATAGCAAACATTCCGCAGGTACATCTGTATCTTATATTAAAATTCATTAAAAAAGCCTATCTTATGTTTAATCCAAACAAAAATTGAGTAATTGTATTTACTGTATTTTTTTCAGTATATACTTTATATTCTGGAATTGAAAAAGTCAACTTTCGTACAGTTTAAAAACACCCTAAATTTAAGCAGCTGTACAAGTAACTGCTGATTTTTCTCTGTAAACAGTTGGTGGCCAGCCTCCCGGATTTACAGTTAAAATTCTTTTTCTGTTGTAATAAATCATCACATATCTGAAGATGATTTTCTCAACTTGTTCTACAATCATTTTTGCAGTATTGATTCTGTACAATTTTTCTTTTTTCAATGTTGCAAAGAATGATTTCATTCTTGCGTTGTCGTAG
>JAEELR010000031.1 GCA_016282835.1 Treponema sp. | reverse complement strand
TTTAAGGCCCCTGCAATAATTTTTCTGTATTGAGTTTGTGTTAAGCCTTCCGTTAAAGGATAAACAGGAAAGATTTTTGAATCGCTCAAAGTGTAATTCTTAAAATCTTTAATGTTTCCTTCATTACAAATTTTTGCTGCTTCAAAGGAAGTCGACTGAAGCGAATTGTATTTTATTTGAAAGCTTCCTGTTACAGAAATTATACTTCCTACTGGTAAAGTCTTTTCCAGAAATGAGCGGTTAAATGCAATCAGTTCTGCAGTGCGGGTTTCATCTTCAATAATGATTTTTAGTGTTTTCATTCTGCCATAACCAAAATAGGAATGACTTAAAACTTTTGCTATGGTGTGAACTTTTGAACATTCGTTCCATCTGGAAAGAGGAATGCGTTTTGTTCTGTCTTCGTAATCGCGTGGAAAGGCCTGCAAAAGATCTGCAATCGTAAAAATATTCAGTCTTGCAAAAAGCTTTGCCTTAGCACTTCCAACGCCGCTTAAAGATTCAATGCTTGTTCCGTTCTCTTTTAATTTCATACAGTTATATTGCAGTAAACCTGACTCGAATTACATCAGCTTGAATATAAGTTTTTCAAGTCCCATAAAAAGGAATGAACCTAAAATTGAAAAGAAAATTAATGTACAGATAGAAACTATCAGCGATGTCTTGTAACTTAAGGTTTTTCCAAAGCTGAAGGTTTTAGAAAGTTTATAAACGAGAGGACTTATGGAATTGTCAATCTGATCAAAAATATAGCTTCCCGAATAAGAATCTTTTTTTGCATAAATGATAATAAGTCTGATTGCAAACAGAATAATCAAAAATGTAAGGATTGAATTTGCAATGGACCAAATTACCTGTAAAATCACACAGAAGATAAAGGCCGGTGTTATGGCTCCTCCGTTAGAAATGCTTGAGCATAGAGAAGCTGCAGCACCCAAAAGACAAAGTGCAAGGGCAGGCGAAAAATCAAAGCCGCCGAGTTTTAAAAACTTTATGTTTCGAAAGCGATTTAAATATGGATCGCAGACTGAAGCAAGAAAATTCGCAATCTTAGAATAGGAAAGCTGCGGAATCCAGGTAATAATAATCCTAAAAAGACAGAGCATTGAATACAAACTTATTAAAACGCCGATTGTCCTGAATATATATCTTAAAACCATTTTTACTTACCACCTTTTTTTTTATTCGGTCCAGGCATCTGCTACATAAGGAATATCTTTCAGTGATGTCAAAAACTCTTCTGTAGAAGGAACCTGTAACTGACTGTTTGCCTTTACGACAAATGTCTGATTATTTAAATCTATATGCAAATATACACAACAATTACCCGATTCGCCAAATAAAAAATCGCGTAAACTGCTTAAATTCTGTTCACTTGGAATATTGTCTGCAATTTTAATGTGCACCTGCGAGATTGATTTTTTCTGTAAAGTAGAAATGTCTTCTATAGATTTCACGATAAAGCTTGGGCTCTCTCTTGAACCGTCAACCTTTCCCTTAAAGGCAAAAGCATTATCAACACTGATTTTGTTTTTTACAATTTCCCATACATCAGAAAAGAAAGTTAAATCGATTGTGCCTTTATAATCAGCAAGTTTTGCAAAGGCCATTTCTGTTCCTTTCTTTGTCATGATTGGTCTTATGCTTTGAATTATGCCAAGTATAATATGTTCTTTTCCTGCATTTCGTTTTTTCCAGAAGGGAGCACCGCTTGCTTCTAAGGCATCAAGTTCTGCTTTAGATTCGTTTGCAAGCCGTTCAATGTTTTCGCTTGTACAGGTTACAGAATTTTCAATTGCAATTTTCCAGTCATCCAGCGGGTGGCCTGAAAGGAAGCAGCCTACAAGTTCAAGTTCCATGTTCAGTTTTTCCATCCGCGGTAAATCTTCTACAAGTTCATATTTGAAATCAACAAATTCCTGGATTCCTGCATCAGCAAAAAGACTTACCTGACCGCTTGCTGAGCCCTCGTGTTTTTTTTCTTCATATTGAATAGCACGTTCGTAGTTCATTAAAAGTGTTGCACGGTTTTTATCAAGCTTATCGAATGCACCTGTTTTTATAAGAACTTCTATGGCCTTGTTGTTGATTGCTCTCTTTCCTGTTTTATCCGTAATGAATAACGCGCGGGAAATAAAATCATCAAAGCTTTTGTAAGGACCGTTTTCATTTCTTTCTTTAACGATTGAATCTGCAGCTCCCTGTCCCATTCCTTTAATGCCGCAGAAGCCGAAAACTATGTGACCGTCAACAACATCAAATACTGAATCAGAAAGATTTATATCAGGCGGATCTACACAAAGCCCCATCTTTCTTGCTTCTTCAACATAGGGAGGAATTCCGTCTGTAGAAGCAATTTCATTTGTTAAGTTTGCTGCCATAAATTCTGCAGGTTTATGACATTTCAGCCACGCGGTTCTGTATGCTAAGACTGTATAGGCTGCCGCGTGAGATTTATTAAATCCGTAGCCGGCAAATGGAATCATTATGTCAAATATTTCATCAGCGTGTTCTTTTGTGTATCCAAGGTTGACTGCACCTTCTTCGAACTCAACTTTCTTGCCCATAAGGACATCTTCTTTCTTTTTACCCATGGCACGACGAAGCATATCGGCTCCACCCAGAGAAAAGCCTGCAATTTTCTGTGCTACCTGCATAACTTGTTCCTGGTAAACCATAACGCCATAAGTTTCTTTCAGGATTCCTTCAAGGCATGGATCCGGGTAGTGAATTGTTTCCGGCTTCCATTTTCCCTCAATGTACTGCGGAATATAATCCATAGGGCCCGGGCGGTACAAAGCGTTTAACGCAACAAGCTCTTCTATGCAGCGTGGTTTTGCCTGCCGTAAAATTTTCTGCATACCCGGAGATTCAAACTGGAATACAGCAACACTGTCTCCGGCACTGAACATATCAAAGGTTTCGCTGTCGGTCTCGCTCACATTTTCTACATGGAATTCTTCTTCGCCTTCTTTTCTGTGCTTGTTTACAATGTTTTCAGCGTATCGGATGAGCGATAAAGTTTTTAATCCGAGGTAGTCAAATTTAACAAGGCCGCAAGGTTCAATTATATCCATTGTGTATTGAACGCCGACTTCACCTGTCTTTGCATCCTTGAATACAGGCGCCCAGTCAGGAAGGGGAGTAAGTCCAATTACCATTCCCGAAGCGTGAAGGCCAGTGTTTCTGTTTAAGCCCTCAAGTTTTTTGCACAAGCCAAGCCATCTGTCGAAAGTAGGTTTATCAAGACCGATTGTAGAAACAGGATCCTGAGCAATAGGAATCATCATTCCACCGTCGGGGAATTTTTTTGTCGGTTCACTTAGGGCGTCTTTAAATGTTGCTTTAGGATTTTCCGGAATAGTTTTTTTAACTTTATCTACTATAGAAAGGGGGATTCCCAAAACGCGTGCAACATCGGCAAGACAGTTTTTTGGCTTAAGGGTTCCGAAGGTAACTATGTGTCCAACCTGCGGCTCACCGTACAAATCTCTTGTGTGCTGGATGATATCCTGCCTGAAGTCGAAATCCATATCAACGTCAAAGTCAGGCATGGAAACACGTTCCGGATTTAAGAAGCGCTCAAAGATTAAACCGAAGCGGAAAGGGTCAATGTCGGTAATTCCCATACAGTACGCAACAAGACTTCCTGCTCCTGAGCCACGGCCCGGTCCAATCGGAATGTAGGGTTTAGGGCGGTCGTTTACATTGTCATAAGTTGATTTTGCCCAGTTGATGAATTCCCATACGATTAAAAAGTAGCCTGAAAATCCCATGGAAAAAATTATTCCTATTTCGTATTCAAGCCTTTCGCGAATCTCCGGGGTGATTTCCTTGTATCTTTTCTTTAAGCCCTCTTCTACAATAAAGCGGACATAATCATCCTGATTTTTTGTGTAATCATCTCCGTGAGTCTGAAATTCTTTTGGTAATTCAAAGCGTGGCAGACAGCCTTTAAGTTCCTGCGTTTTATACTGATGAATTGTCAGGTTGCACATTTGCGCAATTTTTACTGTGTTGTCGCAGGCCTCCGGTAAGTCAGGGAACAGCTGCCTCATTTCTTCTTCTGTTTTAAAGTACCATTCAGTCCTGCCTTCTCCCATAGACTCGTGCGGCTCATCAAGTAATTTCTTAAAGCCAATGCAACGCAAGGCATCCTGAGCTTCTGCATCTTCCTTTAAGTCGTAGTGAATGTCGTTTGTAACAACAAGAGGAACATCAAGCTTGTGAGCAAGTTCGATTAAAGTGGGATTTACTTTGTTTTCAATTTCAAGCCCGTGGTTTTGAATTTCAATGTAATATCTGTTCGGGCCAAAAAGTTCCTTGTATCGTTTTATAATGTTTTCTGCGTCTTCAAGATTTCCTGCAGCAACAGCACGCGGAAGTTCACCCGCAACACAGGCAGAAAGACAGATTATTCCTTCGTGATATTTTTTTAGAAGCTCAAAATCAATTCTTGGTTTTCCGTAATATAAAGCACCTTCATCTGTAAACGCCCTGGAACAAAGCCAGCTCATGTTTTTGTAGCCGGTTTCATTTTCGCACAAAAGAATCAGGTGAAAGTTGTGGCTTCCGTAGCGTGTATTTTCTTTCTTAGTGTGATCTTCTGCTACATAGAATTCACAGCCTACAATAGGATTTATGCCGTTTGCGTGGCAGATGTGTTCAAAGTTTAATGAGCCGAACATATTTCCGTGGTCAGTTAGAGCGAGGGCTTTCATGTTGAGTTGTTTAGCATGAGCTACAAGGGTATCAAGTTTTACAGCGCCGTCTAAAAGTGAATAGTCTGAGTGAACGTGCAAGTGTACGAAGTTGCTTACTGGAGTTCCTTCCGGTGCTTCCGGGAAAACATGTATATCTGCCATTTTTTTATCCTTCTGTTAAAGTGAGTAAATTATATTCTATGCAAAAAGCACTTTCAAGGTTTAAGGATTTGATTGCTGTAATTCAGAATATCTCCCTAAATACCAAAGAAATGCTACTCATTAACATTCTCTAAGTATAAATGGGGTGACTATCATGGTTGGATAGATTTAATTTTAGTTTTATATAACTGATAAAGAACTGTTAGGATCAAAAATCTTATTTTATTATATTTAGCAAGCTCCTTAATGTATCTCCAAATATTTTTACCAAATATATCTGTGACAGATAGGTCACTATATTTCATTAAATAAATAATAATCTTTAATGGTAAATCATAAAAAATTGAATACATCAATGGAGTTTCACAAAGTCCACCACAACAAAGGATATTCAAATCGGACTTATTATCATTTAATAATTGTTTAATAACTTTGAGATTCTTTTCCTTTACAGCCTTTGAAATTCGAGTTTCTGCATATTGGAAGGAAATGCAAATATTGTGCCCTATAGAGTTGAAGGATAAGCTGACTTTTATTTTGGGTTTACCTATGAAAATTTCTTTCTTTTTACGACACCATTTCTTTACACTTTTTAGTTTTTGTAAATCTTCATTAATGAAACAATCATTAATAATTTCTAAATTAAGATATCCAGGTTCAAGATAGATATTTGTAATATAGTTATTTTTATTCTGAAGATAATAAATAGATAACCGAATATTCCATAAATAATTCCAAGAAGCACTATACTCGTTATAACTATCAGGTTTACCAAGAATTGAAATCATATTTTCAAGGATTAAAAAAGATGAAAATGTTCTATTTGAAAGCTGGAATTTATTTTTATTTAATTTTATTCTAAGTTCTGGGTAAAAAAAACGTAGAATCGTTTTTACGTTAGTTGGTTCTAAATCTGAAGGATAAATATTGCTTCCTTTTGGATATTTAAATAGTTTTGCAGAAAGTTGAGAATCACATATTATTTTTTTATTCTTCTGGAAAATTATTTGCTTTATTCGAATTATTTCGTAATGAGCACAAATAATACTAATTTGTAAATTATTCCCTTTTTTCTGCAAGCCAATTATTCTGTGAGTACATTTATCATCACTTATGAAAAGGTCTGTGTTTTTAACACATTCAGATAGTCCTGAATCCTGATGATATAGATAATCTTTATTTTGTCCTAAGACTCTTAAAAAATCTAAATTATTCATAGGACAAAGATTATCAGAACAGACTATCATCATAAGATAGTTAAAAATTTTTTTGATTATTCAGTCTTAATTCGCTGGTTTTTAATTGGGCGTTCTTTGTATATCATTGCTGTATAGATTCAATTTTATATTTGCCATATATATATTCCCAAGTGAATATTTCTACAGGAATTTTCAATGCATTAATTAAAGGCATAACATCTTTCAAGTCTTTTTGAAACTCCTTGTCAGATTTGAATACAAGCGGAGCAATTACAAAATCAGTGTCATCAAAGCATAATCCAAAGTCAGTACATAGTTTTTCCCGATTTACTATATTATAATAGGTATAAGCTTCCAAAATGCATCGCAATAAAGTTTCTTTAGAATTATCTTTTTTAAGTTCCAAAATATAAAGTTTGTTTCGTTGTTCGTTATTAGTTTTATAAGTTTTAGAACTTATAAGATCGATTTTTCCAACGCCAGAATCCTTTGAAGTATTTTTTAAAGGGATTTGATAATCAAGAATTGTTCCAAAAGCAGCCGCCTTTTCTTTATATTGGCAGTACATGGCATGAGCAATTTTTTCTTCACGACGTTCGCCTTTT
>JAEELR010000030.1 GCA_016282835.1 Treponema sp. | reverse complement strand
TTCTTTTTCGGACGGTAGTTTTTATTGAATTATAAAGCTTTATTCTGCTAAGAAATCAAAACTTCCTGGCCACGCTTTGCGCTGTTACATTCTTTCGCTTCGCTCCAGAACGGCTTCGCCGCAGCTCCAATCGTGCGTAGGTTTATGGTGATTTTTTTTTGAATAATTTTTTTGACCTTTAAAAAAATGCTGAATAAATATATAATGGTTGCCCGATACAAATATTAAATTTTTTGATTTTTTGTATAAAAAGTTAGAATGCGTGTCTATATATATTTAGAAGGAATTAAATTCAGGGACATTATTTGTCTCACTTCTAGTTATATATTTATTATTCGGAGGCCAAAATGGCAAAAGTTGTAGAAGAAAAAATGCCGACAGACAAATCGGAAAAATTAAAAGCGTTAGAAGCTGCCCGTTTACAGATTGAAAAACAGTTTGGAACTGGTTCACTTATGAAACTTGGAGATAAAACTGACATTACAGGAGTTGATGTAGTTCCTTCCGGTTCTATTTTATTGGATGAAGCTTTAGGAATCGGAGGTTATCCCCGCGGAAGAATCATCGAAATGTATGGTCCTGAAAGTTCGGGAAAAACCACTCTTGCACTGCACGCTGTAGCAGAAGCACAGAAGCTTGGCGGAATCGCAGCCTTTATCGATGCAGAACACGCTTTGGATCCTGTATATGCAAAAAATCTTGGTGTAGATATAGATGAACTGTATATTTCTCAGCCGGATACAGGAGAGCAGGCTCTGGAAATCTGTGAAAACCTTGTGCGCTCTGGTGCAGTTGACATAATCGTAATTGACTCAGTTGCAGCCCTTACTCCACAAAAAGAAATTGAAGGCGAAATGGGTGACTCTGTAATGGGCGTTCAGGCTCGTCTTATGAGTCAGGCACTCAGAAAGCTTACTGCAATTGTCGGTAAGAGCAAGTGTATTGTTGTGTTCATTAACCAGATCCGTATGAAAATCGGTGTAATGTTCGGTAACCCTGAAACAACAACCGGTGGAAACGCCCTGAAATTCTATTCATCAATTAGACTTGAAATCAGAAGAATTGAATCAATCGACGGCAAGGGCGATGACGAAGCAATCGGTAACCGTGTCCGCGTAAAAATCGTAAAGAATAAAGTTGCTCCTCCATTCAGAAAGGTTGAACTTGACATTTACTTTGGTAAGGGAGTTTCTTCTTCTGCCTCAATTCTTGATTCTGCAGTAAAACACGGACTCATAGACAAACGCGGTGCCTGGTATACACGAGGGGACGAAAAAGTAGGACAGGGTAAAGAAAATGCAGTAAGCTACATTGAAAATAACCCTGAGTACAGAATGCAGCTTGAAAAACTGATCCGCGAGAAAGTATTTCCGGGGCTTGTACTGAAAACAAAAGAAGGCGAAGTTGTAACAGACGAACAGATCAGGGAATATGAAAAAGCAATGAAAGCAAAGGGAGTAGGACTCGGCGGTGCTGCAAAAAGTGAAAGTGCAGAAACTCCTGTTGCCCCGGTAACTTCAAGTGCTTCTCCGGCTGCAGAAAGCCCTGCCAAGGCAACAAAAACTTCTTCTCTTGCAAAAGCTGCTGCAGAAGATGCTCCTTCACCACAGGATTTGTTTTAGAATATGAATCAAGTCGTACTGGGCTTAGGCTCTAACAAGTCGTATAAGAATTTATCTCCCGTGCAGATTCTTTCTAAAGCCTGCTGCGAGCTTGAAAAATTTATTTCTTCTCTTAGTGTTTCTTCTGTATACAAAACCGGTGCAATGTATGTAACGGGTCAGGAAGATTTTTACAATATGGTTGTTACCGGTTTCTACAATGAATCGTGCGAAAAGCTTCTGGAACAGATTCACTGCATAGAAGCGCTATACGGCAGAAACAGGGAAGAAGAATATAGAAACGGACCTCGTTCACTTGACATTGATATAGAATTATTTGGACAATTAAGCGTTAAAAGCAACGATTTAGTTATACCACATGAGAGAATGCTTGAAAGGGCATTTGTTTTAAAACCTTTACTTGATATTTCATCAGAAAATGCCGATGTAGAAAGTAATAAAGAATTTTATGAAAACAAATTAAAGCTGTTGGCTGACCAAAAAATTGATTTGTTTATGGATTCTTTTGAATTTGAAAAAATGAGGCACAAAGATGGATACAGTAGCAACTGAAAAAGAAAACAAGAATAGTGTAAAAAGTTTTACAGCAGGAACTTTTGAAGGTCCTTTAGATTTATTATGGAGTCTTATACGCGAAAATAAAATAAACGTGTACGATATCCCGATTGCAGAAATTACAGAACAGTTCCAGAATTATTTAGATTATGCTGTAGAGCTTGAATTGCAGGATTTAAGTGAATTCTATCTTTGGGCAGCTCGTTTAGCATGTATAAAAAGCCGTATGTTATTACCTGTTCAGGCTGATTTGTCTGATGAAGATTATGAAGACCCTCGACAGGATTTAGTTGAACAGTTAATTGAATACCAGAGATTTAAAAAGCTTTCTGTACTGATGGAAGAGCAGGAAGAGCAGAGCGAGTGGAGCTTTGAGAGAAAGAAAATAGAGCGCGTACTTCCTTTCGAACCGGATGAATCTCAGTGGGAAAAGCTTGACACCTGGACCTTACTTCAGGATATGCAGAAAGTATTCAGAAATTTAACAAGCATCAATGCTGACGAAAAAATCCTGAATATGAACGAAGATATAACTCCAAATGAAAAAATCACTTTAATGAACGAGTTACTCGATAAAAACGGTGAGTGCATGTTTACAGATTTAATTACACGTCATGGAAGTGAACTTGACGTTGTATGTGCTTTTATGGCAATCTTGGAAGCTGTAAAATTAAAACTTGCTGATATTTATCAGAACAGAATGTTTGGAGATATAAAGATATGCAGGAAGAAAGCAGCGTAGAGATTACTGCCGCAGCACAAACTGAAGAAAATCAAACTGAAAACACAACGACTCAGACTCAATCGAATTTTGAAGGTGTTAATTTAGACACAGAGGTTGCTCTCCTGGAAACCGTTTTATTTCTGGAGAGTGAACCACAAAGCTCAGAAATTCTTTCTAAAATTACAAAGCTTTCTGTAGATGTAATAAATGAATGCATCTTGCGTTTACAGTCTAAGTACAACAGCCCTGACAGCGGAATAGAAATTTCACAGATTATTGGCGGCTGGATTTTAACTCCTAAGAAGGAATACTTTGATCAGGTTAGAGAGCGTTACGGAAAGAAAAACGAAGGCCGCTTAAGTAAAGCTGCTATAGAAACACTTTCAATCATTGCTTACAGTCAGCCTATTACCCGCGCAGAAATTGAAAGCATAAGGCATGTCAACGCAGACAATATGATGAGGGTTCTTCTGGACCGTAAGTTTATAAAGGAAGTAGGCAAGAAAGACGTACCTGGAAAACCTACAATGTACGGCACCACAAAGGAATTCCTGGAGTTCTTCCATCTGCAGTCAATTTCAGAACTTCCAAAACTTGATGAAAAAGAAAGCGAGAGATTCGAACTTGCAAGATAGTATGGAAAAAGAAGAAAATAAAATGCGTCTCCAGCAGTTTATGGCTCACTGCGGTGTTGCAAGCAGACGCGCCTGTGAACAGTATATTCTGGACGGCCGTGTAGTTGTAAACGGAAATGTCGTTCAGGAACTTGGTGTAAAGGTAAGTTTGACAGACGAAGTTTTAGTTGACGGCAAAAAAATCTTTCTCGAAGAAAATAAGCGTTATGTCCTTTTAAATAAACCGGAAGGCTATGTATGTTCTTTAAGCGATGAAAAAGAAAGACAGGTTGCAGTAGATTTGATTAAAAACAAATACAGTGAGCGTTTGTATAATGTCGGCCGGCTTGATATGTATTCGCAGGGAGCAATTATCTTTACAAACGACGGAAACTTTGCGCAGAAACTGTCACATCCTTCTGCTGAACTTGAAAAAGAATATATTGTAGAAACAACCCGCCCTTTACCGTCTTCACTTGCTGCAGATTTCATGAAAGGCATTAGAATTGATAATGTTTTTTACAGATGCAAAAAAGCCGTAGAATTAAATTCCCATAAAATATGCATAATCTTAATCGAAGGAAAGAACAGGGAAATTCGAAAAGTGTTTGAATCAAGGGATGTCGGAATAAAATCTTTAACAAGAGTCAGAATCGGCTGTGTAGGGCTGGGAAACTTAAAGCCAGGTGAATCAAGGGATTTATCCGGGGCAGAAGTAAATGCTTTGCTGAAGTTGTGCCATAACAAAGAGTATTGATTTTAAGGGGGATAATATGATTGTCGCAATAGACGGACCTGCAGGAACAGGAAAAAGTACAGTAGCTCACGAAATTGCAAACCGCCTGAATTTAGTTTTTCTAAACAGCGGAAGTTTTTACAGGGCAGTTACACTTGCTTTGATAAACAATAACATTTCTCTTGACGACGAAAAGCTTGTACTTGATTTTGCAAAAAAGCAGAAGCTGGATTATATAGATTCTCACCTTTACCTTAATGATGTTGATGTAGACAGCCTTTTACATCAGGACATTGTCGACAAAAATGTGTCCAGGGTTTCTTCAATCGTGGAACTGCGTCATTTTATAAACGAAAGGATGCGCCAGATTGTAAGCAATATGAATATAATCTGTGAAGGCCGCGATATGACAACAGTTGTATTCCCGAATGCTGAGTTTAAGTTTTATCTGGATGCAAGCATTGATGTTCAGGCACAGAGAAGATTCGATCAGGGCGTAAGTAATCTGTCTCTCGAAGAAATAAAAAAGTCCATTCAGGAACGTGATGAAATGGATAAAAACAAGAAAGAAGGCTCATTAAAAATTGCAGATGATGCAGTCTATATCGATACTTCTGACTTGACGATTAACGAGGTTTGTGCAATAATCGAAAACAAAATAAATTCTAAAGGGTTTTAATATGGAACAGAAGGAAGTGGAAAAGAATATTGTTCAGGGTTCAGACAATATTTACACACAATTAGAAGAATCTATTAATAATATGGAACCAGTAGAGAACGGTGCTAATGTAAAAGGTACTGTTGTTCAGGTAACCGATGATACAGTTTTTGTAGATGTAAACTGTAAGTCTGAAGGTAAAATTCCAGTTGCTGAATTTAATGGCGAATTGCCGAATGTCGGGGATGTAATCACAGTATTCCTTATCAATCAGTTTGGGAAGAACGGACCTGAAGTATCAAAAATCAAAGCAGATGAAAAAAGACTTTGGGAAGATTTCAAAGTTGCTTTTGAAGAAAAGAAACCTGTCAGCGGTGTAATTTCTTCTCTTACCAAAGGTGGATATATAGTAAATTTAGGCGGCGGAATTACAGCATTCCTTCCAATCAGTCAGGCTGATGTTCAGAAAGTTGATAAAGATGAAAAATTACTCGGAGTAAAATCTGATTTCTATATCGAAAGACTTTATGGAAACGGAAAACGCAATGTTGTTGTTAACCGCAGAAAGTATCTTGAAGAACAGATGAATGTTAACCGCGGAAACTTCTTCGATAACATTAAAATCGGTGATACTGTAAAAGGTACTGTAAAATCATTTACAAGCTTCGGTGCATTTATTGACTTAGGCGGTTTCGATGGACTTCTCCATATCAATGATATGAGCTGGGGCCATGTAATTCGTCCAAAGGATTTTGTAAAGAAAGGACAGGAAATTGAATTAAAAGTAATTCGTCTTGATCCAGATGGAAAGAGAATTAATCTTTCTCTCAAGCACTTTACAGAGGATCCATGGGTACATTTAGAAGAAAAGTATCATGTAAATGATATTGTAAAGGGTGAAGTTACAAAACTTACAGACTTTGGTGCTTTCATTCAGCTTGAAGAAGGTATTGAAGGTCTTGCACATATTTCTGAATTCAGCTGGACAAAGAAAATCAATAAGCCTTCAGATATGGTTAAAGAAGGTGATGATGTTGAATGCATGATTTTAGGTTATGACATTCAGGCAGGTCGTGTTTCTTTAGGACTTAAACAGGTTACAGAAAATCCTTGGGACAGCATTGCAGAAAAATATCCTGTTGGAACAAAAGTAAATGGAAAAGTAGTTAAGATTACAAACAGCGGTGCATTTATTCAGCTTGAAGAAGGAATTGATGCTTTCCTTGCCGGAGAAGATTTATCATGGACAAAGAAAGTAAAACATCCTGGAAGCGAAATCAAAGTTGATCAGATGCTTGATGTAGTTGTAATTGACTGCGATCCAGAAAACCATAGAATTAGAGTTGGCGTAAAGCAGCTCACAGATAATCCTTGGAAAGTATTTGCAGATCAGTACAGCACTGGTGATACTCTCGAAGGTGAAATCACAGCTATCAATGACTTTGGTATTTTCGTAAAAGCTCCTTGTGGAATCGAAGGTCTTGTTAACAAGTCAAATCTCAGCGATGACAAGAATGTTCCTTTTGAAGAAGCTGTTAAGAAGTACAATGTCGGCGATAAACTTAACGTATTTGTTGTTTCTATCGATGTTGCAAAAGAAAGAGTTGGTTTTTCTGTAAAAGAATATAAGAAAGCTCAGGCACGCGCTGAAATTTCTCAGTATATGTCATCTACAAATGATGATGGTGCTTATACAATTGGTGACAGCTTAAAGAATCAGCAGAACTAATTTTTCATGCACGAAACTTCTACTGTTAGTATAGAAAAATTAAAAGCGCTTATTGAATTGAATATCCGTATGAATTCAAACTACGGAGATTCTCATGCATTACTGGTTTCAATCCTGGAATCAGTAATGTATATGGTTAAGTGTGAGTCTTCGTCATTACTTCTTGTTCGTGATGAAGACGGTTTGCTTCGTTTTGAGATTGCACTTGGACCTAAGGGTGAAGAAGTCAAGCAGTTTATAGTAGACAGAAATTCAATCGCCGGCTGGGTTGTTGAAAATAATAAAAGCTTTATCAGCAACAAAGTCAGCGAAGATTCCAGATTTAATAATCAAATCCAAAATAAAACTTCCTATGTTACAAGAAATATGATTGCAATTCCTATGCGCATAAAAGGTGAATGCATAGGTGTAATCGAGCTTTTAAACAAACATAATAATGAAGATTTTACTGATGAAGATTTATTGATTCTTGAACTTCTTGGTGAACAGGCAGCAATTTGCTATCAGAATTCAAAAAAATATAATCAGAATGAAGAGCAGCTTCACATCTTAAAGAATGCCGTTAATTCGGGAAAAGATTATCATACATTCGTTGCAAAAAATCCTGCCATAATGAATTTACTGCAAAATATCGATGAAGCTTCTTTAACAAATTCTTCTGTTTTAATTACAGGAGAAAGCGGAGTTGGTAAAGAATTATTTGCAGAACAGGTTCATCTCCGCAGTTCCAGAAACGGAAAGCCTTTTGTCAGAGTCAGCTGTGCTTCACTAAATCCTTCTCTTCTGGAAAGCGAATTATTTGGTCATGTAAAGGGCGCCTATACAGATGCTGTTTCTAACCGTAAAGGAAGATTTGAAATGGCAGACGGCGGAACTATCTTCTTAGACGAAATTGGTGAGTTGCCTTATTCTCTGCAGTCAAAATTACTGCGTGTTTTGCAGGAGAAAAAATTCGAAAGAGTAGGCTCAAGCGAAACCATTTCTGTTGATGTAAGGATTATTGCAGCTACAAACAGAAACTTAGAGCAGATGGTACAGGAAGGCACTTTTAGAGGCGACCTGTACTTCAGATTAAATGTTTTGCCTTTAAATATTCCGCCTTTAAGAGAAAGAAAAGACGAAATAAGTATATTTTCAAATTTCTTCCTCGAGAAATTTAAGTCAGAAGTTCATAAGGAATTTTTAGGTTTTACGGAGCAGGCTTCCAAGGCTTTATATTCTTATATGTGGCCGGGCAACATCCGTGAACTGGAAAATACAATTGAAAGGGCATGCATTGTTGGTCATCCTCCTTTAATTCAATTTGCTGATTTGCGTTTGCCGGAAGTAAATGCAAAAGTTGTTTCATCTACAACTGCAAATGAGTTTTCAAAAGACTTGCTTTCAAAAGAGGATAAAACCTTAAAGAGCGCACTCAATGCGTTTAAGAAATATTACATTACAAATATATTAGATGAATGTAACTGGAATCAAACTCAGGCGGCAAAGATTTTAGATATACAAAGAACTTATGTTTCTAAGTTGATGCTGGAACTGGGTATAAAAAAATAAAACTTCTTTAACGGATAATTTTAGAGGTTTTGACAAAAATTTTTGTATTATATATAATTTTGAAAAAACTGGAGAAAAAAAATGGCTGAAAACGTTATTTCAATGGACAAAAAACAAACAAAAGAAGAAAAAAACTTAGAATCATTTGTTAATAAAAATAAAAAAGGTATTGTTATCTGCTCTTCATTAGCTGCTGTATGTATTATTGCTGTATGTGTTGCTGCAGGTGTAATTGATTCAAATGTTAAAAAAGCTCTCTCTGCTGTAGAAACAATTGAATATAAATACACAAAAGATTCTTCTGATTTATCTGATGAAGAAATTGCTGCAAGAAAGAGTGAAGCATTGAACAGCCTTGCAGACTATACTGCAAAAAATAATGTTGCAGGTGTAAGGGCTAATATGCTTGCTGCTGATATTTATTTTTCTAATGAAGACTGGGAAAATGCTAAAGCTTCATATATTGCTGCAGCTTCAAAAGGAAAGAAAGCTTATACAGCATCTCTAAGTTATTTCAATGCCGGTGTTTGCTGCGAAAAACTTTCTGATTTAGCTGGTGCATGTGAAAACTATAAAGCTGCCTGCGACGATAAATATTTTGTTCTTCGCTCTCACGCACTTTTCAGTCAGGCTAGAGTTTTGGAGCTGTTAGAAAAATTTGATGAAGCAAAAACTGTGTATCAGACATTAGTTGATTCTTACTCTGGAGATTCATGGGCTTCTCTTGCTCAGAGTCGTCTTATTGATTTAAGAATCAATGGAAAAATCGAATAGAATTTATTGTTAAAATATAAATACTTAAGGGAAAGACAGTTATGCGACGGGTTTTGTTTTGTGTGAAAGCTTTTGTTGTATTCTGTCTTTTTTTATTTTCATCTTGCGGGCTTGAAACTTATTACTATCTGGAAGAGCCTAAAG
>JAEELR010000269.1 GCA_016282835.1 Treponema sp. | reverse complement strand
CACTTGGAAGAGTTTCACCATAATACCAGCGGTAAACTGCCTGCGGCTTTTCCCAGCCCATAATACGTGCAAAGATTTTAGGACTCACACCTTCTTCCTTCATAAGTTTTTCAAGATGTTTTCCGGTTGCAATAATATCAACAACAGGATGCGCTTTTGACTCCTTGTCTTCACCTTTTGGAACAGTACCGTATTCAATTTCTTCTTCATGTGAAAGAAAGCCGTGTACGCGCTGTAGCTTAATTACACCTGAACCAAAGCTGGAGTTTTCCATCATGCGAAGCTTGTAATCTTTTGAAGTAAAATAACATTCTCCAGTATCATCAGAATCTTCATTTAGAACGCCATCATAATCAATTCCAAGCTCAACACGTTTTTTAAGTTTTTCTTCCTCGCTTAAATCAAAGGAATAGTAATCATTAAAAGCGTCTTCAAAGCGTCCATGAGTAAGCCTGTTAGCAGTTAAAAGATTCGGATAAACATCAAACTTCTTTTTGAAAAATTCGCAGCAGTCTTTTACTTCCTGAACCCAGTTTTTATATTTATGAATAAAAGTGTAATAGCACAAATCTTTTTCATTTGAACTGAAATAAGTTTCTACATCAACATCATGAGGCATATCGCCTTGGTCTTCGTTTTCATCGTAACGATCAGCGTATTCATCTTCGCTGTCTTCATCATTCCAGCCCAAATCCATATTGATATTCATTTCAATTGACTGCTGACGAATTTGTTCTTCTTCGTTATTTACCATTTTTAGCCCCATTCGATTTTTTTCTTTTTGATTTGAAAGGTTCCATAATACTATCAAACTCTGTTTTTAATTCAGAAACAAAAGTCTTAAAAACTTCTACTTCTATAACCATAACAAAAGAAACTCCAGAATAACCACGGTAACAATCAGAATCCTTAAATTGATATGAATCTGGGCTAACAATAATTGAAATGTATTCTGAATCAACATCTTCTAAGTATGGAAAATATCGTTCAGGGTATATGGATATAGTCATATCTGGATCTGGCCAAGCTTCCCAAAGTCTTACTTTCTTATCATTTAAGCAGTCTTCAAAATCTTTTATTAGTGTTAACGAATCTTGTTCACTGGCAACAAGCCCACATTCTTTTCCTTGTTCCCAATATGAACCAGTACGTTTTAATGCAGCTTCATTTAATAAAGGAATTCCTTTCCAACGCATAGTTACCTTGAAATCAGTCTCAGGACAGTATTCCCAATCATGGTATGAAAGAGGTAAAATTTCTAATTCTAAATCTTCATCTTTTAATATAGCCATTATCTTATTCCTAAAAATAAAAGGGGCTCTGGCAGAATAGCACACGTTGCCAGAACTGTTTCCAGCTGTAAGAACGATTTCTCTTACAATCCCTAAAGAACTGGAAAGGGCGCATGCCTTTCAAATCATAAAGATTCCCCCTTGCGCATTCTATGGACAGTTCTTTTTTTGACCACTTTCGAGGCGAGTCTGGAAGGTGCTTGCATTGCAGAGGCTTTATCTTCCACCATCTTTAATATAATACTGTTCTTTATATTTTGTCATTCAACACATAGTTTAAAAAACTAATGCCAAACCGAAACAAAACTTTCAATCTCTTCTGGCAAATCCTTATTCATACCTTCCGCATCCTTGATATTCACAAAGTAAGAAGTCAAATAAGGAAACAGTTCATCCAGTTCTTTATCGTGACATTTCAGCAAAAAGTCATTTTCTTCTCTTTTGTATTTTCCATCTTTTAGAGGCTTCAAGCCTTCCACCGTTTTTAACCATTCCAAAAGCGGCTTATAAGATTTCTTAGGGAATGTCAGATAATATTCTCTGTCGTCGCTGGACATATCATTTTCTGATTTCCAGTAAGACCAGTCAGAACAAGATAAACTTCCATCCTTATCATCATACTGCAGCATAGTGTCATAAATATGTTCTTTAGTTTTCTCACGATAACAGGTATATTCAAACGGCATGTGGAAAGTATCAAACTTTTTACTTCCAAACACAGCCTTTACAGTTTCCTGAATTTCCTTATACATCTTATAATTTGCCAGATCCGAAAGCGCATTTACAATAGATTCGTAATACCACTTAATATCTTCTTTGGATGCATTAAATCTATCCCAGAGCTTTTCGCCGCATTCCTGCAAATCCGCATACATACTTCTACAGTTGGAAAGCTTATCCGCACAGCATACAAGCTTTGTTTCCATAGAATCATTTTTCAAACAATCAATAGTATGCTGCTTTCTCTCTCTCCAGGTCTTTGATTTATCCTCACTTTCAGTAAGGACAATATCAAGCACAGCCTTTCCAAACTTAGCTTCAATCTCTTCCGGCTTGGTGTCAGTATCTTCCAGAGTATCATGCAGAATACCGGCGATTATTACATCTTCCGGTATTTCGTTTTCGATCAGAATCTGCATAACTTCCATCGGATGTACAATATAAGGAATCTCAGTTCCTTTACGCTTCTGCTTCTGGTGTTTCAATGCAGCAAAAATAATTGCGTCATGTATTCTAAGGGAAATAGACATAAGTTTTCCTCCTGATTTAAGAAAATGGAACAGCAATCCTACAAAGTAGGTAGCGACGGTTTCCCATCAATTACGGCTGTTCCAAAAGTCGGATTGGGACGGCTACCTCCCAAATCAGTCAATCTGTAAAACAGATTCCGCCATAAAGCCGCATTTCATGCTCGTTCCGACAAAGTGTAAGGTACAGACCGCAACCCTGTAATCAGTCCTTCAACAGCCGGCGGTAACGGTAATATTTCCGCTCTTCCTTACACATTATTTATTATACCACCGTTATATAGTTCATGCATTCAACTTGTAGTTGAAAAAAAAAGCGGAAAAAACTGCCATGTCCGATGAAGACCAATCTTCAACCTATTCAGATTTTTCCGCTATGGGCTCATGATTTTCAGTACATTCAGCAAGATTTCCGTTCTCTTGCACTCCATAAATAATTCAAATATGATTTCCCGTAAATCACGACGTTCTACAAGATTTCTCCTGTAACCCTCAATATAAGAATAAATGAAATTATTAGAACTGTCATTCAACTTGTTGTT
>JAEELR010000268.1 GCA_016282835.1 Treponema sp. | reverse complement strand
GGTTGAAATTTAATCTGACGATCGAGGTAAACTTTTTCAGTTTCCTTAATTCTGAGCACAACCTTCGCCTGCCTCCAAGTCCCGTCAGACTTAGAGTACCACTTTATTTTCTTTGATTAAATCATAGCTATATGACAAGTTGCTCTGTATACAGTGGTTTCGACAGGCTCAACCACCGTGATAATGAGCGCACCGTGGAGCCCCGGAGTTCTGGAGCGCAAGCGGAAGAATGCGCGTGAGCAAAGGGCGGAAGGGTGGAATTTGTTTGCAATGAATTCTTTGCAGGAGAAATTAATTTGACTGAGAAAAAGTCAGCGTGCAAAAAAAAGCGCTTAGCATTCACTAAACGCACGAAACTATTGGGCCATACGTCGCATTCGCTCCGTTTGTCCTGTTGGAAGTGATTTACTTGTATTTTCTCACTTCGTTACGAAAATACTGGGCCATCTAAGATTTGAACTTAGGACCAAAGGATTATGAGTCCTCTGCTCTAACCGCTGAGCTAATGGCCCGAACTGATTGCACTAATATAACAGATTTAAAAATGCTCGTCAATGGCAGGCAATTTGCTAGAACTTGATTCTGCCCCTGAAGCTTCTGGCTAAGGTGAGGCGGTCGGCATATTCTAGATCGCCACCAACCGGGAGGCCTGAAGCAAGACGCGTTACTACGACTTTTTCTTCTGAGCCGGTGTTCTGTTCCTGTAGGAGCCGCTGAATGTAGAGGGCTGTTGTGTCGCCTTCGACTGTCGGATTTGTTGCGATGATGACTTCTTTTACGCCATCAGTTTTTACGCGCTCGAGAAGTTCATTTATTCTAAGTTTGGAAGGGCCGATTCCCTCTAGCGGAGAAATTACGCCGCCGAGCACATGAAACATTCCGTTGAACTCGTGACTGTTATAAATTATCTGCACGTCCTGGGGCTGTTCGACTACGCACAGGAGTGTTTTGTCGCGGGTTATGTCTGAGCAGATTGGGCATGGGTCGGTTTCAGTCCAGGAGCCGCAGACTGTACAGCGCTTGATTTTTTCCTGCAGGGTTGCAAGCTGGTTCGAGAAGTTCTGTATAAAAACTGCATCTGCGCTTAAAAGATAATTTGCTATTCTTGATGCGGATTTTTTTCCGATTCCAGGTAAACGCGAAAAACTTTCTGTCAGGTTTTCAAGTGCATTCATTATAAATTCATTCCCGGGATGTTCATTCCACCAAGTAGAGATGCAGAGCTTGATTTTATCTGTTCCTGGATTTTTTCAATTGCGTTATGGTGAGCGGCTTTTATTAAATCCTGTAGCATCGGGATGTCGCGGTTGTCTACACAGATTGGGTCCAATACAATGTCCAGGAGTTCAAACTTTCCGTTTAGTGTAATCTGAACCATGTTTCCGCCGGCAGAACCTGTTGCACTGATGTTTTCAAGCTGAGACTGTGCATTTTTCAGCTGTTCCTGAAGCGGTCCTAAGTTTTTCATCATGTCAAATATATTCATACTTTTCTCCCGTATTTGTTTTTCCTTCGTGTTTGTTTTTCTCTATAAACATTTTAAATCATTTCCAGCCAACTACTGAGCCCCTGAACATATCGCGGATTTTTTTTACCTGGTCCGGAAGTTCCTCCCTTTTATTTTCACTCTGTTTTTTTACATCGATTTTAAGCGTTTTTGTTTCTCCGTATATTTTTGAAAGTTCAGCAGAAATTTTTGCAACATAATTTAATGCTGTCTGTAATTCAAATTGGTTTTCAACTTCTACATTTATGACTGAACCTTCCATGCGCCAGTTTCTTAAAGACATAACGCAGCTTGCAGTCAGGGCTTCTTCCTGATTTGTAAATACAGAAACCAGATATTGCTTAACGCTTTCAAAATCGTTTTTATCCAGGGAGTCAAGGCTTATCTGTTTTATGACAGGCTTTTCCTGCTCTTCCTGTGAATCAGAATCCTGTAAATCTGCAAAGGTTTGAATTTTTTGTTCATCGATTTGATTTTTACTGGACTCGTCTGCATTATCATTTTCTTCATTGAAATCACTGGCTTCATCAAAAAAATTCTCTTCCTGAGTTTCATCCGAATAATAATCTTGAGACCATTGATTTGCTGAATTTATATAAGGCGGTTCAGCTCCGCCATTGCTAAAAGGGTTTGCCTGTCCCCCACCTTCGTTTTGAAGCGCGCTAAAAGTTGGCATTCCTGCAGGAAGTTTGTTTTCTGTATTGGACTTCACTTCAGAAACGGGAACTTCACTCTTGCCGGAATTGGCAGGTGTACCAGAGCCGCTGGAAGTGTCTGTGCTGCCTGAAGCTTCTGACTCGCGTGCTGCTGCAGGAACGGAAGACACTCCGCTTTCATTCACTTCAATCTTACGGGCAAAGGAAAGCTGTGACATTACAGGCTTAACTGAATCAATAGCTTTTTTTACATCAGTTGAACTTACATACTCGCCTAACCAGCAGAGACGGGAGAAAGCAAGTTCCAGCTCAAACCTTGGATTCAGGGAATATCTTATGTCCCTGTAAAGCTGAAGGAAAATGCTTAAAGCCCTTTCTATTTTTACATTATTCCATGCATCTAAAACTTTTTTAGAAAAACGCTCCGGATTCTGTCCCAGCAAAGATTCTTTTAGAACACCATTTCTGATGAGCAACAATGAGCGTAAATAATCTGAGCAGTTAGAAATCAAAGTATCAATGCTTACTCCGCTCTGTAAATAATCATCAATTAAAAGCAAGGCATCCTGCGATTTTGAATCGACACACAGCTCGAACAAAGTGTTTAACGAATCAACGCCTACAAGACCCAATTTGTCTTTAATCTTTTCATAGGTAATTTTTTTATCACTGAAAGCTGCAATCTGATCGAACAAAGTGTATGAATCGCGCATACTTCCACCGGCTTCACGCGCTATCCAATACAAAGCTTCTTCTTCTGCTTCAAGCCCCATTTCTGCACAAGCCTGGGCAAGCTGCTCTTTTACTTTTTCAACCGGCACTAAGCGGAAATTAAACTGCTGGCATCGGGACTTGATTGTGGCAGGAACTTTCTGTAATTCTGTTGTGGCAAAAATAAAAATTGCGTATGGCGGCGGCTCTTCAATTGTTTTTAAAAGAGCATTGAACGCATTTTTAGTAAGCATGTGAACTTCATCGATTATATAGATTTTATAGCGGCTTGAATTTGGCGGAAACAGAACTTCATCTTTAATCTGTCGAACATCATCAACACTTGTATTTGAAGCACCGTCTATTTCGATAACATCTAAAGAAGATCCTGCAGTGATTTCTTTACAGATTTCACATTCGCCGCAGGGAGTTGCTGTAGGTCCGTGTACACAGTTTAATGCTTTTGCCAGAATTCTTGCGGTAGAAGTTTTACCACAACCACGAGGGCCGGAAAAAAGATAAGCATGAGCAATCTTTCCTGACTGAATGGAATTCTTAAAGGTTTGAACAACAAATTCCTGTCCAACTAAATTTTCAAAGCTCTGAGGTCTACGCCTTGTCGCTGTAACTTCGTATTGCATTGTAATAGAATATAATAAATTTCACTTGTTCTCAATAAGATTTATATGCCGGCAGAAAAGCTTTTTTACTGTTACTTTTTGGGGATAAGAGGATTTATATTTTATACACTGGAGGATTTATATGAATGCAAAAAAGAATCGTTTTATAATTCTGTTTGTTATTTCTTTGGTTCAAATTTTTAGTTTGGTTTCCTGCACAAAAAGAACTGCAGGTAAAACAGTAAATGCAATTCCACGGGAAATGAAACTTAATTCTGTTAATTTTATGAGCAAGGCAGAAAGTGCTGCATTTAGGGAAACAGAAGAGATTTATGAAGAAAGTGCCGGAATGTCTTCGCAGGATGCACAGGCTGTAACTGAACGCAAACTTATTAAAACAGGGAATCTCACTTTAGAAGTTGAGAGCCTGACTGACATAGAAGAAACTGTGAACGATTTTGCAAAAAACTTTAACGGTTATATTACAAATTCTTCAACCGAAGAAAATTATTTCAGTGTTACAGTGAAAGTTCCTGAAAGCAATTTTGAAGAGGCAATGAACAGGGCCGGAAGTTTAGGAAAGATAAAATACAGAAGCGTAAATAACACTGATGTAACAGAAGAATTTTATGATTTGAAGACACGCCTTGAGACTAAACGGATTATGCAGAAAAAGCTCGAAGTATATTTGGGACAGGCAAAGGATATAAAAGATTTACTGGAGGTTGAAAGGCAGCTCAATAACGTTACTTCTGAGATTGAAGTTATGGAAGGAAGGATGAAACGCCTTGTGAATCAAATTGATTTTTCGACTATCTATATGACTATGAATTTACCGACGGGCTTTGACAGGGAAGGTTTTAAATGGCCTGACTTAGGAGAGGATTTCAGGGCATTCGGTGAGAATTTTGTAAACTTTATTGCTAAGCTTTTTATTTCGATTTTCTACATTTTTATTTTTGGCATTCCAATTGTGTTTGTTCTGGCATTCCTGTTCTGGCTTTTGTTTGGAAGAGTTGGACTTTTGGTAAAACTGTTTAAATGGCTTAAAAAGAAATAACTTTTTTTTGGGGGAACGACAACCGCTACTTGCGAAGCGTGTTTTTCTTTCCCCCAAACCCCTAATCTTTCCCGCACGCTTTAAAACCTGTTATAAATCAATTAAAAAACAAACAGACCTGCAATTCCCAGTGGAATCAGATAAACGGCGAACCACTCAAGGTGTCCTTTTTTTATTAATTTCATCAAAAGCATAAGCGCTAAGTAACCTGACACAAAGGCTGAAACACAACCTGCTACAACAGGCCATACACCAACAGCCGAAGAAACTTCACCTAAATCTTTCAGCTCAAGAATAAACGCGCCTAAGATTGCCGGGATTGAAACTATAAATGAAAACTCACCTGCAGTTTCTCTGTTTATACCACAAAATAATCCGCCGGCGATTGTGCTTCCTGAACGGCTGATACCGGGTAAAGTTCCAAGTCCCTGTGCAAACCCAATTATTAAAGCCTGATACCATTTAATTGGCTTTTCCTGGACTTCTTCTGATTGAAAATTTTTTCTTGAATTTATTTTTTCTACGAATGAACTTAAAATTAAAAAGACTGCAGTTACAATAAAACCAGCGCAAACCAGCTTTAACGGAAACAAATCTTCGTCTAAAAGTTTTGAAGTGCAGATTCCAATCACACCTGTTATAAAAGTTGCTATTATAATTGCAAGCAAATATGCCCTGTCATTTTTTTGTTTTAGAATTTGTGTTTCATCTGACTGTCCTGCATTATTTTTTTTGCGAAATAAATTTACAAATGTACACAAGAGAGTCCAGATCTTTTTTCTGAAAAATATTATTACAGCAAGTAGTGTTGCTAAATGTAAAAATACATCATACAAAAGTGGAACTTCTGAAAGTCCAAATAATTTCTGAGCAAGTTTTAAATGACCACTCGAAGAAATTGGTAAAAACTCAGAAACGCCCTGCAATAAGCCCAACAAAAAACCTTCTAAAACTGACATACAACTTCACCTGCTCTTATATATTTATTTTCCTACACAGAAATTTGCGAATACACTGGAAAGGATATCCTCCGGGGTTACACTTCCTGTTACTTCACCCAGAAAATCCAACGAGTCTTCCAGATCCTGAACTACAGCATCAAGTCCTAAAGCTGCTTCCTGTACAACCTGAAGGGCATGTTCTACACACTCTAAAGCATTCTGTACGCTTACTTTTTGTCTTTCACTTCCTAAAGCACAGCCGTCTTTCGATTTCGTTTTTCCTTTCAACAAAATATTTTTTATTGCTGTAGACAAGTTTCCGATTCCGTATCCATTTTTTGCACTGATACAAATTACCTGTTCAAAGCCCATTGTTTCCGCCGAAGGACACTTCATACTGTCTTCAAAATCACATTTATTCCAGACAAGAATTTTTGGAACCTGATTTTGTGATGAGATAAAATTTTTGTCTTCGTTAGATAAACCGAATCTTGAGTCAACAAGGTATAACAATAAATCAGCATCTTCAGATAAATCTTTTGTAAGCTCAACACCTCGTGCTTCTATTAAATCATCAGTTTTTCTTAAACCCGCTGTATCAAATAAACGGATAGGAATTCCTTCTATATCAATCCAGCTTTCAATCCAGTCACGGGTGGTTCCTTCAATATCGCTAACAATTGCCCGTTCTTCTTTGAGCATTGAATTAAACAGACTCGATTTTCCCGCATTTGTTTTTCCGCATAAAACTACACGAGCTCCATCCTGATACAGTTTTTCGCTTTTCCAGGAATCCACAAGATATGAAAGTCTTTCCTTTGCGAGTAATAAATCTTTACTGTCAAAAGTTTCGCTTATGGTTTCTTCATCTTCAGGATATTCAATTTCTACCTGAATCGAAGCCAGTGTATCTACAATAAGTTTTTTTATGGAATCGATTTCACTGTATAATGAACCTGCAAGTCGTGAAGCAGCTTTATTTCTTCCGCTTTCAGTTTTACTGTCAATGATTTCTTTTATTGCTTCCGCTTTCGTTAAATCAGTTTTTCCGTTTACATAGGCCCTGAAGGTAAACTCTCCGCGCTGAGCTTTTCTAAATCCATTTTTTAGAAGGAGATTATAAATTGCATTTACAACACTTAAACCACCATGACAGAAAATCTCTACCATGTCTTCGCCGGTGTAGGATTTGGGAGCCCTGTACACGCCAAGCATTACTTCATCAATTTTTGCATTCTCTTCAGCGCGATTAATAATCCAGCCGTAAACTAAAGTATTTCCTTTTGCTTCAAGTAAAGCGTTTCGTCTGGAAAAAACATTTGCTGTCAGCTCGATTGAATTTTTACCGCTGCATCGGACAACACCAATTGCGCCCGGTGCCATAGCAGTTGAAACTGCAACGATTGCTTCCTCTGGAGTATAACCCAAGTTTGTCATTATTCGCCTCCAAAAGCATTTATTCTTAAAAGAGGTATTGTTATAGTTCCTGCTTCATTTTCATCCTCAGGATTTAAAACAGTGTCTAAAATTGAAATCATTTTTTTATTTCTTTCTTCTTCTAAGGCTCTCTGCAATTCACTTAAGTTTTTTGAATCCTTATGGTCGCTGCTAAACGCAGGTAATCTTTTTTGCAAATCACATTCGTCTTTATGCCATGGAGAAATTTCTTCATTCTGTGGGTCGGGACTTATATCTTCGTAATAGCCGCCGGAATTGTTCCAGTACATATAGCCGCGATTTAATCCATCACGAACACCAAAGACCTGCCTTAAAACATAATCTTTATTGTACCACTGACGGTCATAACGTACACCCATTCTGAATGCCTGAACCCACGGACGAACTACAATTTTATTTCTTCCCATTACAGTATTTCTGTAACTTCCATAAAAATAAATTCTGTAGGGTCTTTCCTGCTTAGGATCAAACTCTAGAAAATCCTGTTCAAAATGCGACGGATAATACATAGGGCAGATTACATCAACATACTCGCTCATCAATTCAACATCCTGACCTGTGCGGGTGCCGCTTCTGTACCAGCCGTTTGCTCCATAGATGTCAATTCCAATCGGTGCATTAATATTTTTTCTTGCATACGAAAGGAATGAAATCAAAGCACTTTCTTTATCCATTCCACTGTCGCGCCATCTGAAGGAAGCCTTTCCTAAATTGATTCCGTCTGTCGGGAAACGAATGTAATCAAACTGAATTTCATCAAAGCCTCTTGCAACAAGTTCACGGGCAATTTCAACATTATATTCCCACACTTTTTCGCTGTAAGGATCAACCCAGTTTTCATCATAATATACAGCAGTTTTGCCGCCGGTTTTTCCGTCTTCGCCAGCTACATCTTCGTAACCTCTTATTCCAACCCACGGAACATTTTTAGAAGAGTCCCAGACTGCGTATTGTTTTTTATCGTAATTTGAAAGCGCTTTATCTTTAAACACAACAATTCGTGCAATTAAATAAATTCCTTCTTTTTTGAATTCAGAAACACAATGATTTACATCAATTTTATACTGAGTAACTTTACCCATTTTTTTGAGGAGCTCAGAATTTGGATCAAAACGAAGGAGTCCGTAATCATCCTTCATGTCAATTACTAAAGAATTAAGTTTGTTATCGCGGACAATGCGCTTGTATTTATCAATTCCTTCCTGAAGCCTGAGCTGATAGACACTTGCATAAACAGCTTTTCTTGAATCCGCTTTTTCACCCCAGGCAGTTAAAGGGAAATCCGGAGTAAGGAGCCACAATTCATTTAACTGCAAAGAAGTTTCACAGCCTGAAATCGATTTAGGTACATAAGCCGAAGAAACAAGTGAACGAGGAACATTCAAATAAAGTCTCCAGTTATTAAATTCCTGTAAGTCGCTGACAGTTTTTGATGCAAGCGAGAACGAAGAAACTTTACCCGGCTCGACAAAAACTATTTTATCATTTGACTGGCATAAACCGTCCATTGTTTGAATTTTATCTTTACCTTCATAAACTTTTTCTGCGCGTTTAGTTTTCCAGTTGAAACGGTAAATATTCGGGATATAAGTATTTGTCATGTAAAGCTCAGTGTACATTTTTCCATTTGCATCGCGGCACACAACAGGAAGAATGTCTGCAATTTCATCTGGCTGAGTAAATCCCGGGAGAGCGCCAAAACCGGCACTGACATCTGTCCATGCAGGATGAGGGGCATCTGCACGGTAATAGCTGAAACCATAAATTGGATGAATCATGAATACAACAAGTTCTGAACCAGTAAGGCTTCCATCCCTTGCATAAGTAGCCATGTGAGAAACAGCCACTGCTTTGATGCCCGAAGTTCCGCGGCTCATTGAACCGATTTTTTCCCAGGAAGTTCCGCCATTTCTTGTAAGGTACACATTATCTTTTGTTGCTGTAACTAAAATATTCGGGTCAAAAGGATCAGAAGATAAATCCTTGAGCAGGGCAGCTTTGTTTACGAGATGCTTATTTTTACCGTCGTAAGTTTTTATTATTAAAGAAGGAAGTCCATTATTCTGCAGAGTAAAGTGTTTTAAATCTTCAGAACATAAAATTCCTTTTTCGCAAATGAACCACCACTTATCCTGTGTTTTATGAATAAAAGAAATTTTACATTCATTCCATAAAGGCTCAGCAATTCCATTTGAAAGGATTCTGTAAAGGCCGTTATCTGTACCAACTAAAAAAGGTTCATCGTTTTCCCTAATCTGTTTTGAAGGAACAACATCCGGTAACTGATATAAAGGCTTAATCTGACCATAAACACATATATTTAAAACAAATGCAATTAAAATGAAAAAAAAACTTCTGCGCATACTTTAATTATCGGAAGATAAATAGAGATTATAAATGAAACAGCAGAAGATTTTTTATGCTGACTTGTGGCCTGAATTATTCCAAATTATTCTAAATCGCCCGGGAAACTAATCCACACTCGGGAACCTAATCGAGCTTAAATTTTGAAACCTCAGAATTTAAGGTATTTATAGTTTCCTTATTCTTTTGAGAAGAAATATTTTCTTCCCGAACAGCAGTCATAATTTGATCTGTACCACCAGCCATTTCCATTATACTGCTTGAAATCTTAAGCGAAATTTCTCCAAGCATTTCCATTTCAGAAGAAATTTTCTGTCCGCCTTCAAGCATCTTTAATGCACTTTGTTTTACAGAGTCGGAAGAATCATCAATATTACGCATAGCCTGAATAATCTGGCCGCTGCCTATAGACTGTTCCTGCATTGCATTTTTAACAACTTCTTCCTGCTGCTTTACAACCTGTGTGAGTTCAAAAATCTTATTGAATTCAGTCTGTAATTCTTTTGTACTTACGCTTACACTCTTAATGATTCCCTCAAGACCATTCAAACTTTCAGCAATCTTTTTACCCTGTGTGTTACTCTGTTCAGCAAGGTTCCTGATTTCATCGGCAACAACAGCAAAACCTGTACCGGCTTCACCCGCATGAGCCGCTTCAATTGCAGCATTCATGGCAAGCAGGTTTGTTTTAGATGCAATGTTTCGGATTACTTTGGAAGCTTCAATTAAACCGCCGCTTTCTGCAAGAACTTTTTCTGACAGAACAACATTTTCTTTAATCTTTGACTGACCCAACAGCGAGGCATCATTTAAGTCATTTACAGCCTTTGCATTCTTGGCGAGAATTGTTGTAACGCTATCAATATTGGCAAGCATCTGTCGGACAGCAGCAGAACTTTGTTCAACGCCGGCCAGCTGATTGTCTATAGTTTCATTCAGGGTCTTGATATTAGCTTCAATTTCATTTGCAGTTAAAGATGTTTCTTCTACACTTGATGACTGACTCTCGATTTGCTCGCGAACATTTGAAATATTGCTGATAATTTTTTCTACGCTTTCGGAAGTTTCAGTCATATTCTCGTTAAGTTCATTTGCAATCGTATCACTGGTTTTAACATTATCTGCAAGCAGTTTTAAAAGCTCTCTTGTCTTAAAATATGAATCATTTAAGTCCAAAGCCAAAAGACCAAATTCATCACGACTGCTTATAACTAAAGGAGATGCTGTATAATCTCCTTCACCAAAATATGCGCAAAACTCTTGAACACTTTTTAATCTTCTTAAAATTCCACGGAGTAAAATAAAAACATCAAAAATATCTAACGCAATAGCAAGTGATAAAATCGGAAGTATTTTAGAAAAAGTAAGCTGCTTAACTGTAAAATCTTCACCAATAAAATCCCTGAAAAATAAAAGGGAACCAATAACAACTAAAGCAATACAAAGACAGGTAAATGAAACAACCATAATATCTCTTACAAGGATTCCTATTTTGGCATCCTTTGATTTAAATGGAATAAAATGCTGCCATTCCTCAAATTTTATAAGCCAGATACTCATTACAGAAATTGCAATTAAATCGCTGAATCCAAAATAAGTAACTATAAATGAAATCCGTTTAAAACCTGCAAGAAAACCTGAATTGCTCGTCAAAAGAATAGCATTAACAATAAAATGGATATTCGCAACTAAAGCATCAAATACAAACAGAAAAGAAGACAATTTATTACATTTATCAGCAGACTCTTCTGTGCCGTCGTATTCTGACATTTTTTTATAAATAACAGCGGAAACTGCAAAATATGCGGTACAAAAAACAACAATATAAATCATAGCCTGTGGTGTAAAAGCCATTTTTCCTAAAGCACCTGCATTCTGCCCGAATGTTGTATTAGGTCCTAAGCAAAAACCTGTTCCTGCAAAATAAAAATTAAGTACAACCATAGGAAGAAATACAATAAGAAAGTTTAAAATATAAAGAATTACCGGTATCTTTTTTCTGTTATTAACTTCAGCCATAAATAACCTCAAAAAATTCAATATGAATATTCTAATATTATAACACGCATTCCTTTAAACGACATTGAATGGAAGTGCTATTTTATTTAGTACATCTTTACAGTCAAAAATGTGCTAAATCAAAAGCAAAGTTTACTCTTTACTTTTAACTCTTGAACTGAAGAATGAAAGGCAGAAGCCGGCGATAAAACACAGGATGCAGGACAGGCAGATTAAAACCGATGCAGATAAAATTTTGAATCCCGGAAAAACAAAAAATACAGAGCCTAAGACAAGCCCAAAAATTGCTCCATAAGTTTGTTCTTCTTTTTTCTCCAGCAGAAGACTTATCAATTTAGCACCGGCAAATAATCCCGCTAGAACACCAAGACCTGCAGGAAACAAAATCAAAAGCGAGTTAACTATATTTGATGAAGAAAACAGATTTGAAATTGCAGAAATAATAATTGCATAGCTTCCTAAAGCAACTAGAATAAATGAACCGGAAATTCCAGGAACAAGCATTGCAACCGCAGCTACAAAACCTGAAAAGAATAATTTAATGCAAAGCACAAAATTTACTTTCACATCAATTGCATCAGATGAAGAATCAAATTTCTTTTCGAGAATTCCCAAAGCAATAATTACAGCAAGACCAAAAATCATTGCAGCAAAAGTTGAAACGGAAGGAAGTACAATTTTATTTTTTTTAGTTTCTTCTTCTTCCTTCAAGGCCTTTATCTGCTCAGTTTTATTTTTAATCATAAAACCATAAATCATCGGGATGCTGCCTAAAATTATTCCCGTAAAAAGATAATTTAATTGGAAAGGAAATTTCTCAAACAAAAAAGATATAAGCTTACTGAATAAAACAATTCCGCTGCCAAGTCCCAGAAT
>JAEELR010000267.1 GCA_016282835.1 Treponema sp. | reverse complement strand
TTGATGACAAAATAGCAGCAACGGCTTGTGATGTAAAACAACTTGATCCAGCTGCTATTGTTACACCATAAGGAGGAGAACATAATATGTTGATTGATTTGAATAAAGATTCATGTTCGTATGAAGAGATCTTATTTGCTAATAAATATGTTGGAAATGTATTTAATCAATTTTTTAAATTGAAAGGTTTTAAAATATGTAACAATACAGCAGTAAAAAATGACATTTCATTTTTTTATGATTATAGATGTCCATCTCTTTTTTTTCATGGTCGAATAATTATTCCAAATGGCAGTCCAAAACCTTTTCTTCCGTTAAGATACTTTGATTATCCAAATATAGATGAAATTTATGAGGGAATTGTCTGTGCTCCAAATCAAGGCTGGATGCTTGGGTTTATAGAAAAGCTGCTTATTTCGCTCGACAAATATCTGTTGCCTGTGCTTTTGGAAAGAAATGCTGAGTTTCAAAAGATAATCGAAGATGCAAAACGGAAAAGTGAACAGACTGTGAATAGTCAGATTTCTCCCGTTGAATTTATCAAAAGGGTAAAAGAAAACTCCGTGAAGAAAGAATTTTATCCTGCCTTTTTAAGTTTTGAAAAAACTTCAACTAGAGAAATAATTGAATCAATAGAAAAAATTATAGCATAGAAAATTGTTCACATTTATGCACATTTGAATTTTTACCATTTCTCGCATCCCCCATGAATGAAGCACGCGTCGAGATGGCAATGTTCTTTGACATGACGAGTAATGCAGCACAAGGCTGTTCATGGAGTTTTGTGCTGCGAAGAAAATATATTCAGTAAGCAAAGTCATTCTGAACTAGTTTCGGAATCTGTCTGACAAGTGAGTGTATTTTCTTTGCAGTGGCGTTACAATAAATGCAATGTTTGCAGATGGTACTTATGTCCGATGACCGGTTAGGGATTGTAGGGGCGGCGAAGCCGTTGCGGAGCAATGGAGCCGAAAGGCGGAACCCCGGAAAGCCCGGCATGCCTTCAGGCAGGCAACCGCCGGAAAATTACGGTTATGGGAAGCATCCGCTAAAGTATGTTAAGCATGGCTCAATTTGATGAACGATACAGCAGGGCAGTTTGAGAATATAGGCTTTACGTTACGTATAATATATGATAATATATACGTAAAGGAGGCTGCTTTTATGAACTCTAAATTAACGTTAAGTATGGATACTGCGGTTATAGCTTCAATGAAGGGATATGCAAGTGAAAATAATTACAGCATTTCTCAGCTTGTAGAGAATTTTTTCAAAAGCATACTTTCTTCCAGGAATACAACTGATAAAATATCTCCACTTGTTCAGGAGCTGAGCGGGATAATTCCAAGTGAAGATACCGGAGAAGATTATATCGATTATTTGGAAAGAAAATATGAGTAGAAGTATTTTTGTAGATTCCGATGTAATTCTAGATGTCTTGGAAAAGAGAGAAGGGTTTTATTTGCATTCTGCACAAGTTTTGACACTGGGAGATGAGAAGAAAGTCAGGCTTGTTACAACTTCTTTAGTTTTTGCAAATGTCTATTATCTGCTTAGGAAGCATCTTGGAATTGAAAAAGCAAAGGAGAGCCTGAGGAAGCTGAGGCTTATTGTTGATGTTGTTTCTGTAAATTCTAAGGAGGTTGACCTGGCCTTGAATTCTGAGTTTTCGGATTTTGAAGATGCACTTCAATATTTTACGGCTCTGGAGAACAAAGTTGACTTGGTGATTACAAGAAATGTCCGGGACTATAAGAATCCTAAAATAGCAGTAATGACACCGCAGCAGTATATGAGCGTCTTGAATAAGTAAAATAATTCAGAATCTATTCTACCCACACCCCTGTTTGCCATGAAAAGCGGGGGACGGTCTTTGACATTACGAAAGATGCACTCAATGCTGTTCATGAGGCATTGAGCTGCGAAGAAAATGCATTCTCTGGTTAAGAAATTTTCTGCCAAGTGGTTATTCCGAGTGCTTTTTCTTTGTAGAGTCGTCTTGTCTGTGGATTCCGCGTAAGCTTAAAATGCGCCTGTAGGGGAAATCCATGCCCAAAACGTGCATGTCGCAAGATACCTGGACCCCAAGTATTCCATGTGGCTGTCCGCAGACCCGGCGCTGGGGGAGTACATTCCGGCTGCACCCGTAAGCGATGAAGATAGGAAGCACAATGAAAATTTGCCAGGAATGGGTGGGGTGTATAATTTTGTCAACTTCAATCTGTATCATTACGCGGGGAATAATCCTGTTAAGTATGTGGATCCGGATGGTAGGGCTGGAAGAAATAATAACGTAAAAATTTCTGATCATTTAAAAAGTGATGAATTTGGTATTGAGATCTTATTACATTATTTATTTGGTAATGGAACTGAAAAAAAATGTGATTCAGAAAAGTGGCAGAATTATATGAGAAGTAATGATCAATTGCGTTTACAGGTAGCATCAGAAGTTCTTGCAAATTTTAATGAGCAAGTTGAAATAAATGGTTTTGAAGATCAAATGACTTTTGATTTTAATTTTCATGGGGAAATGGAAAATACTGAAGCTATTACGGGATATTCATATTTACATGGTTCAAATTCTAAGGTCGGAGACGTATATGTCTCTGTATTGGCAAGAAAAAATTCTGATAATACCGTTACATTTACCTATTCGATTACATGGAACGACATAATTGATTCGAATGAACAATATAAATCAGATAGAATAAAAAATAAAATAGCTGAATTAATTTCCGCTGGAAAATGTGCAGCATATAAG
>JAEELR010000266.1 GCA_016282835.1 Treponema sp. | reverse complement strand
GTCGCTTCAGGCTGGCGGAGGCATTGTTTATGACAGTGAGAGCGAAAGAGAGTTTGAAGAAACAAATGAAAAACTAGGCGCCCTTATGGCAGTTGTTACTGGCGAAAAAAAATGAGGAGTGAAAAATGATTTTAGTTATAGATAATTACGATTCGTTTACATATAACGTTGTACAGGCACTTGCAGAAATTACTTCGCAGGAAATTAAAGTTGTTCGAAATGATGAAGTTTCTGTTAAAGACTGTGAAGCTTTAAATCCTTCGTACCTGATTGTTTCTCCCGGTCCTGGAAAACCAAGTGATGCAGGAATCAGTGAAGAAGCCATAAAATATTTTGCGGGTAAAATTCCTATCCTTGGCATTTGTCTCGGTCATCAGGCTATAGGAGAAATTTTTGGTGCTAAGATTGTAAATGCAAAGTTTATAAAGCACGGCATTGTAGAAGACATTGATTTAGACGGCAAAGGAATTTTCAGGACTTTAGGAAAGAGCGGAAAGTTTACGAGATACCACAGTCTTGTTGTAGAAGAAAAATCTTTGAGTTCTGATTTTGAAGTTACTGCCCGCGCAAAAGACGGTGACATAATGGGCATCCGTCACAAAACGCTTCCAATCGAGGGAATTCAGTTTCATCCTGAAAGCATTGCGTCTGAAGGTTGTGCAAAAGTTTTGAGTGCGTTCTTAACTTACAGAAGGGAGAGTCTTCCTGTTGCGGATCTTTTAAACAAAATTGTTGCAGGTCAGGACTTAACTGAAAAAGAAGCAGAAATGTTTATGGAAGATTTAACTGACGGCATTTTAGACGAACGCATTACTTCTTCTGTTTTAACTGCAATTGCCTGTAAAGGACCTGCTGCATCTGAACTTGCCGGCTGTGCTTCTGTTTTGTGTAAGAAAAAAAGAGTCCTTCCTGTAGACGGTAAATATCTTGCAGAAATTGTTGGAACCGGCGGAGACGGAAAGGGAAGCTTTAACATCAGTTCACTTTCGGCCCTGACTGCTTCTGCCTGCGGACTTCCTATGGCTAAGCACGGAAACAGAGCGGTTTCAAGTAAATCCGGGGCAGCAGATTTTTATGAAGCGCTTGGAATTAAAATTGATAATCCTCCTGAAAAAACTGCACAGTTAATCGAAAAGACAAACTTTGGTTTTTTAATGGCACCAATCTATCACAGTGCAATGCGTTTTGCGGCACCTGTCAGAAAGGCTTTAGGAATTAAAACCCTGATGAATGTGTTAGGACCTTTAACAAATCCTGCAGGCGCTAAGTTCCAGATGCTCGGCGTGTACTCGGATAAGCTTTTAAAACCTGTTGCAGAAGCTTCTAAAAAATTAGGGGCAGAGCGTGTCATGGTTATTACAAGCGAAGACGGCTACGATGAAATTTCTCCGTGTGCTCACACTCATGTTTATATGATTGATGAAAATAACAAAGCCTATAAGGCAGTCATTAAGCCGGAAGATTTTGGCATTAGTGGAGTTGATGAAAGTGAACTTGCGGGAGGAAGCGGTGCCGATAATGCTCAGCTTGCTCTTGATGTTCTTAACGGAAAAGGCCGCAAAACCATTAAAGAAGCAGTTGCTCTGAACGCAGGTGCTGTTCTGTACATAGCAAGAAAAGTTCCTTCGCTTAAAGCAGGCTATCTTGAAGCGAAAAAAGCTTTAGAGGACGGAAGGGTTCTTGCAAAAATCGAAGAAGTAAAAAAGGTTTCAAATGAGCTCTAACATAATCGAAGAAATTTTACAGAAAAGAAAAACTGATATTGCAGAAAGAGGATTTGAACTCGGCTATAAAATTCCTTTGCATAGAGAAAAAAAAGTCGTGCACAAATTTCCTTCGGGTAGAGGACTGGTTTTAGAAATAAAAAGAGCAAGCCCTTCTAAAGGACTAATCGCGCCGGATTTATCTGCTTCTACTCAGGCAAAATTATATGAGGGTGCAGGTGCGTGTGCCATAAGCTGCTTAACCGAAGAAAATTATTTTAAGGGAAATCTGCAGGATTTAATGGATGCCGTTAAAGCCGCTCCAAATACTCCTGTGCTCAGAAAAGATTTTTTGTATGCGCCGGAAGAAGTTGAAGTTGCGTACAGATGCGGTGCCGATGCAGTTTTAGTGATTGCCCGGATGCTTTCTGTAGAAGAAATTTTAGCTTTGGTTTTAGAGTGCAAAAAATTTGGAATGACAGCATTTGTTGAACTAAGGCTCGACAGCGATTTAATGAAGTTTGAAAAGTGTTTGGAAGTCGCTCCGCAAAATTTAGCCGTTGGTGTGAACAGCAGGAACTTAAAGGATTTTTCCATTGATACATTAATTCCAGCAATGATGTATAAAAAAATTTGTGACATTTGCAAAAGGTATAATGCAGAAGTTCCGGTTATTTTCGAGTCAGGAATTTTAAGTGAAGAAGCAGTAGCTCTTGTTTCTGCCATGGGCTTTAGTGCAATCCTTATGGGAGAAGCTGTTGCCCGCGATGTAAATAAAGCACAGGTATTTGCAGAAAGATTTGCACAGACAAAAACTTCTCAGGCAGGAAATTTCTGGATTAAATATGCATCCCGACTGAAAGACAAAAACAGTTTTTCTTATAAGCCCATGATAAAAATTTGCGGCATTACAAATAGTGCTGACGGTCTTGAAGCAATAAAAGAAGGCGCTGACATTCTGGGTTTTATTTTTGCAGAAGGAAGAAAAAGATGTACCACTTACGATTTTGTAAAGCAGTTTAAAAGCGAAATCGAAAGTAAATACAGTCTGGAAGAAAGGCCCTTGCTTGTTGCAGTTATTACAAGTGTTCAATCGGAAAGTGGAAAAGAGGCCTTAAAACTTGCTCAGGAAGAAATTGTTGATGCAGTTCAGTTTCATGGAAAGTGCGGTGAGTCCCTGCCTTCATTTTTAGAATCTGATTTTGAAAACATTCCGCGCTTTGCTGCCCTTGGTCTTGAAAACGATGAGTCTCTGGAAATGTATAAAAATTTAAAACTAAAGGGTCAGCCACGGGTGCTCATAGATTCTTCTAAGAATGGAACTTGTGGTGGAACAGGTGAAACAGTAAAAACTCCATTGCTTGAAAAACTAATTGATATAAGCGGTGAAAAAGCTTTATGGCTTGCCGGCGGGTTAAATGCTGAAAATGTACAGGCTGTAATAAAACTGTACAGGCCTGAGCTAATAGATGTTTCCAGCGGTGTTGAAAAAGAAGAAGGAAAAAAAGATTTTGTAAAGCTTCATAATTTTTTTGAAAATGTGAAAAGTGCTTTAGAGTAAAAATAAAATCGAGAGGAGAAAAAATATATGGAAAGTAATTGCGGATTTTTTGGACGGTTTGGCGGAAAGTATGTTGCAGAAGTTTTGCGTCGTCCACTGGATGAACTTGAAACTGCTTTTAAATATTATATGAATGACAAAGAATTTTTGGATGAACTTGAAATAATCCGGAGAGATTATATTGGAAGAGAAACACCTTTGTACTACGCACCAACAGCAACAAAACTTTTAGGCGGTGCACAAATCTACATAAAGCTTGAAGGTCTTGCAAATACCGGTGCTCATAAAATCAACAATGCAATCGGTCAGTGCCTTTTAGCAAAGAAAATGGGAAAGACACGAATCATAGCAGAAACCGGTGCAGGTCAGCATGGGCTTGCAACTGCTGCTGCCTGTGCAAAGCTCGGGCTTGAATGCATTGTTTACATGGGCGAAGTTGATGTAAGAAGACAACAGCCGAATGTTGCTGCAATGGAACTTTATGGCGCAAAAGTAGTTCCTGTAAAATCAGGAAGCCGCACTTTAAAAGATGCAGTAAATGAAGCCATGAGGGACTGGGCTGCGAATTTTGAAAACACTCATTATGTACTTGGAAGCGCTTTAGGGCCAGCTCCTTTCCCGGATATTGTACGAACTTTCCAGAGTGTAATTGGAAATGAAGTAAAGAAGCAGTGTGCAGAAAGAGGAATTAAAATCGGTGCAATGGTTGCCTGTGTCGGAGGAGGAAGCAATGCAATCGGTTTCTTCAGTCCTTTTATAGACGAAAAAAGTCCCCGCTTAATCGGTGCAGAAGCTGGCGGTATCGGCAAAGAAATTGGTGAAAACGCAAGCCGCATGACAGGAAATGCAAGCCGCGAAGGAATCATGCAGGGATACAAAAGCCGCTTTCTTCTAGATGAAGACGGACAGGCACTTCCTACGCGTTCAATCAGTGCAGGGCTGGATTACTGTGGAATTGGTCCTCAGCTTGCAGAACTTGGAATGAGCGGCAGAGTAGAGTTCACTTCAATTCTGGATAAAGAAGCCTTAGAAGCCGTAAGTTTTTTTGCGAAGAACGAAGGAATTTTATTTGCTATGGAAAGTGCTCATGCTGGTGCGTGTGCCATGAAGATTGCAAAAGAGCTTCCAAAAGATGAAGCAGTAATTATAAACATGAGCGGTCGTGGTGACAAAGACATTTTTATTACAAGCCCGGTATTCCGCCCGGAAGAATGGAAAGAATTTTTGAAGGCAGAGTTAGAGCGTCTTGAAGAAAAGAAAGACATTCACGAAGCAAAAGTTTTAGGAGAAAAATAAAATGCAGAAAATAAAATTGATGGCACACTTAGTGGCAGGCTTTCCAACGGAGGAAATCGCATTCAGTGCAGCAAAAGCTTTAATTGAAGGCGGTGCTGACATTCTTGAAATACAGCTTCCTTTCAGCGATCCAAGTGCTGACGGCCCTGCAATTCAGGGTGCCTGTACAGAAGTTTTAAACAGAAAATATAAAACAGCAGACGGGCTTTCATTCATAAAAAAAATACATGAAGAGTTCCCGGAGGTTCCGCTTTATTTGATGAGCTATGCATCTTTGGTTTACACTCCGGGCATAGAAAACTTTTGCAAAGAGGCGGCTGAGTGCGGAGTCAGCGGCATGATAATTCCTGACCTTCCGTTTGATTTCGATGAAGGACTGACACAGGCGTGCAGGAAAAATGGAATGGAAAATATTCCTGTAGCTGCCCCAAGCATGAGCGATGAACGGCTTGCAAAACTTTCAACGGCTGGTTTTAAATACATCTATGCAGCTTTACGCGCAGGCATTACCGGAACAAACACAACAATCGATTCTAAAACAATTGATTTTCTGAACAAAGTAAAAAGCGGCGGAAGCAAAGTTTATGGCGGCTTTGGAATTTCAAACGGTGAACAGTCAGCAATTCTTTCTAAGGTTGTAGAAGCAGTTGTTGCAGGTTCAGTTTTTGTCAGAATCATAAATGACAACAAGGATGATGTAGAAGCTTTAAAGCAGAAGGTTACTGCAAAAGCAAAAGAAATCAGTTATTCGTGAGAGAGTTTTTTAGTATAAGGGATTGTCAATCGTAATACTGCAGCTTGTGTTGGGTACCGCAGTTTTAATTGCAGAAGAAATTTTTTCGCATAGCTGTTCATTACTCATTTTAAGCGAATAGGGCTTTACGACATCAAAGAAAAGTTTTGTCTTTTTATTTTTTTTGCTTCTTCTAATGTCGTGAACCTCAAGCTGTGAATTAATTTCCTTTATTTTTTCTGCGATTAATTTTTTATAGTACTTGAGTCTTTCGTCGTTTACATCAATCGGGTCCATATGAATTACAGTATTGCAGTTATACTTTCTGGAAATTGCGTTTTCTATTCTGTCAATTATTTCGTGCAGTTCAAAAATATTTTTGTCGCCGGGAACTTCTACATGCAGGGAAACCATCATTCTTTCAGGCCCGTAGTCGTGGATAATCAAATCGTGCATTCCCAGAATTGTTTTGTTTTTCATTACTTCAGTTTCAATCTGTTTATAAACATCTTTCGGAAGCTTTGTGCCGATAAGGGAACTGATACTTTCCCGCGCAGAATCGTAGCCTGTGTATAAAATAAATGATGCCACTAATGTTCCTGCAACGCCGTCAATTTTTAGTGAAGTAATTTTATTTATTACGATTGAAATTATAACGACTGAAGTTGCAAACATATCGGAAAAACTGTCTTTTGCAGTTGTCTCTATTGCAAGTGAATTTATTTTTTTCGCAATGAAGTGATTGTACAAAAACATATATAGCTTTACTAAAATGGAAGCGCCCATAATTATAATTGCATAAATTGAATATTGAGTTTCGGCCGGATTTTTAATGCGCAAAACAGAGTCTTTAAATAAATCTATTCCCATTAAAATAATGAAAATAGAAATTATCAGTGCGCAGATGTATTCAATTCTTCCGTGTCCAAACGGATGCTCATCGTCAGGCTTTTTGTTGGAGAGCTTAAAGCCAATCAATTGAATTACAGAAAGTGAGGCATCAGAAAGATTGTTGAAACCGTCAGCAATAATTGCAATTGATTTTGTAACGGTGCCGATAAAAAGTTTTAGTGAAAAAAGAATAGTGTTAAAAAAGAGTCCCACGAATCCGCTTAGAAGCCCGTATTTTGTGCGAACTTCCGTTGAGTTGTAATTGCTGTAATCTTTTATAAAAAGCTTAGCTAAAAGTTTTATCATAATTTAAGACACTGCAAAAATTATTCGAATAAAGTACAAAACTCTTCTACAAGCAGATTAATTTTTTCCAGTCCTTCGTTATCAGTTTCCAGCGTAAATAATTCTCCGTCGCCAGTTTCCGGATTCTGCATGACAATTTCTTTTCGTTTCATCAGGTAAAAATTCAGGATGTCATTTACGCCGTGTACAAACCATTTTGAAGCACTTTGAATTTTATTTTCTTCGAGAGAAAGCTTTTTGTATTTTACTAAGGCAGTTAAAATTTTTTCTGTCTGCTCAATGAATTTTTCTTTTTCTTCGATAAGGATTTTTGCTGCCTGTGTACTGAAATATTTCTGCTCGTTTACAAAAGTATAAATCTGAAAGAGCGGAGATTTTTCACTCATCTTAACATAGCGCGAAACAATTCCTTTTAAAACTGTAGCTGCCGGATATTTTTCTGCAACGCTTTCATAATTCTCCGGTATAAAATTTATTTCCTTAATGTATTCACTGCAGCTTTGTGTGGTCTGAAAAATAATATCATCGCGTCCGTTAAAGTGATTGTATAAAGAAGCTTTTTTTACATGTAATCTGTCTGCAATATTTGAAAGACTTGTTGAGCCTGTTGATTTATAAAAAACGCAATCCAGAAATGCTTTAATGATTAAGTCCTTATTAACATGTTCAGCCATAATTTCTCCAATATCTTTTGTCGTTTTTGTGTTCCTTTAATTTTAATCGCAGTCAAGTTGAATGTAAAGTCGCATTTAATTATACTTGTTTTATGCGTTTTATTAGTACAAGAGATTCATCTAATCAGGTAGATTTTAGAAAAGCAGTATTGTCTCCAATGCCAAAAGATGGCGGGCTTTATGTACCTGATGAAAATTCTGATTTAAGAAAATGGATTTTATATGCGGATAAAAATACAAGTTTCTCAAGTCTTGCAGGTTCTTTAACTTCTGCAATGATTAATAAAGAATTCAGCCCTATTATTTGTGAAACAATTGCAACAAGGGCCTTCCCAAAAGATCCTGTTTTAAAACAGTTAGATTCGAATTTATTTTTACTTGAATTATATAACGGCGCCACAGGAACCTTTAAAGACTTTGGCGTTTCATATTTAACTGCAACCCTGGAAACAATTTTGCAGTACGAAGGAAAAAAAGCAATTTTACTTGATGTTACAACAGGTGAACTTGGTGCGTGCATTGCTCAGGCTATAAGAAAAAATAAGCTTGTGAAATCAGTGCTGGTTGCTCCTAAGGGAAGTTTCAGGGGGCTTTGTGAAGAAGATTATGTCTGGAACGGAGGAAATATTTATCCTGTAGAAGTTGACGGAACCTTAGATGACTGCTTTGAGCTTGTACAGAAAATTTTTGATTCTCCCGAGCTTGTAGAAAAGTTTTCCCTTACAGTTGCAAACACTGCAAATATCGGCCGCCTTTTACCGCAGGCATTTTTTTACACCTATGCTTTCAGTCACATAAAGCATCTTGTGAATGGCGAAATATATTATGCAGTTAGTGCAGGAAATTACGGCAATTTAGTCAGCGGCCTGTACGGCTGGAAAATGTCCCTCCCTTTAAACGGTTTCATTGTTCCTTCCACAAAAGATTTAGTTGTTGATGTTGACGGAAAAGCGAAACTCGTAGACAGCTTTGTCCCGCTTGAAAAAAGGCCTAGAGTAAAAGCAAGCGAACCTTCTAACATGGAACGCTTTGAAAATATATTTAAGGCAAATCAGCTCTTAATAAAAAGCTTTGTATATCCTGCAAAAGTAAGTGAAGAAGAAATTAATTCTGCCTGCAAAGAGCTTTTTGTAAAGTATAAGATTTATGCAGACAAAGAAACTTCATCCTCGTACGCAGCATATTTAAAGCGAAAAGAAGAAATTGTTTCTGATGATGGCGCTGTAGTTTTAGTTGCCAGAGAGTCGCCTTGCCTCAATGCAGATTTTATTTTAAGCAACATTGGTGAAAGAATAAAAATGACTTCCAATGTCGAAGCTGCCTTTAAGAAAAATGTTATTCCTAAAGACGCTATTGCTTCTGGTGACATTGAAAGCCTTATTGCTGTACTTAACTCTGTGAATCTTCTTTAGTTTTTTTCGGTCTGCCCGGGCTCTTCTTTTTTGCCGGGGCTTTCTTAGTCTTTTGTTTTGGCTCAGTCTCTTCGTCGTTATCAAGCGTTGTAAATACTTTTCTCTTTCTGTAAATCGAGTGCAGGCAGAGTTCAATGAATTTTTCGCTGTGATACTCTGATTTTTCCAGATTAAACATAAGCAGCTTATAGATAGTTTCAGGGACTGAAGAATTGTATTGAGATTTTAATGTGACTAAATAAATCATTTTTATAGCCATTTCAATTGTTTCTTTAATGATCCATCTTTCGCCGTTGTATGTATGATCGCCAGTTAATAAATATGAATATGGTGAATTAAAGAGATGGTTGATTATAGGCTTTAAAATGATTAAATCAGTTTTTATTGTTTTGCATTTTTTATTAAGGCCTAAACAAATTATTCCCTGTTTAACTGCAAGCTTAAATTCATCATTGTTGAATTCTTCCATATCCAGTAATTCAAGCAGCTTTCTTTCGTATCCGAATTTTAAATAATTATCCGGTACATAAGATGCAAATAAATAGAGGAATGGAATTAAAATGTGAACATTGTTAATCGAGTTCAGAATTTCTTCGTGCATAGAATTAAACAAATTCTTTGGTCGTGTTATTTGTCTTGGATCAACAGTGCTTCTTAAATTATACAGATGTACAAAGCGCGAGTAGAATACAGTCAGCAACAGTTTATATCTTGCAAAAATTTCTTCAGGATCCTTGTATTTATCTGAAGCTTTTGTTTTAGTATTTGCTTTTGAAGTTGCTTTAGTTTCATCTGCAGGTGAATCATCTTCTTTTGCAAACTTATTCTGTACTTCAAAGAATTTAACTGCTTTGTCGTGAATGTAATCCATGTAATCTGCCATGTAAACAAAGTCAGGTATCTGCTTTTTCTTAGGAATAAAATGATTAAGTGATTCTTTTACTGAATTTAATACAGCAATTGAATCAGGATTAATTACATCTTTTAAGGCATCATATAATTCTTTGTAGTGAATTTCCTGCCAGTAAATTTCCAGGTCTTTTGTTCCTGCGCCTTTAAGCATTTCATTTAACTTAGCATATTTTTTGTCGGCAGTATCTTCTACTTCGCGGATGTCCATATAGATTTGGGTTTCAAATCCGTTCAGCGCAACATACATTCCGTTATTGATAATGTCTTCGCAAGGCCTGATGTATTCCAGGTCAGAACGTTTTTCTCTAAAGAGCAGGAAGTGATTTTCTTTTTTGCCTGAAAGATTTAATCCTTCGGCCAGAGTTTTTGTTTCGAGTTTAATGTCATTGTCATTAGGCCCAGTTTTGCAGGCGTATGAACATGAAGTTTTTATCCAGCCCTGTGCCCTTTCATATTTGTTGTTGTAGAATACAATTGCTTTTTCATCACCGCAGCGGTTTGAATATGCAAAGATGTTTTCGTTAACAATGCCGTTGTCCCATACATCATAGAATAAAAAGTTTTCTACTTCAGAGAAAATGTATCGCTTGTGCATGAGAGGGAAAATTTCTCTTTTATGTCTGTCAACTAAATACTGGTCAGGAGTTTCATTTCTGTAAGCTTTTGTGTATTCCATTCCGTACTTTTCTTCAAAGCCTTCAATCTGTCCGTGACCAAACATTGGAAGACCAGGCATAGTTACCATCAGTGTGCAGACACCAAAGTATTTATCGCCCTTACCGAACTGAGCGACTGCAGTTTCTTCATCAGGATTGTTCATAAAGTTTACGAAGCGTTTTAATACCTGAGGATTAAAGTTGATTGTATTTTTTACAGTGTCCCTGTACTTTTGGTTTTCTTCTTTCTTGAGCATATTCATAAAGGCACTGTTGTAAACTCTATGCATGCCGAGGGTGCGTGTAAAATATCCTTCCATCATCCAGAAGGCTTCTGCCAAAAGTAAAGTGTCTGGAATTTCTTTAGCACATCTGTCTACAACCTCGCGCCAGAATTCATTTGGAAGCGCAGCTTCAAACTGCTGGGTAGACATTGCGTAACGGCTTCGGCTTGCTATGTCTCCACCGTGTCCTGGCTCCGGATACCATAAGCGCCTGATGTGTTTTTTTGCAAGAACCATAGCGGCGTCAAAACGGATGATAGGGAAATTGTGTGCAACTTTTAAAATCTGCTGGATAACTGCTTCTCGTGCTGTAGGATTTAAGAAATCAATCTGTGCAGTGTCATTCCAGGCCATACCGGTTCCGTCGTTTCCGTGATAAATATAAGTTACATCGCCTGTCTGATTATCAACGCGTTTATAGCATACAGCACAGTCAGTCTTTGAATAGTAGTGGTCTTCAAGATAAATTGAAATGCGTCCGTCTGTGCTTAAGTTTTCTCCGTTAAATGTGTACTGAGGGAAAGGACAGGTTTTTGAACTGATAAAATAATCAGGATGTTCTACAACCCATTTGCCGTCCATACCAGTGTGGTTCGGTACCATGTCGCTTGCAAGCCTTATGCCTCGAATCCAGCACCTGTACCTTAGATTTTCAAGTGCCTGCCAGCCGCCAAGATTTCCTGCGATTTCATAGTCAAATAAACTGTATGCACTTGCTGCTGCTTCAGGGTTTCCGTTAATCTGCTTGATTCGTTTTGAAGCGTAACTTCTTTCCCATAAACCAATCAGCCAGAGTCCTGTAAAGCCTGCATCCTTTAATGCATCAAGCTCTTCGTCAGGGATTTCATTTAAGTATTTTATTTCCCTGCTGTATTTTTTTGAAAGCTGATCCAGCCACACCAAAACTGTTTTTGCCATAAGGACAACATTCGGCATCCAGCTTTTGTCGGGACTGAATCTTTCGTATTCTTTCATTAAGTTTTCATAAGAGTAGGGCTGCATGTCCGGTAAGCTTCCGTTTGCATTTGGAGGAGCCCAGAATGCTTTTTCTTCTTCAGTGATTGTATCAATTCCAAGTAAAAGTGCCTTCAGGAATTTGTCGCTAAGCAAATATCCCCAGTGTTCCTTTATGTACTCAAGCTGTTTTTTTAATGAAGTAGGATAAGCGACAACTGGTTCTTTAAGCATTTCAATCAGTGTGTGATTAAAAGGACCAAACTTTTGATTCTTTTCAAATGCTTCTTTTGTTGCTTTCCATATCTGCGGATAGTATTTGTTAAGTGTTAAACCTGTATCATCGAATAGAATTTTAAATGGCTTGAAGGCAGGATTTTCGTTTTCAAGATGAAGCATTATGAGTTCTTCAAAAATCTGTTCATCATTTCCGCGTTCTCTATTTGTTTCAATTTCTTTTGCTTTTTCTTTTAAAAATTCTTCTGCAGAAATTTTTCCCCGGTAAACATCAGCTGAAGGAAATTCTTCCAGAAAATCAAGTTCACTTTCTTTAATGATTTCAGGTGAAAATTTTTCTCTTAAGGTATTGAGTGTGTTTAAGAAAGAATTTTCATCTTTTTCTTTTCTATATAAGTAGCAGATGTAATGGGAAATTTCATCAATAAGTCCCATAGCATATAAATCGCCTGCACTGAGGTTTAAGTCCTTATTCTTTTTTTTGTGTATATAAGCGTTAATTTTTTTCTGAAAGCTCAGAACGTTATCAAAATTAGCAAATATATAATTTCCAGAAGATTCAAATAATGATTTTGGAAAATCAGCATAGTCCCTGACTCTTTTATTGATGTGAAATTCATTCATGGAAACTTTCATTGTTAACCTCTCTTTATATACATAAAAACATTCATTTAAATTTTAAGATATGTTAAAAGAAGTATATCATATATATGGCTGGAATTCTTTAATTTTTTATATTTTTAAGATTTATTTAATTACGGATATTTTGGGAGGAAAGACAACCACTACTTGCGAAGCGTGATTGAACTCGCAAGTAGCGTGGTGGTTGAGTAGGCAAAGCCGTATCGAAACTACCGCATTTTGTGAAACTCGTGGTGGAGGGCTTTGCCCCGACAAGCTCAACCACCATAAACTTTTATTTTGCGAGACACTTATCGAGTTCGGCAGAAATCTTTTCTTTGTCTAATTTTTGTCCGATTATGCAAAGCTTTATCATTCTGTCTCCAACTTCACTGTCCCAGTCTGCTTTAATTTTTGGATTTTCTTTTAGAATCTGTTCCCTCTCTTTTTCAGGAGCAGTTGCAATCCACTGACCGGAATATCCTGCCTGAATCTGGCGTCCTGCAGTTTCAAATACCCAGGCCATTTCCGGTTCATCTGCAAACCACATTAAGCCCTTGCATCTGATAATGTTTCTTGGCCATTTGTTTGCATATTCATCTAAGAGCTGGCGGTCAAATGGTTTTCTTCTATAGTATATAAATGTTCCAATACCATATTCATCTTCACTTTCACCTTCGTGCTTGTGTTCGTGGTGGTGGTGATGGTGTCCGTGACCTTCGTGTTCATCATCATCATCATCGTTATCGTCGTGGTCGTGGTGGTGATGTTCGTGTTCTTCGTGCTCATCGTCATCATCATGATCGTGGTGATGGTGTTCATGCTCTTCGTGGTCGTCATCATCGTGGTCTTCTGCTTCATCTTCTTCAAGCTTTTTGCACCAGCCGGCACTTGAATAAACTGTTTCAAAATCGAAAGTGTTTGTATTTAAAATGTCCTGTACAGGAACATCGCCGTGTGAAGTTTCAAATATTTTTACACCAGGATGAATTGCATTGATTACTGCACGAACTTTTTTGAAATCCTCTTCAGATACTAAATCTTTTTTGTTTATAACGAGTGTTGAACAGAATTCAATTTGCTGAACCAAAAGGCTTTCAATGTCTTCTTCTTCCATGTCTTTTTTAAGAAGCTTATCTCCGCCTGCAAATTCATCAACAAGACGGGCAGCATCTACAACGCCAACAACATTGTCGAGTTTTCCGTTTTTAATTGTTTCCAGTTCCTGAGCGATTGGCATTGGTTCACATACACCGCTTGCTTCAATCATAATATAATCGTACTTGCCGGTTTTAATGAGGTTCTCAATATTCTGTGCAAGCTGAGTTTTTAATGTACAGCAGATACAGCCGTTTGTTAAAGGAACAATTGAACTTGTATCTGTAATTTTTGCGCCGTCTGCAATCAGTTTTTCATCAAAGTTTACTTCGCCAATATCATTTACAATAACTGCAACTTTTAATCCCTGCTTGTTGGTTAAAACTTTATTCAAAAGAGTGGTCTTTCCCGCTCCCAGATAACCACATAAAAGTGTCATAGGTGTTAATTTTTTTGCCATAAAATGCCTCTATATAAATTCGATTTTTACTAATGTAATAAATTTTTGCCTGAAAGTAAAAGTTATGCCTGTAATGCTGTTACTGCAACAGTTGCTACAATATCATCTACATTGCAGCCGCGGCTTAAATCGTTAAGAGGTTTTGCAAATCCCTGACATACAGGTCCAATAGCCATCCAGCCGCCCATTCTCTGAGCAATCTTATAGCCGATGTTTCCTGCATTAATATTCGGGAAAATAAATGTATTAGCGTGTCCTGCAACTTTTGAGCCGGGAGCTTTTAATTCGCCGACTTCAGGAGCTACTGCTGCATCAAACTGGAACTCGCCGTCAAGTGCAAGTTCTGGAGCTTTTTCCTGTGCAAGTTTGACTGCATTCTGTACTTTTGGAACTGACTGGAAGAACTTGTCATCATTGCCGCTTCCTTTTGTAGAGAATGAAAGGAGAGCAACTCGTGGTTCAATGCCGGCAATTCTTTTTGCTGTATCTGCAGTTGCAATTGCTATGTCTGCAAGCTGTTCTGCTGTAGGTTCAATATTGATAGCGCAGTCACCCATTAAAGCAACGCCTTCCGGAATATATTTGTTTCCACTTTCCGGAGCAACCATAATAAAGCATGAGCTTACTGTAGAAATTCCAGGAGCTGTTTTAATAACCTGGAGTCCCGGTCTTAAAGTATTTGCTGTTGAGTGGCAGGCACCGCTTACATAACCGTCAACATCACCTGCTTTTAACATAAGTGCACCAAACATAGTTCTGTCGTGAGCCTGTTTTAATGCTTCTTCTTCTGTCATTCCTTTTGCTTTTCTGCATTCATATAAAATGTTTGCATATTCAGCTGTTTTAGAAGATGTTTCAGGATCAACTAATTCGATTCCTGTTAAATCAACTTCCGGAGCAACTTTTTTGCATTCTTCTTCATTTCCAATCAAAACGATTTTTGCAATTCCTTCTTTTACGATTCTTGCAGCTGCTTCTATAACGCGTTTATCTTCGCCTTCGCATAAAACAATTTTCTTTCCTAATGCACTTGCTTTCTTTTCAAGCTCTTTAACAAAATTCATATCTTGCCTCTTCTATATAATATTTAATTTATGAGTGTAAGTATAATGAATTTTTATTTGAGTAAACAGATGGTGCAGGAATTTTTACTGGTTCTTGTTAAATATCCCCTAAACGATATGGGGTTGCCTGGTAAACATAATAGTTGAGCCAGTTTGAATAGAACAGGTGAGCGGTACTTCTCCAGCAGGATTCAACGCCGTTTTCAATTTTATTGCCCTTGAAATAATTAACCGGGAGTTGAACTTTTAGTCCTTTTTTTATATCGCGGAAGTATTCATCTGCCAGAGTGTTTGTGTCGTATTCCAGGTGGCCTGTCATAAAGATTGAGCGGTTATCCTTTGACTTTGCTATGGTAAGTCCTGTGTCTTTCGATTCAGCTAAGACTTTGAGCATTTTATTTGCTTTTACTTCTTCCGTTAAAATTTTTGTGTAGCGGCTTGTTGGAACCGGGAAGCTGTCATCAAATCCCCTGAGCAGAGGTTCTTTTGGATTTGTCAGATGCGAGTAGTAAATGCCTGAAAACTTTTTCTTCATTATGTGTTTATCAATTCCGTACAGATGATAAAGCCCGGCCATTGCTCCCCAGCAGATATAAAGCGTACAGAAAACATTTGTTTTGGCCCAATCCATAATTGCACAGAGTTCATTCCAGTAATCAACCTGTTCAAACGGAATCTGCTCTACCGGTGCTCCTGTTATAATCACGCCGTCATATTTATTCTTAAGCATTTCATCTGAAGTAATATAGAATTTATCGAGATGCTTTTTACTTGTGTTTTTAGAAATGTGTCCTGTCATCTGCACAAGGCTTATATCAATCTGCAAAGGTGTGTTCGAAAGCAGGCGCAGAAGCTGTGTTTCAGTAACTTCTTTTGTCGGCATTAAATTTACAATAGCAATTTTCAGCGGACGGATATCCTGACTTATGGCACGGTCCTCTGTCATTACGAAAATATTTTCTTTCTCTAAAACCTGATATGCTGGCAAACTCGAATTGATTTTTATTGGCATAGCAGGATTATAGCAAAAACAGTTTTAATTTGCTATATTTTAAGAAATCGGTGGGATATGAAAGAAGATAGAAAAGCTGCATTAAAGAAAATAAAGACATTGGTGTTTACTCAAAAATCAGAGATAGAAGATTTCAGGAATACTATTGAACAGAATTTTTCATCCGTGTTTATACCGAATGGCATTGAAAAAATTGAGAAAGAATTCGGTGGAATTAAGTGTGATGTTCTGGTGCCGGAAGCTTCTGTTTCAAGAAGAGTGCTTTTGTATATTCACGGCGGCGCTTTTGTAGGAGGAAGCCGTGACAGCTACAGAAACTTTTGTGGTTCACTTGCAAAAAAATGTAACTGCCGCGTAATAGTCCCTGAGTTCCGTTTACCGCCGAGTCATCCATATCCTGCAGGCTTAGAAGATGTGCAGAGTGCTTTCGATATGGTCTTAGCTTCTCTGCAGGTAAAAATGTCTACGCAGGAAATTGTACAGGAACCGGAAATAATAATTGCTGCTGATTCAAGCGGTGCAACTTTAGCTCTGGCCCTTCTTCTAAATTTAAGCGAAAAGTTCCGCCTGAAAATTTCCAGTGTGATTTTATTTTCACCATGGCTTGATTTAACACCAGAATCATTTCCAGCTAAAAGAAGATATCGCTGTGATGAAGTTATGTCCGTTGAAGATATCATGCGCTCAGTAGATTTATATACATACTCATCGAATGTAGTGAACTCGGACATTTCTCCACTTCATTCTTCTATAGAACAGTTTGTTTCTTTTCCAAAAGTATACATTCAGTCCGGCGAAAAGGAACTGTTGCTGCCTCAGCAGATTGCCTTTGCAGATTTACTCAGACAGGCAGGCGTAAATGTTACTCATGAAATTTTCCCTTCTATGCCTTATTTATTTCAGTTGTGTGATGATTGCTTACCACAGGCATTTGAAGCGTTAGACAATATAGGCTCATTTATAAATGTAAGAACGGAGGAATAAAAGTGGAATTACTTTCTCCTGCAGGCAATGTTGAAAAACTAAAGTACTGCTATATTTACGGAGCAGATGCTTCTTATATCGGTTTAAAAAATTTTTCTCTTCGTGTTAAGGCTGATAATTTTTATGAAGATGAATATAAAAAAGTGTGCGAGCTCAAAAAGCAGTTCCCGCAGAAAAAATTACACTGTGCACTTAACATCAGTTTTCACAACAGCGAAATCGACAGACTGATTCAGAACCTTCCATATTTCAAGCAGTATCCGATTGATGCATTTATTGTGCAGGATTTGGGAATTGTTCCCTTGCTGCAAAAAGAATTTCCTGACGCTCAGCTGCACCTTTCTACTCAGGCAAGCTGCATGAACAGGGAAGCAGTAAAGGTTTATAAGTCACTCGGCTTTTCAAGAGTTGTAATGGGTCGTGAAGCTTCTCTAAAAGAAATTGCAGAAATAAAAGATGCGGTTCCTGACATGGAAATTGAATGCTTTGTTCACGGAGCAATGTGCATAGCGTATGCAGGTCGATGTCTGATGAGTGCGTACTTAAACGGAAGAAGTGCACAGTCAGGATTTTGCTCTCACGCCTGCCGCTGGGATTATGACATTCTTGCAAAGGGTAATGAAGAAGGTTGTGAAGAAAAAAGCGTTTATTCTGATGAAGCCCGTGCCGTTGCTCAGAGTGGCAGACTGGTCTTGAGGGAACACAAAAGAAGCGATGAATATTTCCCGGTTTACGAAGGAGAAAATTTTACAGCAGTTTTATCTTCAAAAGATTTGTGCATGATAGAACATCTGGCTGAATTAAAAAAAGCCGGAGTCGATTCGCTCAAAATCGAAGGCAGAATGAAGAGCGCTTATTATGTTGCAATGATTACAAGAGCATACCGAAAAGCACTTGATGCCCTCGACGGAAAAATTACTGATGATGAAGCAAAGCCGTTCGTAGACGAATTGTACAAAGCAAGTCACCGCCCGTTTACAACAGCCTTTTATTTTAACAAAGCAAATGCAGATGAAACCGTTTGTGGTGCTTCTGATTCACCATATAATTTAGTGGCTCAGGTTGGAGAAAAACTTTCTGAAGAAGAAGAAAACAATGTTTTACAAAAAGCTCACACTTTGAAAACTGAACGCGAGAACGAATATAACTCTTTATGCGAAAAAGCAAAAATTGCCTGGGACAAAAGAGTAGAAGCCCTTCCGGACAAGCATTTAAAAACTGCAGAAAGAATTGACGGCTGGAAAATGTATGAACTGACAGCCCTGAATATGATAGACGATAAGAGTGAACTTGAAATTGTTACTCCTGATATTGTCAGTGAAAAACTGGATCAAAAAGATTTTGTTTTAATCAATCCAGGAACCGGAGAAATTTACAACTGGGTTTGCGACGGACACAAAGCGGTAATTTATACTAACAAAGATTTAAGCGTACAGGGTGTTCTTATAAGGGCAAAAGATGAAGGCTATGTAGAAGGACAGTTTCGAGATCCGGGAAGATAAAAATTGAGTGAAGATTTTGTAAATAAAATAAAGGATTTAAGTCCTCAGGAATTAAAGGAAAATTTTTTAAACAGTTATTCTGGAAATTTTACTGAAGAAGAAAATAAAAAAATTGGTGAAGCAATTGATTATCTTTTTTTAATTACAAAAGACGTTTACCGAAAAACAGGGATTCCATATTACCTGCATCCTCTTTCTGTAGCACAAATTACAGCCGAAGCAAAACTGGATTACATTACAGTTATTTCCTGCCTTTTCCATAATATAATGAACCTTGACGAAAAATACATTGATGAAATAGAAAAAAGATTTGGCGGTGAAGTTTCAAATATCTGCAGGGGAACAGCAAAAATTACCGGGCTCAAAATAAACTCTTCCACTAACGCACAGGCAGATTCAATAAGAAAAATGCTTTTTGCCATGGTCGACGATATCCGTGTTATTTTAGTAAAGCTTGCTGACCGTCTTGATCGAATGAGAAACTTAAAGTCAGTTACCCCGGATGCACAAAAGGCGGTTGCAAAAGAAGTAATTGATATCTGGTGTCCGCTTGCGAGCCGCCTTGGTATGTCTGATGTAAAAAGTGAAATGGAAGATTTAAGTTTAAAGTATTCCAATCCCGAAGCCTTCCAGCAAATCAAATCAATTGTGTCACAAAAACAGCAGGAGCGAAGTGAATATTTATCTTCGGCAGTAAAAAAAATTTATTCTTCAACAGAAAAAATGGGGCTTCATGTAAACATTACGAGCCGCGCAAAGCATTTCTATTCTATCTACCAGAAAATGAAAAAGCGAAACAAGGAAGCCGGCGAATTATATGACTTACTTGCGCTAAGAATAATCTGTAATGAAGTTTCAGAGTGCTACACTTTAATCGGCGTTGTTCATCAGTTGTGGCACCCTATGGAAGGCCGCTTTAAAGATTACATTGCAATGCCAAAAGCAAACGGGTATCAGTCTCTGCATACAACAGTAATCTGCGAAGGAAAGCCTCTTGAAATTCAAATCCGCACCGCACAGATGCATGATGTTGCCGAACACGGAGTTGCGTCTCACTGGCTGTATAAAAAGGGAACAAATAAAGATAAAGTTCAAATAGAAGATTTAAGCATCATCAATCAGCTTCGAACTTTAAGAGACAGGGATTTGTCGGATGAAGTTTTTTTCAGTGAATTAAAGGATGAGCTTTTAGGAGATTCAATTTATGTCTTTACTCCAAAAGGTGATGTAAAAGAATTGCCGCAGGGAGCAAACGCAATTGATTTTGCATACGCAATTCATTCGGGGGTTGGAGAAAAAGTTGTCGGTGCAAAAGCTGACGGAAAAATTATCCCGCTGACAACGCCGTTGAAAAATACACAGATAATTGAAATCCTCACAAACCCGCAGGCGCATCCTACTCAAATGCAACTGAAGGCCGTAAAAACTGCAAAGGCCCGTCAGAAAATTCACTCGTGGCTTGCAGAAAACGATCCGACTTTTATCGACAAAAACTATGTAGAAAAAAGAGAAGCACAGATTGCAGCAAATACACTTCACTCAAAACTTGTGGCTCAGACAAAAGCTAAAGAGAAAAAGAATAAGGATTTCTCGCTTCAGTACACAGGAAAGGTTAAAGTTGAAGGTGAATCAAATTATGTTGTTACTTTTGCTCAGTGCTGTAAACCAAAGCCCGGAGATTTAATTACAGGCTATATGTCTCATAACCGCGGAATTGTAATTCACTGTGCTGACTGTTTAACTTTTCTTCGCATACCGAATCTTGAAAACAGAAAAGTTTCAGTCGACTGGGAAAAGAAAGATTCTGAAAAAAAAGATTAGGCATTGCTAACAGTTGCGGTGTGTTTACAAAATGAGCTATACTTTAAATTGTGAAAAAGAGTGTAAAAACTGTTTTAATTTTTTTACTATTAGCTGCTGTAATTACAGCGTTGATTTTTCTTACTTCTCACAAAAAAGCTAAGTCTTATACTCAACCAGTTCCGAGTGTAAAAATCTTAAAGCCGTACAAAAGCAGTGTAACTGAATCGCTGACACTTTCTTCCTATGTAGAAGCAAAGGCTATGATTCCAGTTGTTCCTTTCGTTCAGGGCACAATCACTTTATACAGGGCAAAAGCAGGTGATCTCGTAAAAAAAGATTTTGTTCTTGCAGAAATTGATGACGCTCCATACAAGCAGACTTTTTTACAGGCACAGGCAGCCTTCTGGGGATATGAAAGCACTTTTAAGCGTGTAGAAAGCTTATATAAAAACGGCTCAACAACCCAGCAGAATTATGATTCAACAAAAGCACAGCGCGATGCAGCAAAGGCTCAGTTTGATTTAGCTTCACTCCAGCTTGAATATACAAAGGTTAAGTCTCCAATAGACGGAACAATTTTAATGGCAGACAGTACAGAAGGTTCCATGGCAGTTACGGGTCAGCCTTTAGCAATTATTGCAGACCTGGATTCACTGATTATAAAACTGAAAGTCCCTGAAAAATATTACGATTTATTCTGCTATGAAAAAGATTCGCTTATAGTAAATGTAAACAGACCGAGCGATAAACAGATGTATGAAGATGCAGTTTCAAAATGTGAAATAGAAACTATTGCACCGTATATTTCTCCGGAAACAAAAGAGTTTGAAGTGCGTTGTCTTATCTGTGAAAACATGGAAAGGTTTAAGCCTGGAATGTATGTTAAAGTAAATGTATGTTACGGCTTTCACAATGATGTGTTCGTAATGGATAATAAGGCAAGAAAAATAGATGGCAGCTTTTATCTGTATGACGAAGAAACTTCTCGCGTAAAATTTGTTGAAGGCGAAAATATAATTAATGATGAAAAAGTGTTTATAGTTCCTGATGAAATGAAAGACAGCTTCTTTGTAATTGACGGGCAGCATTCAGTCTTTGACGGCCAGAAAGTAAATGTCCTTTCGGGAGAATAACTAAAGTGAAGGTTTGCGACTTTTCCATAAAGCATCCAATCATAATTACAATGATTTTAATTGTGCTTGTGGTGTTTGGCTTTTACTCAGTTTCCTTAATGCCCAAAGAATTTATGACAGACATTTCTATGCCTCAGGCAAATGTTTTAACGCTGTATCCAGGAGCGAGTGCCGAAGACATAGAAAGTGAAGTAACTTCCGTAATGGAAAATGCTTTTGTAACTCTCCCGCATTTTAAAAATGTTTCATCTTCATCTTCAAATTCCATGAGCATAATCACTGTAACTTATGCAGACGGAATTGACCCGTACGAGCAGCTGGTTGAATTAAGAAACAGAATCACAGAAATAAAAGCATCTCTGCCGGAAGGAATTGAAGACCCGTACTGTTTCGTTGGTGGCGTTACAATGCTTCCGATTTTTACATTTTCAGTTCAGGCCGGAAATGACACAGCCCGCACAACTGATTACATAAAAAATGAATTGACTCCGCGTCTTACACGAATTGACGGCGTTTCTCAAATCAGCATAGACGGTGGAAAAGAATTACAGCTGAATGTAAAGCTTAAAACAGAAGAACTTGCTTCAAAAGGAATTTCTGTTTCAACAGTGTATCAGGTTTTAAATTATGCAAATGTGAATGTACCTTTGGGAACTGCAGTGCATAATGAAAAATCAATTCAAGTTCGCTATGAAGGAAGCTTCTCTTCAATTGAAGATATCAGGATGCTGCCGGTTGGAAATGCAAACGAAAAAATTATAAGGCTTTCAGATGTAGCTGATGTTTATTTAGGCTATCCAAAAGAAGAAAGCTGGATTACAAACGGAAATCTTCCAATCATCTGTGTAAAGGTAACAAAAAGAATTGACGGCGACACAATAAAAATTATTGAGAAAGTAAAAAAAGTTTTAGCTGAAGAAGAAAAAAAATCCAATGGTGCAGTTTCATTTAAAATTGTTTCTGATGACAGCCGTGCCGTAAATGCTTCCCTTAAGACTGTAATAAAATCTGGTGTAATGGGCGTGATTTATGCTGTCCTTATAATTTTACTTTTTATGGCAGACTGGCGTGCAACCTTAACTATAGGACTTTCAATCCCGCTGTGTATTTTATTCACCTTGATTGGCTTAAAAGTTTTTGGCATCTCTATAAATTTGATGAGTCTTTCAGGACTTGTAATTTCATTAGGAATGGTTGTTGATGGTTCCACTGTTATGATTGACCAGATTTATCGCTGGTATAAAAGGCGTGACAGTGAAGGCAAAACAGTTTATACAGTAAACGAAAGTATTTATAAAGGCTGGGATGAAGTTGCGTCTTCAATTCTGGCGAGCTCTGCAACAACGATTGTAGTTTTTATTCCGATTGCACTTCTGTCAGGTTTAATTGGAATGATTCTGCATACAGTTGCAGTAACTATCATTATGGCAATTTTTGCTTCGTTCTTAGTTGCAGTAATCATTGTTCCGTATTTTTTAAAACTTGTTCTTTCCCCGAATGGTGCAAAGCCTGAAACTGAAAAAAGAAAGTTCGATTTATTTTTGGAAAAAGTTGAAGCAAAATATAAGACATTTATTTCCTGGGCTTTAACACACAGAAAGACTATAATTTTTTCTTCAATTGCACTTTTAGCATTTTCAGGATTTTTAGCGTTTAGAATGGGACTTGCTTTTATTCCTTCTACAGATTCCGGGGATTTTTATGTTTATGTAGAATTTCCTATAGGCACAAAAGCAGTTGAAACAAAAGAGAAAATGGATCTCGCAAAAAAACTTTTATTTGATGCCGTTCCTGAAATTGACAACTGTGTCTTTACAATTGGAAAACCTGAACAGATTTTAAAACTTTCAGATACTCCGGAAAAAGCATCTGTTCATGTTCTTTTAGTTCCTGTCTCTGAAAGAAAAAGGGATGTTCACGATATAATTTTACAGGTCCAGGAACTGATTGCCTCTTCATTACCCGATGCAAAAGTTACTACAGAAAACGGCGGCTTTGACAAACTAGTTGCTTATGCTTCAAATGGCGGCGGTTACGGTTTAACTCTTATCTGTGAAGACATGGATTTGCTTTATAGAACTGCACTGGACTTACAGGAATTTTTAGAGAAGGACAGTGAAGTTGTTACAACAAGTTTATCTTCTGATTTTGACACTTCAACTTTAGTAATTGATATGTCGAGTGAATATTTAAGCTCGCTTGGAATTACAAGTTATGAAGCAGGCATTACAAGTGCAATTTTATTTCAGGGAGTTGATGCGGGCCGTTATAAAGAAAGAGGAATGAAAGACGGATACAAGATAAGGCTTTTTTCTGACATCAAGGACGGTGACATTTCAAGGGATACAATTGCAAATATTCACATAATTACACAGCGGGGCAAAAAAGTTTCTTTTGCAAATCTTTCGGATGTAACATTAGAAAAAAATATTTCGCAAATTAATCACGATGACAGGGCAAAAACAATTACAGTTTCTGCAACTTTGATTAGTGAAAATACAGCAGGTGTTGCAGGCCGTGTAAACGAATATTTAAAAGAACATCCGCTGCCGGGTGGAGTTGAAAGTAAATCGGGCGGAATTATGGCTTTAATCGGAGATATGATTACTCCAATGGTCACTGCACTTTTGATTGCAATTTTTTTAGTTTACACAGTCATGGTTATTCAGTTTGAAGATTTGAAACAGCCGCTTCTGATAATGATTTCAATTCCATTCTGTTTTATTGGTGTTGTTCTTGGTTTAATGATGTTCGGTTCAACAATGAATTTACTCGCAATGATGGGACTTATTTCTTTAGCGGGAATTGTTGTTAATAACGGAATTATTTTAGTGGATTTTACAAATCAGCTGATGAAAGAAAAACGCGAAGTACTTGCAAAGGAAAAAGGTTTTATAGATAAAGACGGCTTGCCTCAGGTTTCGCTCACAGATGATGAAGAAATAGCTTTGCTTAGAGAATGCATTGTAGAAGGTTCTTCGAGCAGAATTAAACCGATTTTGATTACAACGCTTACGACACTTTTGGGTTGTATTCCTATGGCAGTTTCATCCGGTGAGGGTGCAGAAATTTATGCGCCAATGGGACAGGCAATAGCCGGTGGCTTAATCACTTCTACTTTAATTACTTTGATTATTATTCCTGTGTTGTATTATATTAGTAAAAGACAGGATACTAAAAGAAAAGAGCGCATTGATCGTGCTATAAAAAAAGTAAAAACTGTTAAGCGGAAAGTGACTGGAAAAAAATGAGCTCGTCGTGGAACCCCGAAGTTCTTCAAGCAAAGCTGAGGAATGAGCGGATAGCGAAGGGTGAAAGGACGGATGAAAGAAAAATAATTTCTTAACGAGTGAGGATATTATGATGAAAGGAAGAATCAGCGTTCAAAAAAAATATATAATTTCTCTGGCGGCTTTGATTTTTGTGTTTGCATTTACCGGCTGCTATTCTGTTTTTTCCGGCGGCACTGGAGGGCGACTTATAGATTCTGAAAGTGAGGAAGGAATTTCTTCTTTAGCGGTTTATGCTTACACGGACAAAAGTAAAAGGGATAGTGATTTTTCGAGCTGGAAAGAGGATTCTGATTTCAGGCCTGCGCAGGATTCATACTATGCACGCACTGAGACAAATGATTCGGGCGAATTCACTCTGAGTAAAATTGTTTGGAAAAGCTTTCAGCCTCAGTTTGGAAAAGACGCGGATTATATTACAGTTTATCTTTTGTTCTTTAATGAAAAGTACGGGCTTCAAAAGGGCTCAACGCTTTTGCTTTCTGACAGTACGGGCGACACTGTGTTTGAAAAACTGACTGCGGTAAAAAAGGAAGCAACTATAAATTTCAGTTTCGTGGATGTAGCGACTATGGCAAATTCCACTGCAACAATCAGCGCTTTGATAAGGGTTCCGCAAAATACAAAAGAAAAAATTTATACTGCATCAATGACATCGAATGGCGCAGTCAAGATTTTATACCCTGCAAATAAAACTCCTGAAATCACTGTGACTTATCTTGAAACTTCGAGCGAACCAACCTGGAAAGCGTGTTACAATGATGAAGAAGATGCTGAGAAAGGATTTAAGTTTATTCCGGATTCAACAGTGAAATTTACTTTGCCGCTTCTTCCGGATAGGGCAGAGTATTCTGTTTCGCTTTACGGGAAAAAATGCCGCTTTGCAGTTCCGGCTTTTACGGGCCAGTTAATTGATACGGAAACAAATAAGGATGATGGCGTAAAAATAATTCTTTCCAGCGAAGGAAAAGAGTATGGTTCTACTACAACATACGCTACAACTTATGCAAATACTTCTGAAGAAAAGCACGGAAATTACGAGTTCAGAAATAACTGGTATTGGGACTGCAATGATTACGAAGAACAGTACGCTGAAAAAACTTTTACGCTTGAAGCACAGGTAGAAAATGTAATTACGACTGAATACAATTACAAAAGTTCGGATTCTTCTTTTACTGTTAACATTACAAGGTGAGTGCAGTGACTTTTTTTAACATGAGTTTTATGCGAAGGAAAATAGTTTTTTTCGTTTTCTGTATAAGCCTTTTTTCCCCGATGAAAACTTTTAGCGATGAAGTGGCTGGCGAGATACCGCAGGTTGCCGGCGAACAAGTTGTTGGCGAACAAGTTGCTGGCGAGTACGAGAAAGCTATTGGCGAGAACATGCAGGCTGCTGGCAAGAACGGGGTTGCTGTTGGCGGTGGTGCGAAATACAGTTTCAGCGAATTACAGAAAATGATGCTACAAAATAATCCGACTCTAAAACAATGTGAGCAGGAAATAAAGCAGAGCCTTCTTGATGTAAAAAATGCAAAGGCAAACTTAAGTCCTACAATTGATTTTCAGGCAGGTTTTACATACTTAGTGAATCCGCCGATTGCACCGGTTAAAGTTAATGTTGATGACATAATAAATTCCCTTCAGTGGCAGGAAGGTTTCAGACCAACTTCTACAGGACAGTATTTAACTTTATACGAAGGTCTTGAAGATACCCTGTACACAATTCAGTTTACTTTACAGCAGCCCGTTTTTACCTGGGGAAAAATTACAAACGGAATAAAGCTTTACAATCAGATTCTCGAAGTAAAAAAATCACAAATGAATCTTGAAACAAAAAAACTGAATACAGAGCTTGAAACCCGGCTTTCAGCGTTATGGTATTTATATAAAATTGCGAAAGTTCTGGAAGAAGAAAATAAATATGCCGGACGTTTAGTAAAAGTTTCAGAAGATGCACAAAAGGCAGGACTTCTTTTAGCGCAGGATGTTTTAGAAGCACGCATTCAGGCAAAGGAACTTGATATTGCTTTACAGGATGTAAATGAACAGATTAAGAATAACATTTTTGAAATCGAAAAAATCACTGGGGTAATGGATTTATCGCAGGACTCTTTCGATTACGAATTTGACGAAAGCTTTGTAGATAAAGTTCTTTTGCTGGACAGAGATGCCGTTGAAATCAATGCACTTAATGAGGAACAGGATTCAATAAAAATTCTTTCGCACTTGAGTAAGGTTAATGACACTGCAATAAAAATTTCTAAGGCAAGCGTTTACTGGAAACCGGATTTCGCTTTAAGCGTTACGGCAGGTTATGGCGGTTCGCGTTTTCCTTTGCTGGAAGAGAATTATTTAAGAAAAGACGATTATACTTTAAACTTTACACTGGGACTAAAAACCTGTGTGTGGGACGGCGGAAAAAAACTTAATGAGGTGTCGCGTTCAATTTCTTCTAAGCAGGTTACACAGATTAAAGAAGAAGATGCAAAAGCAAATATCAGGAAAACACTTCAAACTCAATGGAATACCTGCGATGTCTGTGTGCTGAAAATTGATTATCAAAAATTAAAAATTGAAACTACACAGTCAAAAATTTTACAGGAGCAAAGAGCCTTTGAAAGTGGCTATGGAAGTGAAACAGAATTGCTTACAAGCCAGATTAAAAACTGCAACGAACAGATTGAATTATTGCGCCAGAAATTAAACTTAGCTTCATCGTGCTTTATGATTTACTTTTTGTATAAATAACTAAATGCCAATAATACAAAATGTCAAACTTTAATTATTCATTAGCTAACAAGCAAAAATGTGTCCGCTCCCAGAAAAGACAGGCTGTTTCACACGGTTGAAGGGTATAAGGTATCTGACTCACTCGCTTGCGCTCGTTCGCCCCTTCAAAGTGTTCAACAGCCTTCTGCTTTTCTTCGCGCTACCACATTTTTGAGTCCCTTACAAAAGAAAAAAAACTACTGACAATTTATAATCTATGGTTCATACTAAATATACAAAAATAAATGTAAAGAGGTACAAAAATGAAAATCGCATTCTATGATACTCGTTCATACGATAAACTTGCATTCACAAAGGCAAATGAAGCTTTTGGATATACAATCGATTTTAATGAATTCAAATTAAACGAAAACACAGTGATTACATCAAAAGGCTACGATGCAGTTTGTGTTTTTGTAAACGACTTAGTTAATGCTGCTGTCATTGGTGCATTAAAGGAAAATGGTGTCAAAATAATTCTTTTACGCTGTGCCGGTTTTAACAATGTAGATTTAAATGCAGCAAAAGAAAACAATATAAAAATCGCAAGAGTCCCTGCTTATTCTCCACATGCTGTTGCAGAACATGCAGCTTCTCTTTTACTTTCATTGACGCGTCACATCCCGCAGGCTTATCTAAGGACAAAGACTCAAAACTTTAACATTGAGGGACTTACCGGCAGAGACCTTTTCGGACTTACGGCAGGTGTTTTTGGTACAGGAAAAATCGGCCGCTGCTTTGCACAGATTTTAAAAGGCTTCGGAATGAAACTAATCTGCTATGATCCGTTTCCAAATTACGAGTGGGCAAAAGAACTGGATGCTACTTATGTAAGCGTGGAAGAATTATTTAAGCAGAGTGATGTTTTAACCCTGCATTGTCCTCTAACCGAAGAAACAAAACATATTGTAAATCACGATAATATGAAAATGATGAAAAAAGATGCCGTAATCATAAACACAGGCCGTGGTGCTTTAATTGATTCAAAAGCTTTAGTACACGCCTTAAAGCATCAGCATATCGGCGGAGTTGCAATGGATGTTTACGAAGAAGAGAGTGCATATTTTTTCAGCGACTGGTCAAATGATATAATGACAGACGATGTCCTTGCTCGCCTTCTAACCTTTCCGAATGTTTTAATTACAGGTCATCAGGCATTCTTAACAACAAACGCTTTGCAGAATATAAGTGAAACAACTTTACAGAACCTCAGGGATTTTTCTGAAGGAAAAGAATTAGTGAATGAAGTAAAATAGTGTTTACAGAATAAACTGAATTTTCGTGTTATAATCGGAGTATGAGTATGAAAAATAAATTACATCGTTCGTCAAAAAATAAAATGATTGCTGGTGTCTGTGGCGGAATAGCAGAATACTTTGGCTGGGATCCTACAGTTGTCAGACTTGTATATGCACTAGTATCGTGTCTGAGTGCAGCCTTCCCCGGAGTATTGGTCTACCTTATTTTTACTATTGTAGTTCCTCTCGACACAAAATCCGATTCGTCAGATCTCTCTGATGAAGACGTTGATAATCTCGACTCAGCAAATATTTAATCTCCCGTCGTACCCCGTCACCCTGAACTGGTTTCAGGGACCGTACGCTTCGGTACTCAACCATCGCAGTTTTTATCAAGCAAAAAAAATCCCCTGCATGATTTGACTTCTCATTTCATACAGGGGATTGTCGTATTCCGGTGGTTTCGGTCTACTCAACCACCAAACTCATCGCGATTATGCTTTATTCAAGCGTGCTTCCAGATCATCAAGGATTGCAACCAGTTCCTTTGGTAAGTGTTTACCGAATTTTGGATAGTGGTTTTCGCGAATATCCTTAACTTCTTTCTTCCAGCCTTCTACATCTACTTTCAAGATTTCAGGTAATGTTTTCTTGTAGTAGTCAGCGAGACCGTCAGTATTCAAAGCACCTTCTTTTGGCATATAACCGATTGGTGTATCAATGTAGTTGTCTTTACCATCACAGCGGTCAAAAATCCATGCAAGAACGCGGCTGTTGTCGCCGTAGCCTGGCCACATGAATCCACCTGGAAGATCTGGATTATTGTCGTCCTTGCGGAACCAGTTAACGTAGAAGATCTTAGGAAGCTTGTCCTGATCTGCCTTAGCACCTACGTCTACCCAGTGCTGGAAATAGTCTCCCATGTT
>JAEELR010000265.1 GCA_016282835.1 Treponema sp. | reverse complement strand
ATACTTTCTTTTGAATGTGCAAGCTGCTCATCACAGATCTTTTTTACCTGTTTTTCGCAGTTTTCGCTTCTTGCTTTTTCGAGTGTTTCTGCAAGTTCTACAAGATTGTTCTTTGTGAAATTTGAAATTCCAGCTCTTGTCCATGATTCTTTCTTAAGCATTTCATGGACTGTGTTCTCAAGTGCCTCTGACATAATTCTGCTCCAGTTAATAAAATAATATCAATATATATTTATAGAGAGAAGCTAAAGACATGCTTCCCTGTAATTTTTATATATGCCTGCATCAAGAATCTGAATCTTAAGCAGGACTTCGGTTATTTTGTCAAAGCTCTCCTTGGCGTTATCATAGTAGTCAATAAGCCAGAAGTAGCGGTTTAAAAGCCTCGGCGTAAGAACTGAAGCATCGTTTGAAGGATTTTTCAGTTCGCTTTCAAGAGCGTAAATGCCCTGTTTAAGCCTTAAGACTTCATTTGACCTGAGCTGCCGCTTATATTTGAAGATACCCATTATTACTCCGTAAACGGGTATCCATTCCTGAAGTGCAGCTCCCGAAAATCCTTTGGATTCAACTTCTTTTATAAGAAGATTTATCATCTGCGAATCAAGAAACGAAAGGTCTATTTTTTGTGCATCAATAAAGAACGCTTCCCTGAAAAGAAGCTTTGCGTTCCGTTCTTCTCCGCATAAAGCCCAGCAGTCTGCCATTTCGGCAATAATGGGGGACTGTCCTTCCATTGCAGCATTTGCTTCGGTAAGGCATTTAAGGGCGGCTTCGTAAGAACCGAGCTTTTTGTAGCAGAGTCCTTTTTTACGGCAGATTTCTGCACGCATTGAATCGTCCTTTTCGTCATCAGCTTTTCCGTATTTGTCCAGGGCAAGCGAGAAAATTCCCTTTCTAAAAGAGTAGAGGGCTTTTTCATTTTCGGAGCGTCCCATTGATGAAAGAAAATCCTTCCATGAATTTACGAGCTCTTCTCCCTGTTCAAAGTAAGCTTCATTACCAGCTATGGAATTAAGTCTTTTCTGCCAGTAGGAACAGCATTGAATGGTAGAAACAAGCTTGTTGTTGTCCAAATCAGCGGGAAGAAGATCTTTTAAGAGTTCTGCAGCTTCCCCTACTGAACAGGATTCAATAAGTTTGTATGCTTTTTCAAGTGCTGAATCTGACTGGATGTCCATAAAGTCAATTATACCGATTGGTTAAAAAGTGTCAATTATGCGGCAAATAAAAAGCATAGTTTATAATGTTTTTTTATTCATTTGTCAAGTTAATTTTATGAATATAATTTTTATTTTTTTTTTATTTCTGAATCAATTGAAAACGCGAAAAACTGTAGTATACTTACGCCGTGGAGTTTAAAGTATGAAAAAAGTGTTTTCCTTTTTGAACAGTGCCCTTAAAGTTGCAATTGGGTGGGGATTATGTATAGTATTTTTTGGATGTGACAACTTTCTTGACGGCAGCGATTTTAAGGAAAAATTAAACGGCGACATTGAATATGCACGTGCAAAATCAATTGAAGTCATAATTCTTCCTGAGGACGGTACGGGTTCTGTACTTCCGCAGGGAAAGCAGACTGTAAAAACCGGCTATCCTTTTAGTATTGAATTTAATCAGAGTGATGCCTGGAGTTTTACAAAATGGATTGCAGTTTCAAAGGATAATCCGGAAGAAGAAATCACTGACGGAGTTTTCTTTGCAGATGAAAAATCAACGAGTACAACCGTAAAAATATTAAATGATTCTACACTTATTCGAATCATTCCAAAATGTGAAGACCGCATTACCGTTGCCGGTGAGCCGAGTCCGCGCTACGATCCGCTTGGTGTAAGCAGAGACCGCTCTATAAGCGTAACTTTTACAAAAGAACTTTCTGAATCAAATTTTATATTTACAGAAGATGAAATTCCTTCTTCTGCACAGACAAAATCTGATGAAGACGGAAATATATGGGCTTACGTTCTGGACGGTGAAACATTCTTTAAAAACATTTCAATTACAAACATTGATGATTATTCAATTGCACAGTATTTCTGTAAACCGAATGTAAGCGGTAAACTTCTTACGGTTGCAGTAGATAAATCAAATCCGATTAAGTTTAATTCAGGAGAAATATTTAAGACAGTCAGGGTAAGTTTGTCCGGTGATATTGCCGACATAAACGGCATTAAAATGAATGTCCAGAAAAACTGGAATTATCAGATTACAGAATCAACTGATGAAAAAGCATCTGTAAATCTTTACTGTGCTCCTACAGAAGGTACTTTATATCTTGGAGGTACAACAAACGATTACTCTTTATCTCAGAAGATTTCACTTGATTTTAAAGAAAGCGCAGGCTATCAGTTTATAAAATGGGATTATGACCCCGCTATTATTTATGTTGAAAAACCTGATATGAGCACTACGACGGCAACTGTTCTTGAAAAAACTCCTCAAAACAGTCCAACTGTAATAAGTGCTGTCTGTGCACCGAGACTGAGAGTAATAGGTTTTAGTCCCGTGAATGATGTTGAAAATCCAACGGTAAGTAAAAATTCGTCCATTACGATTTCTTTCAATATGAAACTTCCTGATAATTACGACGGGTACAGACAGCTGGATAATATTTCTATTGCGGTTGGCGGAACTTCTGTAAAATCAAGTTTTGAAACTCCTGTCATCAATTATAATACAGTAACTTTTAAGGCAAACAATTCTAACATGCTTGATGTGCAGGAAGGGCAGTCAAAAACTGTTTCTGTTACAATACCTTCTGATTTTTACTATCTGCTGGATGACGGAAAAACCCGGGGTACTTACGGTGTGAATGAAACATATGATTATAAAATTGATTATACAACAGTTAATAAAGCTGAAGTAAGTTTTTCGGCACCGGAAGCAGCAGGAACTTTTACTGCTCCCAAAGTTTTAACTAATCGTTATTCAGCAGGGCAGGAAGTGCCTCTTGTTTATGAACTTAATCCAGGCTGGAAGTTTAACGGCTGGCGTGTAATGTGCGGAACAGAAGAAGTTTCTGAATCAATAATCAGAATCGCCGATAAAAGTGCACTTTCAACAAAACTCATTGTGTATGATTCAATTCAAGGAGTTACTGTAAGTGCTGACGTAAGTGAAGTACTGGCTATAACGAATAAAACTCTTTTATCCAGTGAAACACCTTCAGACGGAATTTATCCAAAAGATTCATCAATAAAAATAACGTTTAATAAACCTCTTGCAGATGAATGCAGTAACATGCTTAATAAAATCCGCATCAGTTCCGAAGGAAACACTCTTGACAGCTGTTATACAGACAGAGTTCTTTCTTCTGATTGCATAACAATAAAAAATACTTCTCTGATTTCTGTTCCCAAGGGAAGCAGCCGTAGTATTTCTGTAACGGTTCCTTCTGATTTTTATTATATGGACGGTAAAAATAAAGTAAGTCTTGCAGAAGAAACTTTCAGTTTTACAGTCAATTCCGCCACTAATGCAAAAGCAAAGGTTGTATATTCAATTATCAACGGAGAGACAGGATTGTCTTTTGATGAGAATGAAAATGCCGGAACTTTGCCGCAAGCCTTACAAGGCAGTTCATTTAAAAATTATAACATAGAGGAAGAAGTTCCTGTTTCTTTAAACATAAATTCCGAGTATCAGTTTTATAGCTGGAAGATTACGGATTTAAATGAAAATGCAGATGCAAAAACGGATCAGATAAGTTTTAAGAATTCTGATGCTTTAAGTATTGCTGCGACGGTTGTAATGAATAAAGAAGGAGAGTATAAAATTACAGCAGTCTGCTATAAGCGTCCTTCCATTTCTGAAACGAATGTAAGCCCGTATAATCAGAATTCAGCTACGGAATTTGCAAAAAATGAAAGCATCGTTTTAAACTTTAATCACGAAATAAAACCTGAAACAATGAACAGTATATCTGTTTCATACTCAGCTGTTTCTAATTTTAACAAAACGGAATATTTTAAGACGTCGATAGACAGTCTTAATAAAACAGTAACCCTTACTCCTATAAAGATGCTTCCGCTTAATAATGCTTACGAAACTGTTACTGTAACGCTGCCTCATGATAAAATATATTATCTTGCACAGGACGGAAAAACAAAGATTACATGTTCTGAAACAGACTTCAGCTGGTCGTACAGAATCAATAATGCTACCCGTACAAAAACTATAGTTCGCTTTGAAACAACAGAAGCGGCTGTAAGCGGAAGGCAGATTAGTGTCGGCGGAGCGATGCTTTCAAGCGGAACAACTCAAGTGTTAAATGTTGAGCAGTCTGTAAATCTTGACTTCCCTGTTGCTGACGGTTACAGGTTTGCAGGCTGGAGAGTGGCTTCGGCAATAACGGGTTACACTGTAACTCCTTCAGATTATGTTACGACTGGAACGATTTATGTAAAAAATGAAGATAAAACTTATTTAACGCTCTCAATTGACGGCTCAAATCCTTCTAAAGCAGTCATGAAATCTTATGATGCAATTGGTAACGGAGTTGACGGATACGGAATAAATATTCTTGCAAAAGATGTTCTTCTTCCTTCCGTTATATCAACTACTCCGAATGAAAGCTTAAATTCAAAAGATTCAGAAATTATGATTACATTCAATAAAAATCTTGCATCTGAATGTTCTTCGCTTCTCTCTAAAATTAAGATTTCGATGGACGGAAGCAATGTAGATTCCTTTTTTGAAACACGAATTTTGAATGGAAATACAATTACAATAAAAAATACAAAACTTCTGAATGTCGCTGGTAGTACAATCCGAACAATTACTGTAACAGTTCCACCGGTATTCTATTACAAGGATGGAGAACTGAAGGTTTATCTGGCCGAAGAAAAGATGTTTGACTATAAGATAGATGCAAGTACTATAAACAAGACAAAACTTCGTTTTTATTCGACGGAAAGTTCATGTAAAAAATTGAATATTAACGGAACAGAGACTAATAACGGTACGATTGCTACATACAATATGGGTGAATCTGTAAGTCTGGAATATCCTCTTCCATCTGACTATAAATTCTTAGGCTGGAAGGTTGTTCCATATTCTTCCTCTTATACTGTTAGTTCTTCAGATTATATAACAAGTGGATCTATAACAGTTACAAAAGATGGAATGACATATTTTACTCTTACAATTGACAGATATGATTCCACAAAGGCTACTGCAACTTTTTCTTCTGGTACAATTTCTGGTTCCTCTTACGGTTTATCAATAATGACAAAAGATACAGTAATTCCAAAAATTGTTTCTATTACGCCTGCATATAAAGAACTTGGCGTAAGATGTGATTCTCCTATAGAGATAACTTTCAATAAAGAAATGGATAAAAGTACTCTTGAACTTGAGAAATCTATACTTATTCCAAATCCTGATGGATCTAGCTCTCCTCCAGGTTATGGTTTTGCACGCTATTTTGATGACATGAGCTGGTCTGGAAATAAGCTTAAGTTAAAACCTAAAAACTATATGTACAATTATCATTATTTCACCAGCGAAGGAATTTTGGATATTACCATAAGTCTTTTGTATTCTCGAATAAAGGATACTTATGGTTTTTCACTTTCAAGTGAAAATACTTCATATACTTATAGAGTAAATATGCAAAAAGAAACAACTGAACCTAATATCAGTTCTGCATTAAATATCTATTCTGATGACTCAAAGGAACATTCATATTCGACTCAATCTTATATTTACTGGGATCTTGGAGACAGTGAATATAAATATAAAGGCTGGAGCAGGAATCATTCCAATGGTACTTTTTATTTTGAAATTCAGGGATATGATGATGATTCTGGACTAAAAAAACTTTCAATTAAAGAAGAGTTGCAGGAAAACAGTTTATCAACTACACCTAAGCCAGAGAATTTGGCTTTGACAGAATACAATTTGAATGATTTAACTCTTATTAATACAAAAACTGAATACGGACATACCTATTATACCTATGCCGGCACCCATGAAATGAAATGCAATAAAGACGGTTTATTTTCTGTAAGTTTTTATTTTACGGATGCTGCCGGTAATGAAGGTTCTAAGAGAAGTTTGTATTTAATAAAAGATACAAAAATTGATGTGAATGCCATAAAATTCACGGAATTCGCTTCTGAATCTGCTATAACTCGACGGAGTGAAACAACATCTGGTGATACAGTATCTATGACTTTGGATGAGTCTTCCAAGGATGTGTATCATGGCTCGTATGAAACTGATTTTGATGTTTCTGTTAATTGGGGATATTCCGATGATAGCATAACAAATGTTGCCGTAAAGAATGATAATAAGTTTACTTTTACAAGAGACGGGACGAAAGTAACGTTTGTAAAAATTACATGCACAGATGAAGTAAATAACTCAAGGGAAATAGTGAAGGTAATTCCACCAAGGCCTGATTATGACTCTAGTTGTATAGATTACTCAGAAAAGAATTCGGCCTACACAGGTAGATTTTTTAAGATTGCGCCCTTCAGTTATAACAGCTTAAAAACTCTGGCGGCTCATTATGATGCGGAACTGGAAATATACATGTCAAGGCAAATTAATACATCTTCATCATATACAGATATCGTGTCTTGGACAGAAGATGATGACAGGCTTTTGGAGGAAGGAAAATATTATTATCTTCGTCCAATTTATGTATTAAAGTATAAAGATGGTTCAGCATGGTATTCTTCTGTACATGCAAGTTACCGGACATATATAAAACTGGAAAATGATGTTACATCCTCAAGTTCAGTTTCAAGCTGGAGCATAACACCTTCATCATCAACCGCATCAACTGCACCTGTCTTTCCAACTACTGTTCATGTTAATCTGGAATACTTGTGGAATACAGGATTGTGTAAGGTAATGATTGATGAATCAGAACTCGATCCTGATTGGAAATGGGAATACAAACTTGTAAAATATAGTGACCCCAGCAAAGTTGAGTATTTTAAGACACCAACTTTTTATATGAGTTGTCCTGGTCTGGCTACAGATGGTAATAAACATTATTTATATTTTGTAGGAATAAAAAAATCAGATAGTACTAGGTATGTAAAAACTTCAGGAATTACTTTGATTGAACAGTGTATTAATGATGCTCACGGGTACGGATATACGAATTACAATAATCTTTTATGGTTTAAAAATGATGTAAATCCGCCTTCATTTGCAAATGCTGTTTATCATATTGAACCTAACTGTATAGTTTATACGGCTGGCCCTACGGATGATGTTGCAATGTATACAAAAAATTGTAAAGGAGTTTTGGAATGTTATCTTGCGCCGAATTATTCTGATACTCCAACTGATTTTGATAATTATACCATCGATGAACTAGAGAATTCTTCATTCAAAAAAATTACTGCTGAATATACAAGCGCAAATAATATAATTATTTCTCTTGATGATACTGACAATGGCTTCTATACGGCTTGTGTTGTTGCAACGGACAGCTATGGTAATAAGGCGGTACAATGTTTCCCTCTTTTGCATAAACATTATTATTCGTTTCCATATGCAATTTCAATGGAACAGGATTCTTCTGTCTGGAAACTCATTGCGACTACAACTCCTGCAAATAAAATGGGAGAAAATTCGACACATGCTTTTTATGAATATAATTCATCTGATAAATGGATTAACAGTTCTTATTGTACTACTCCAGGTGTAAAACAAGGCGAGAAAGTGAATAATATATGGGTTGGTAGAGTAAAATATAATGTACCGTCAAATACCTCTAAATGGCTTAAGATTGTCGGTTTAAGAAAGGAGACTACGGTTTATGCTTCGGATTATACTCAAGTTGATTATGTATATACAGGAAATTTGATAAGTCCAATAACATGTAATCAGAAGAATATGCTTCAAGGTGCAAACGGAATGCAGGTATTCTGCGATAGAACAACACTTGCTCATACAATGTATTCTCGCAATAAAATTTCGGAAACTGCTACTGAGGATGATATTTTGAAGTGGGAGATGAATGGAATAGAAACAGGTCTTCTGATAAGGACATCAACTTTTACTTACGGTAATGAGAATCTTTCTGATATTCCAACCGGCTATTATTATACGATAATTGTACATTTTGCTGATGGAACAAAATGTATGAGCGAAGTAAAACAGAAACAATAACGGGCTTTCTGTAAAACTGCCGGTGCTATGTAAAAGTTGCCGGCATTGACAGTTGTTTTCTGCACTGCAGGATTCAGCCCGTTTTAAATTTAAAAAATGATGGAGGGAAAAAATGAAAATTTTTCTTAAACAGTGGTTGACCGTGGCACTTACGGTTTTTCTTATGGCGTTTACAGGCTGTGACAATCTTTCTGAGGAAAGCAGTAACACACCTGATGTTCCTGAAAAAAAGGAAATGGGTTTTGTAATCAAGCTTCCGGGTAGGGCGGAAAGAGTTTCATACTGGACTCAGGAAGATGCTACGGAGTACAGCCTCAAGTTAATAAAAGATAAAGTTCTTGTTGATGCAGCAAAGGGAACTCCCGGTCAAAGCGTAAAGTTTGTCGTAGTAGAAGAAGGTGAATATACAATTGCTGTGTCTGCTTACAGTGAGGATATTTTAATTGCAGAAGGCTCAAGTACTGCTTCTATACATGACGGAGACGGGTTTGTAACTGTGGATGTGTATCTTGTTCCTAAGGCAAAGGGAACGGATGTTGATGTTGAAATTCACTGGCAGACACCGGAAGAGCAGCAGAATCCTGATAGCGAACCGCATGAAAATCAAAACTCTAATAACGAGCCTGTAATGCCGGGAGTGAACGGACTTAATGCAAAGGTTGTCATTCTGTATGATTTAAATGATGAAGGTGAATTGGCGGATGATGCTCCTTTGGTTTATGAATATGGTACAACCTTATCACTAAAAGAACCTGTTTCAGATTATTATGATTTTGAAGGCTGGCATTACAAAAGTGATTTTTCTGATGAAAAAGTGACTGCACTTGATAATGATTATGCTTACGGCAAAATCCTTTATGCAAAGTGGAGTTATACTGTTGACTATAATGCGAATAATGAAACTGAAGTACTGCAGAAAGAATATTATGATGTAAAGTCTGAGTTGAACCTGCAGAAACCGGTTCGTGACGGCTATGAATTTGCAGGCTGGTATACGAATTCAGATTTTGAAGGTGAGCCTGTAACAAAATGGAACATTGGTGAAAATAAAGGTACTTGTACGCTTTTTGCAAAGTGGAATAGGCTTTATGAAGTACAAGTTGAAACATTCTTGAATTATGATATTACTGATACGAGTTTTAATCAGTATATAACTCTTGAGAAAAGTCATTATGTTGCGGGCGAGTCAGTATATGTGAAAATAGATTCTGATTTGCTAAATTATAATAGGTATATATGTAAAAGTATTAGAGTCGTAAATATTTCGACTTCTGAGAAGTTTAATCTTATTGTTGATGGTGACAGTTTTATTATGCCTGAAAGCGATGTAAAAATAGAGGTGGATATTTTAAAACTATATGAGGTTACTTTTACTATTGAGAAAAATATTCTTCACTATCAATT
>JAEELR010000029.1 GCA_016282835.1 Treponema sp. | reverse complement strand
GGATTTAAGAAAAATTAGAATTATTTGGGCGCATCCCTACTTGGTGGTTTCGACAAGCTCAACCACCAAGTAGGGGCGGGCGTTCCGCAATTCCCTAACGGTCAGCCGCTTCACTCACTCCCTACGGTCGTTCGCTCCAGTGGCCCTTCGCAGCCTTCGGCTGCTCGGTTGCTCCATGCCCTTGCGCAACAGTTTCAAAAAAATCATTCGAATCTGTATCCCAATTCCTGAAATCTTTTTCTGGTCTTTAATGATACTTTCTGCTCCGGAATGATAGTAGCATATTGCCCGCATGCTTCAAAATCAATCTTTGCACCAGCAGCAACTTCTATCTCAAGTTTTTGCTTTATATTTTCACCGCATAACGTATAATCATTCCCGTATCCTCTGTAAATGTACTTCATCGATTTTGGAAGAACCACTCTTTCCAACGCATTACACTTACCCAAAAGGCACTTTGTCACTTCTTCACAACCTTCTTCAAAAATGAATTCTTTAATTGAGTTATATTCATCATAAACTTTTGGTATATGAAAGCCACCTTCATTTTGAATACCTGCTTTTATATCAGACCATAATCCCTTAGTTTTTATCTGTTTATATTCCTGCCAGTATCCCGGCATCCCATTATTATTAACACCAAAGTCTGTACTGTCTCTTGGATGAGGATTTGTCTTCCAGTTCTTCGACCATTTTACTGAACTGACATTTCCAAAGCATATATCACCATTAACAAGAATACTAACATCATTAGGAAGCTTTCTAAAAAATCTGAAGCAGCGACCATTCATAAGCAGTAAAACTTTTCTGTTTCCTGCTAACTCAATCGAAGCACTTGAAGGATTATTATAAGTTTCATATCGTTCCCCCCAAACGTAAGGACAACTAAGCCATATGATTGACTCAGGAACAATTACTTTTGTAATTTTCTTTTTTGTACCATTATTTTGAAAAACAGAAGCAACTACAGGATATCCTTCAATTTCTTTAGGAATTTCTACCACACTTGAACTTCCCTTATATTCTGTAATAATCAAATAATCAGATTCAATGTTTACAGATTTTTCAACCTTTGCCAAAAAACTCTTTTGCGATTTACTTAAAAAACCATATTCAAAATCTTTTTCTGAGTATTCGGCAGCAAGAGTGGTAAGTGCTAAAACAGATAGCAACAATAATATAATTATTTTTTTCATATTAACCTTCCTATAATTATTTTGCAGTAAGAATTTCTTTTATAGCTGCATTTTCTTCGTCAATATTTTTTGTGATTTCTGGAATGTCCGAAACCTTTGCAAAAAATTCTGCATCCTGTAATTTTACTGAAACAGCGAGAGCAGTTTTTCCTTCTACCTGTTTCCAGAGATTAAAATCCTTTGACTTTTCCAAAAGCTCCGGAAGTTTTTTTGCATTCAGTTTTCCTAAAATTTCAAACCTGCGTTTCTTTTCACCGCTAAACTTAAACTGCATTTTACAAGATTTTCCAAAGAGCAGTTTTCCATCCAAAGAGATTTTTGCTTTACAAGAACTGCCAGCAACACTAACCTTGTTTTTCTTGTCTTTTTCATAACTGCAAATCAATGCATAAATCGAAAGAAGACTTTCTGCATCTGTCAATTCTGAAACAGATCTCATAAAACTAAATTTCGAACTTGCAGAAGCTTTAGCTGGCCCTGGGATTGCGAAATCTTTATCTTTTAATCCTAATCCAACAGAGAAATAGCTACCAAATGTCTTATATGCTCCAATTGTTTCTGCAACAGGCTTATAAAGAAAAATTGATGAACATGCATAATCTATATAGCGTCTTAACGTTGCCCATTCATCGCTTCCTTTGCCATGTTCTTTGCGTATAGATTCATCATATTTTTGATACTTACTTTCAATAAAATTTACTATAGCTGCAACAAAATCAGTTACTATCTGTGCATCAAGTTTTATATTTTCTGCTTTGGAAGCCATTGCAATAATAGAATTACAAATTTTCTGGTCAGCATGACGATAATGTTCTGGATTGATTGTGTAATTATCAACAGCTCTAAGCATATTACATACAGGCACAAACAAATATGAAAATTCATCGCCGTAAATTCCTGCAAACTTAGCAGCATTATCAGCAGCATCTCCAAAATACCCTGTATACATTGTACTGATAACAAGTTCCGCTGCCTTTTTGCGATTCTCAGGATTATTAGGATCTGAATGCAAAGAATTCATAAGCTCTTCTGTAGCCTTTTCCAGTTTTTCGTCTGCGCTTTCTTCTCCAAAATTTTCAACTGCATTAATGAATGATTTTAATATTCCCATATTTTCCTCCACGTTTAACGTCCGCCGACCTTAGTTTTTAAATTAATTCTAGCTCTGGATATTTCAGAAAAACAGTATGCAGACTTTGTAATTGCTTATGAGTTAACTCATCATTTTTATATGACTTTAACCTAGCCACAAAGGTCATAGTTCGTGTTATACTTAGTTATATGAAAAAACTGATTTTGATTGATGATCACAAGATGCTTCGAAAAGGTATTTCGTCCTATATTACGGAAAATTCAGACTGGACTATTTTTGCAGAGGCAGAAAGTATTGAAGAAATACCTGCAATCGTAAAAAAGATTGGAAGTACAGAAGAAGATCAAATTGTTGCAGTTGTAGATATTCAAATTAAGGGAACCGATGAGAATGCCTTAAGAGGATTTGAAGCTGTAAGACAACTTGCAAAAGTCGATGTACCAAGTGTAATTTTTTCAAGTCATGATACAGGAGCCCTTATTGAACGAGCTATGAGTTCTGATGTTGGAGCCAAAGGTTTTGTTTCCAAATTAAGTGATGAAAAAATGCTGCTTGATGCAATCAACACAGTTGCTGCAGGAAAGGCCTTCGTTCAGCCGGATCTTGTCAGCGCATTTATGGAAGTACATTCTCTTTTTTCTGTTCTCACAAAAAGAGAAATGCAGGTTGTAAAGCTTATTCAGGACGGCTTTTCAAATGATGAGATTGCAGCAAAACTTGAAATTAAACTTTCTACTCTGGAAAACTACATCTGTATAATTTATGATAAAATCGGTTGCCGGGACCGCAACAGTTTGCTTGAAAAACTAACCTGATTTTGTCAAAATAGGAATATGAATCCTTCGGAAACCAATCTTGCTGTCTTTCAGTTTATAGAGCTCCTTTCTATTATTTCATTTTTGTGTATTACCTTTGTACTTTTTCTTCTCTCATATATAAAAAATAAAGATAAAAACAGAAGCCTCGAGGAGCAGAATAAAAAGGAGCGTCTTGTAACCGAAACAATTACGCAGGTTCAGGAAAACGAGCGTAGCCGCATCAGCCGGGATCTGCACGATACCGTCACACAGGATATAAGAACCGCCCTCCTTTACACTCATAAGCTCAACGAATCAAAAAATCTCTCTGAAGAGCAGAAGAACCTGTTACAAAAAATTCAAAAAATTGAAGAAGAAAATCTGAAAAACATCCGCAACATCATAAGAAACCTCACTCCAAATGAAATAGAGAGCGCTTCCATTACGCAGCTTCTTTCTGAACTGTGTGAGAACACAAATGAATCTACTGAAATCAAATGTAAATTTTATGCAGAAACTTCAGAGCTTCTGTCGAAGATAAACACAGAACAAAAACTCCACATCTTCAGAATTGTTCAGGAAAGTATTAACAATGCCATAAAGTATTCAAAGGCAAGCGAAATAAGTGTAATTATGCGCGAAGAAAATGACTCTGCCAATCAGGATCAAACCAGCCTTTTATTTATGATTAGTGATGATGGAATTGGAATTGCAGAAAAAACTAAAGTCTATGTTGAAGAAAACGAAGATAAGGATTCAGAAGATATACTTTCTGAAAACACTCATCTTGGAATAAAGGGAATGAAAAGCCGAGCTGCTCTTTTAGGTGCAAAACTCGAAATAAAAAGCGATAAAGAGACAGGCACTCAGATTAAGCTTTTTCTACCAATGCAATAAGTTTCTTAATTCCCTTAAAACTAGCCCAGCCAATACAGATACTTATTGCCTTATCAAGGATATTTACAGGAACACGTGGCAGCAGTGCAGAAATAAAAACAGAAATGCTGTTACTGCTTAAAAGCGCATACATAAATTTTACCTGAGAATCTTCTTTATATCCGGTAAAAACATTAAGAACAGTAAAAATAGTTGCACCTTCAAAACTAACTATAAGCGAAATCAAAAATACCAGAAGAATAAGATCTGTTATTTCAATCTTCTGGCGGATTTTAATATAAACCCGGATTATAAGCACAATTGTCAGGCTACAGATTGCCCACACAAGTGACCACAAAGGAACTTTTGCATAAATAACAGTCGTAGAAATATGATAAAGAAGTCCACTTATAAGTCCACATATCCCCCCAAAAAACGAAGCCGTAATTGTAAAAATCGTATCCATATAAAGCGGAATCGGGTTAAAGTTCTGAAGATAATTTACTCCGATATTCAGGCAGGCAAAAAAAACTCCAAGAGGAATCTGCCATTTCAAGGAATATGTGAATGGGGATGTATTTTTGTTCTCAAGCATTTTTCAACTATAACACATCAAAATAAATTTGTCATTGTTGTTTTACAATTAAGCAATTATGAAGAATGGTGAAATCTGGAGGGTAGATTTCCTGGGTTTTAGACAATTAATTATTTAGTAACCACAAATCTGATTAATTTAATTCAATTAAAGTATATCCGGCCTTAGTAATTACTGTTGAAAAGTCTTCCCATTTCATAGGATTTTTAGACCGCACAATCACAGAATTATTCTCAAGCTTTACACTGGCCCACACGCCTTCCTTTGAGTTCAGGGCGTTTTCTACGCGGCGGGCGCAGTTTGAGCAGTGCATGCCGTCTACGGTGAGAGTGTATGTGTAAGGATAGTGAGCTTTGTTTTTGTCACTTACCTTGATTTTCTTTGGGGCTGCATCATGGCCTCCGCAGCAGGCAGAGCCGTATTTAATTCTTTTTCTGATACTGAGGATTGCGCAAACTACGATTATTGCTAATACAAAGATTACGATTGTTGTTCCCATAAAAAAACTCCCTAAAAGAGATCCCGAAACAAGTTCGGGAT
>JAEELR010000264.1 GCA_016282835.1 Treponema sp. | reverse complement strand
GTTTTTTCTCTTTTTGCAGAGCGGCCGGCTACAATTTTTTCATCCTGTATTAAAAGACCATCATCAATAATGGCGTGAATTCCATACTGTTCAGCAAGAAGTTTTGAGCGGAATGATTTTCCGGTTCCGCTTTCTCCGACCAGCGCATAAACTTGTGCGTGTTTGAAAATGTTAAGAATATCAGAAAGTTTATTTTGCATAATTAAATTATAAACCAGGATTTTTAATTTCACAATAATCAATTATTGTTCTAAAGTCGGGTGAAAGCTTTATTTTTATTTCTTGAGGCATTTTAAGAGGATTATCCGGTGGAAAACTCAAACTGTAAGCTTCAAGGAAATATTCTCTTTTCCAGTTTTTATCTGTAATTTTGAAAGCTCCATAAGCTGTATCTCCAGCAAGAGGATGATTATGTATTGAGCTTTGTACACGAATCTGATGCTTACGTCCTGTTTTTATTGCAAACTCTACAAGACTAACATCTTTGTCATTCATTTTCCCATAGGCAAGAGGGCAGGCAATAGTCTGGGCAAGAACTCCTTCATCATCTTTAATTACAGTATGAAAACTTTCATCTTCTTTATCAGATGCAGAAAGACGGTCTTCCCAGCTTTGTTTTTCTTCTAATCTTCCCTGAACAAGCCCTAAATATTTTTTCTGAATGATATGATTTTTGATACCTTCTGAAAACCATTTTGCACCTTCAAGGCTAAGTGAAAAAACTAAAAGGCCTGTTGTATTTCTGTCCAGACGATGAAGCGGCCCCGGTCTAAAGGAAAGAGAGTTTTTGTTTGAAGAATATTTTTTCTGATAATAAGCTAATACCTGTTTATCAAGACCATCATTTTCCTTACCGGAACTTCCGTGAACAGATATTCCATATGGTTTATTTATAATCAAAAGATGTTCATTTTCAAAAACAATATTAAGTTCTGTTTGATTTTTTTTGTCAGTAAGATTTTCAGCTTTATTTTGTGATGTAGTTTTATCCAAAAGAAATTCAGCTATAGAAATAACATCGCCTTCGTTTACATGAGAATCTGGTTTTGCTTTTTTCTGATTTACTTTAATAAGACCTTTTCTAAGAAGTTTATATATTTCGCCAAGTCCTGTTTCTTTCAAAAAAATACGGAGAACGCGGTCTAAGCGTCTTCCATCATCATCTTTTCCGGCCTTAAAATCTATGAATTCCATTATCTGTAAGTATATCTATTTTTTTAAATTCTACTAGTAAATTTAGAGTATCAATGATAAAATAAATGTATATTTTTCAATATATTTAAATGGATATTTATGGAAGAATCATATACTTTTTCACAGCAGTTTATACTTTTTTTACATAATCCTATTCTTCTTTCATGTATTTTCAGCTGGCTTGGAGCTCAGTTTCTCAAGGCTGCTATTAAACTTATTTATGGACGAATTCATTCTTTTGCAGAACTTATAGAAGTTATGTTATGGCGTACTGGCGGCATGCCATCAAGCCATTCGGCTCTTGTAACTTCATTGTGTGTTACAATTGCATTCAGACATGGACTTCATTCTGATTTATTTATTTTTGCCCTTGCATTTTTCCTTGTAGTTATTCGCGATGCTTTTGGTGTAAGACGTTCAAGTGGAATTCAGGCAAGAAAAATCAATGAAATAGGTAATGAATTAAACAATAAAAAAGTTTTAGATAATTATAAATCAATTAAAGAAGTTGATGGACATACTCCTATGGAAGTTCTCTGCGGATGTCTTTTAGGATTTTTAGTAGGTCTGTCTTTTTCTTTACTTAAGTAGTCGGCCATGAATAAGTATATAAAGTTCAGCTCACCTGTTGTATTTCTGCTATCACTTATTCTGATTTTGATTTTAAAAACAGTTCCATCCGGAAAATTATGGAAAAATTATTCTGTAATTTCCGTTCCTGTAAACACAGAAGATTCTATCGTACAGAATGCAATTCAAAAAGCCGGAATAAAAAATGCTGTAACTCTTTCAGGGCAGTACATTCCAGTTTCACTTTCTCAAGATTCAATTGAAATCTCTATGCTCCGCCTTAATTACACCGGAAGTGAATACGCATATTTAACTAAGCGAAATGCAATGTTTTTTGATAAGTCTAACACATACAGACTTTATTACATTCCAAATAATTACAGTTCAGAAACTTCAACTCTTTTAAAATTACTTGAAAACCAGGGAATACAATGCATAAAAGACAGTTCAGCAGATTATCCATGGATTCTGCCTTTTATTGCTTTACTTCTTGCAGGCATGCTTTTTCTTTTTGTAAAACACAAATTGCCTTTTGTATGCGGAAGTATTCTTCCTTTAGTTTTCTTATACAGTAATCCTTTTTATCCGGTTGCAATGGCTACCTGCGTTGTGCTCTTATGTCTTTTCTTCATTTCAAACGTGTGGAGAAGAAGGGGTGCTGTAACAAGTCTTATAAGCAGATATTCAATTCCGGCAATGCTTGGAATATCTTTCTTGTGTGCTTTTTCAAGCTCTTTAGCTACAGGATTCCTTTTTATTCTTTCGGCTTTTGGAACTGTAAGCGCTTTAATGAGCTGTATGATTTTTGAAGATTACTTAAGAAACAGAAAGCCTTTTGTACCGGTTTATATCCGCTCTGCAAAACGTGTTTCTCTTTTTGCAGGAAAAGCCTTTACATCAATGAGTATTGTAAGCGGAACTGCATTATTATTTATAATTTTGATTTTTGTAACTTCATCAAATTCAATTTCAACAACCTCATCATCAAAATTATTATTTCCTTCTTTTTCCAGAAGTGCAGACAGTTCATTACCACAGATGGAAGAATTTTATAAATGGAACTGGAATGTAAGAACCTTCCCGTATACATCACTTAATTCAAATTCTTCAAATAATGAAAATCAGGTTTCTTTTAAATCTTATGTAGAAAACGCTGATACTGGAATCATAACCGAAGAGAATGTAACATTAACTTATGATGATTCTTTTAAAAGAGATGTATATGACGGCATAGATCTTTTACAGTTTGATGCTGTTGAAAAAATAATGAAATCTGAAAATTCTGATTTTAGCGGCGGATATTCTGCAGCATCTTCTTTTCAGATTAATTTATTTGGTATAATTATGAGCTTTATTTGTCTTTGTATATTACTTTTTATTTATATTTCTATTATTATAAGAAAAGGTATTACTAAATGAAATCGAATAATCCGGTAGTTTCGTCAATTATAAAAAATTACAATCTTTCCCAGAGAGCTTTTCTACCTAAAGTTGTAAATATTCCTTTGTCTCAGGAAAGTGATTCCTGCTATAAATGCATTGTAAAACCAGGTGACAAAGTAAAAGAAGGTGATGTAATTGCTCAGACTGAAATTGAAAAAGGATGGACAAGTTCACTTCATTCATCAGTACCTGGAACAGTTATTTCTACAGAACCTTGTTTTTCTCCAAACGGCCGCCAGGAATTTGCAGTAAAAATTAAATTCGGTGGCGCTTTATCTTACCTTGGAAAAAAACATGTTGAAAAAGCAGCTGATTCTTTTTCTCAGAATGATATAGTTACAACTCTTATAAAAAACGGTGTTATCAATACCTTTAAAACAGCTGTACCAGAGAATCTTGGAGTTCAAATTGCTAATCTTAATAAAAATAATGACTCAAGCAATCTTGTTGTGAGACTTTTTGATGAAGATCCTTACCGCATTACAGATTCCCTTGTATCAAAATTTAATTTTGATGAAATAGTGAAGGGCGCCCGAATAATTGCAAAAGCAATTAACGCTAAAGGTATTGTTTTTGCAATTGATCAGAAATCAGAAGAAAAAGCAGTATTCGAGAATCCTGATTATAAAGATATTTATGCTCTTGAAATGAAGATTCAAAGATATCCTTGTGGAACACCAAGAGAAATTGTTTCTGCATTTATAAGAGGCCCTTTAAGTAAAATCTGTAATTTTAAATTGTCGAAAAAAGATTTGTTTACAGATTCTTCAACAGTTTACGAAGTTTACAAGGCAATTGCGCTTGGAATTCCAAGTGTAGATAAGCTTGTTCATTTTTCCGGAAACTGTCTGAATGCTTCCTGTGTTCTTGATGTAAAACTTGGAACAAGCATTCGTGATATAGTGCCTCAGATTGGCGGCTTTATTAAAGAACCAGCTGATATCATCATAAATGGTATGCTCTGTGGGACTTCAGTTAAGAGCCTTGATATTCCAATTACAAAATATGTTAAATCAGTTGAGTTTTTATCTAAGAAAAATAAAAATGATGAACAGATTTACTCATGTATAAACTGCGGAAACTGCCGTTTTGCATGCCCTGTAAAGCTTTCACCAGATATTCTTTATAATCATACAGTCAACTTCAAACTTTTGAAGGAGAACTTTTCAGCTTCTTCACTTGCATGTATTGAGTGCGGACTTTGTAATACAGTTTGTCCGGCACGTCTGCCATTGTGTCAGACCATTAAAGTTCTTAAGAACAAGCTTACAGAATAGAAGAGGATTTTATGAAAAACTTATTAAAAGAAAAAAAACTGAAAAAATCACATATTTCTGTAAAACCATTTGTATACAGCATTCCTTCAATTTCCTCAGTTTCTAAAAGATTTCTTGTTCTTTTGAGCGTTCAGATTCTTATGCTTCTGATTACAGGAAGTTTTAATGCATTTATTGTTGTAATGACAACCCTTGCAGGTTCAATTTTTGCAGCTGTGATAAATTACTACATCAAAAAAGAACCTTTATATAATATGATGAATCTTGCCATTCAGGGAATTCTGATTGGTCTTCTTTTGCCGGAAACTTACCCGCCGGCAATGGCTTTTGTAATTTCATTTACTACAATTCTTATTTCGAGAACTATTGTATTTAAGGGAATTAACAGCTGGGTAAATATTCCGGCTCTGGCAACTATTATTGCCTGGTATATCGGAGGCATTTACTTTCCACAGTTTGCAGTAAATTCAGATTTGATTTCACTCAGAAATTCATCTGTTTATCTTATTCAAAACGGATATTTTCCAACCTACAGTTTTGATAACTCAATCACAACCTTCTTTAATAAATACATTTTCAGTATTGCAAATGTTTCAATTCCGGAAGGTTTTGTTTCATTGTTGTGGGACAGTAATTCAGTTATTCCGGCATTCAGATTTAATTTAATCACAATTGTTTCTTCAATTTTTATCTTTTCTGACAATGCCTTTTCTGTTATTATTCCATCTGTTTTCCTGTCAGTATACGCAATACTTGTAAGACTTTTTGTTCCATATCTTTTTGGAGGAAGTTTCTGCCAGGGAGATATGATTCTGGCTCTCCTTACAAGTGGAATACTGTTCAGTGCTGTATATCTAATTCAGTGGTATGGAACAACACCGGTTACTGTTTTTGGAAAGATTTCACTTGGAATTATTACAGGAATTTTTGCTTTTGCAATTGTAGGCTGTGGAACTTCACCGGTTGGAATGGCTTATACAATCATCTGTTCTAATATTTTGAGTATGGTAATTAGAATTTTTGAAGAAAAGAAAAATGAATTATATGTAGGCAGAGTTTTGAGCAAATACTCTGCAAAAGTAAAAGCAGAAGCTGAAACAGGAGATAATAAATGAAACAACAGATTTCCTATAAAACCTTTTTCATTAATTATGCAATTTTTGTTTTAATAGCAGCTTTTGTTATGGGAATTCTTATTT
>JAEELR010000263.1 GCA_016282835.1 Treponema sp. | reverse complement strand
GGATATTATAATGTTAGTAGACATGGCCTGCTTTCATATCAAATGATGGAAGAACTGATAACAGATTTTATTCAGTTCTATAACAAGGACCGCATACAGAAAAAATTAGGCTGGAAATCTCCAAAGACTTTCAGCCTAAAAAGTGCGTAATAACTGTCTAAAAAAATGGGGGCAGTTCAAACGTGCACGCGCAGGGGAAGGCTTTCCCCTCCTATAAAACATCGCACCTCTCTCCAGTAAATATTTTCTTCTTATTGTGAATCGCATTTAATTTTGTTATAATCGCGCTTATGATAGTAATGAAATTTGGTGGTTCTTCGGTTGCAAATGCTGAAAGAATCAGACACGTGGCTTCGATTATACAGGCTTATTCTAAGGAAAGACCTGTTGTTGTTTTAAGTGCAATGGGTGACACTACAGATCATCTTCTGGATGCAGCAGATATGGCTGTGAAAGGAACTGTTGATATAGAGAAAGTTGAAAAGCTTCACTATGATACTGCGAAAGAATTAGAGATTGAAGTTCCTGCGATAAAATTGCTTTTAGATGAATTAAAAACTTTGCTTACCGGTATCAGTATGCTTCACGAACTTACGAAGCGTACCCGAGACTATTTGGTTTCGTTCGGTGAAAGGCTTAGTGTAAGAATGATGTCTGCTTATCTTGAAAAACTTGGTACCCCTGCTAAATTCTATGACGCGTGGGATATTGGAATGGTAAGCGATTCAAATTATATGGCTGCTGAACTTTTAGATGAAGTGTGGACAAATATTCCGCAGCATCTTAATCCGTATAAAAATGGCGAGACTAAAGAAATTCCTATTGTTACAGGATTTATTGCAAAAGATAAGAACGGCATTATTACAACTTTAGGTCGCGGCGGTTCAGATCTTTCTGCTACAATGATTGGTGCTGCAATGAATGTTTCTGAGATTCAGACCTGGAAGGATGTTGACGGAATTATGACAAGTGATCCTCGTGTTGTAAAAGATGCGCGACCGGTTCCTGAAGTTACTTATGAAGAAGCACAGGAGCTTGCTATGTTTGGTGCACAGGTTCTGCATCCGCGCTCAATGATTCCCTGCCGTAAGACAGGAACTCCTGTAAGGGTAAAAAATTCTTACTGCATTACATCTCCTGGTTCGATTATCGTTGAAAATCATACAAAAGAAAAACCTTTAGTTACTGCAATTACAAGCGTTAAAAATATCAGCCTGATTGATATTCAGTCCAGCAGAATGCTTGGTGCGTGCGGATTTTTAGCACATGTGTTTAATCAGTTTTTAAAATGGAATATCAGTGTTGATGTTATTGCGACTTCTGAAGTTTCTGTTTCTTTAACTGTCAGTGCTAAGGCAGAGCTTTCTGGTCTTATTGAAGATTTGCAGAAGGCTTCTGAGGTTAATGTTAAGAAAGACAAGGCGATTGTTACTGTTATTTGTGATGCAGGCCATTCAAGCGGAATTTTAGCGAAGGCATTTGCAGCTTTGGAAAAAGAAGGAATTAATGTTCAGATGATTTCTCAGGGTGCTTCTAAAGTTAATATCAGTATGATTGTTGATTCTTCTCAGAGTGATAAGACTGTACAAATTTTACATTCTGCTTTGTTTAATTAGTTTTTTTTAATTGATTTTATAGAGGATAAAAATGAAGATTGCATTAGTTGGTTATGGAAAAATGGGGCATATGATTGAAAAAAATGCTCTTGCTTTGGGTAATGAAGTTGTTACAACTGTTGATGTTATTGCAAGTGATGCAAAGGTAAAAGTTGCTTCAGGCGATTATGATGCTGTCAGAAAGGCTGTGGAAGAAAGCGGGGCAGAAGGTATAATCGAATTTACTCATCCTTCTTCTGTAATGGGAAACATTAAGGCTCTGCTCCCGACCAAACTTCCTCTCGTTGTAGGAACTACCGGCTGGAACGACAAGCACGATGAAGTTAAAGAGCTTGCCAAAAGTTGCGGCGGAACCATCATGACCAGTGCAAATTTTTCTATTGGCGTTAATCTTTTCTATAAAATTGTTGAAGAAGCTTCTAAGCTGGTAAATAATTTTGATGAATATGATGCTGCCGTTTGGGAAATGCACCATAATCAGAAAGCAGATTCTCCTAGCGGTACTGCCATTGATATTGCAAAACACCTGCTGAAGTTCTATACAAAAAAAGATGAAATTGTAACAGACGCTTTTCACTCACGACCTGAAAAAAATCAGCTGCATGTTTCTTCTACAAGATGCGGTTCTGTTCCCGGCACTCATACTGTATTTTTTGACAGTGAAGCAGACACAATTGAATTGACTCATACTGCAAGAAGCAGACAGGGCTTTGCAAGCGGTGCAGTTCATGCTTTGTGTAATTTGAAGACTTTACTTGATGAAGGAAAACTTTCTGCAGGAACACTGTACGGAATGAGTGATGTGTTTCCTGATTTATTCTAGTTAAGTCTTGAAGTTAAAACTGAATCTGAAGGGAATTTCGAAAAGCTTAAGTTTTTTGAGATTCCCCTTTTTTTATTCATTTAATGTGAAAAAATAATATTTAAAAGTAATTTAAGATTGATTTTTCTAATATATGGGTTATAATGATTACTAATATTTATGTTAAAAGTTTTTTTGTTTTCATTGTTATCTTTTGTTTTAAGTATCTCTTTTATCCCGTTAATAATAAAGTTTTGTAAAAAATTCTGTATATTTGATAAAATAAATACCAGAAAAGTTCATAGCGGTAATATTCCCCGCCTTGGTGGAATCGGTATATTTTTTGCATTGATTATTTCTGTAATTGTTTTTCTGGCAGTAGATAATAATTCTTCCCTGAAAGAGATGATTCCTCTGCTGGTTGCAATAGGCATTGTTTTTATTTTTGGTGTACTTGATGATCTTATTGAATTAAATGCCTGGGCTAAATTATTTTTCCAGTCAATAGCAGCTCTTATTGTAATTGTTGCCGGATTCAGATTTGACAGAATTTTTGTAATTCCTTTGTATGGAAATTTAATCCTTAGAATTTGTTCTGTCATAGTAACTTACTGCTGG
>JAEELR010000262.1 GCA_016282835.1 Treponema sp. | reverse complement strand
ACCACATAGCCATAAGAAAGCAGCTCTTCCGCAACAGCATTGAACTTCTGCTTATAATTTGTTTCCCCGGTAATCTTTCCGCTAAGATAAACTTTCATTATCTGCCCCCTCAAGTAGTTTTTGTATATTATACCCTACCAGAGTGACACAGAATGACCCTATTAATTAAAAAAAAATGCTGTACAAGGACAACCTCATACAGCACATAAATACAATTTCCAAAAACAATTATTTATTCTTCAGCTTTTGCCTTTTTAGAAGGTGATTTTTTAGAATCTGTCTTTTTAGAAGAAGCTTTTCTTGTTTTTTTTGCAGGAACTTCTTCAGCTTTTTTTACTTCAGTTTCAGCGCCTTCTTCGAATACTTTTATTTCATCACCATAGCCTTTTTCCCTGATGATGTCATAGAATTCCTTGCCTTCCATAGTTTCAATTTCAAGCAAGCGCTTTGCAATACACTCAAGCAAGTCTTTTTTGCCTTTCAAAAGCTTTATGACACTGACATAGCGCTCGTTCATTATGCGGGCTATTTCTTCATCAATGTAGTTTTGAGTTTCTTCACTGAACTCCCTTACTAAAGCAGGCTCCCCACTTCCAGTTCCAAGTACACCTTTTCCTAGAGTAATATTCTTAAACTTTTCAGACATACCGTAATCAACAATCATTCGTTTCAGAATATCAGTTGCACGGGCAATATCATTTGAAGCGCCAGTAGAAACATCGCCCAGCATCAATTCTTCTGCTGCACGGCCACCAAGCAGTGAATCTACTTCATTAAGCATATCCTTTTTTGTCCTGAAATTAACTTCAGTCTTTTCACGATACTGAGTAAATCCGCCGACACCGTGAGAGCGCGGTACCACAGTGATTTTATTTACAGGAGCAAAGTCCGGAATAAATGCACCGACTAAAGCATGACCTACTTCATGGCAGGCTACGAGATAACTTTCTTTTTTATTCTCGTATTTATTCTTCTTTTTAAGACCAATGCTGACCTTATCGATTGCTTCGTTAAAATCAACCATTGTAACTTTCTTGCGTCCATTTCTAACGGCAAGCAAAGCAGCTTCGTTTACGACATTTGCTAAATCTGCTCCGGCAAATCCCATAGTTCCATGTGCCAGAGAATCAAAATCAACATCATCATCAAGCTTAACGTTCTTGGAATGAATGCGTAAAATTTCTTCACGGCCTTTAACATCAGGGCGCTCTACAGGAACCTGTCTGTCAAATCGTCCCGGGCGAAGTAATGCCGGATCAAGAACATCTGCACGGTTTGTGGCTGCCAATACAATGAGACCCTTTTCGTTATCAAAGCCGTCCATTTCTACAAGCAGCTGGTTTAATGTCTGTTCACGCTCATCATTGCTTGAAAAGCTATTTGCACGGCTCTTACCGATAGCATCAATTTCATCAATAAAAATAATGCATGGAGCTTTTTCTCTTGCGGTCCTGAATAAATCGCGCACACGGCTGGCACCAACGCCGACAAACATTTCAACGAAATCAGAGCCGCTTATTCTATAGAAAGGAACTCCAGCTTCACCTGCAACTGCACGGGCAAGAAGTGTCTTTCCTGTTCCCGGAGGTCCTACGAGCAATACGCCCTTCGGGATTTTTCCACCAATATCCGTATACTTTTTTGGGGTCTTTAAAAAATCAACGACTTCCATAAGCTCTTCTTTTGCTTCGTCAACACCGGCAACATCAGCGAAACGGGTTTTTACTTTTCCTTCATCAACAGCTTTAGATCTGCCTCCGCCATTACCGAAAACAGAACCAATTCCACCCATGCCTCCGCCCATTTTTTTGAACATGAAAAAATAAAGCAGAGCGATGAAACCTAGAGGAATAATCCATGAAAGTAAAAGCTGAACAAAATAATTTGTCTGTTTAATTATGAATTTATAGCTGACTCCCTGTTCATTTAAGAAGTCAATAAAATTAGGAAGTATATAGGAAGAGGTTTTATAGACATCCTTTGTATAACTTTTAGAAAACATCGGGAACAGTTTATTTGAAATAGTGTCTTCAGTATTTTCTACTAGAACCTGCGGACCATATCCCAAACAGGAATTTTCAGCAATTTCTACGCGAACAATTTTCTTCTGCTCTATTAAAGTTCTGAATTCAGAAAAATCAATATTTGTTTCATCCTTAGGTGCATTCAAAATCTGAAAAATAGTAACAATGGCAATAACAATTAAAACTATACTGAAAAACGGAAAGCCTCGCTTGTTATTTGGTTTCTTGTTTTTATTTTTATCATCATCACCTATAAGTTTAAAAAAATCATATGGATCAGTTTCATTTCTTTTATCATCTTTTTTTTCGTCGCTCATGGATACCTCAACTGTTTATAACTAAAAGTAGTTTATTATACACTAAGTTAATTTATTTGTCTTGAGAAAGCAAGATTTAAATCCTATTGAAAAAACAAAAAAACTTATTTATCATAATTACATAAAATGTCAAAATAAAATATACGGAGATTAATAAATGAAAGAATATAAAGTCTGGAGAGACGAAGAGAAAAAAACATTTAATTCACAAACACACGTAGACTTTTCTAAGTGCAGCAAAAACGGCTGTATGAGCTTTATGGAGATTTTAAAATTCACTTCTGATATGGCTGGAGAAGATTTTACCTACCAGGGAATTTCAAGGAAAGTCTTAAATGATGCAGGCTTTGCAATGCTTGTTTCAAGAGTTTCTTTCAAGATTATAAATGCACCAAAAGAAAACCAGGACATTACGCTGATTACCTGGGAAGAAAAACCTGAACCACTGCAGTTTCTGAGGGCATACCAGTTACGCGATACACAGACAGATGAACTTTTAGTTGACGGCCTTTCGAGCTGGCTTTTAGTTGATTTTAAAGAGCATAAAATTTTACCGTGCAAGAAATTTAATTTAAAACCGCTTTCCGAATTTACTGGTGAACATCAATGCATGAAACCTTCTAAAATTAAACCCTGCGATAATATGCAGAAAATCGGAGAGAGGAAAATTATGTACTCCGACTTAGACTGTTACGGGCACACAAATAATGCTAAATACATAAATTTTGTTTTTGATGCCCTGCCTTTAGAATACAGCGAAAAAAAGTTTACTGATTTCAAGTTGAACTATTCCAAGGAAGCAAAACTCAATGAAGTAATCGAACTGGATGCAGCTTTTAACAATGAAGAAAAAATAATTACCGTGATTGGGAAAAAAGAAAGCGAAGTGTCTTTTGAATGTGAATTGTATTATGAATGATGAAAGACAGGTTCGACCTTGTTTAGGCTTTTACAGAAATCTTTTCTTTTAGTTCAAGAACTTGTTCCAAGGGAATGCCGATACAACGAGAAATCTTTTCTGAAGAGTCGCCTTCTTTTAATAAGTTTTCGGTGCTTTGTTTGATATGAGAAATCCAAAGAAAGCCTTTGTTTCCTCATCCTTAATCATTTTAGTACACAGTGGTGCAAAAAAGAAGTGTTTGTAAGCATCCTGATGATGGCGCATAACCTTGTAAAAGATGAAATTGTTGGCAAGAGTTGCCTGCTCCGCAATATTGCATTTTTGTACAAAAGTTTGAGAAAAAAGGTGAGAAATTTTTGATTATTTTTTAATTTGGGTGTGACTTATGACAACAGGGTATTTTTTTTGCAGATGTGGCATAAACATTGATTCAGAGAAGCACATGGTACCTGGAAAATGAACTTAACTTTTACAAAAGCATGCAAAGCCCGGTGGGACACTGTAACCTTATGATGCTTGGTGAGCGTTAAGATTTATCCCAAAACTTACGGGGTACATTGCGTGCAAGATGGAAGTTTTTTGAAGGACCTCCATTAAATGAATTATATCTCCCTCTGCGTCCTATAAGACATCTTCTTTCGTTATTAATCCAGCGGGAACCAGGGTTTACGTGAATAAGGTCCTTATCATCATGAATGCCAAAATATACAAGCCAGGGCTCAGGAAAGTTTACGTCTATGCATAAGTAGTTTCTGTCCCCCTCTTCAACATTCAGGCCAGAAGATTCCCATTCCGCTTCTGTAGGAAGTCTGTATCCGTCAGCTTCGGGGTTTATATATACGTCCGCATCCTCAATATATACTCCATTGTTAAAGTAGCTGTCCTTAATCTGAGTTATTTTAATATCATACACTTTTTGTAAACCAGTCTTTTCACTTAGTGCATTACAGAAAAGTGCTATATTATAAAAAGAAATATCCTCTACATAATCTTCATCTTTTCCCCTGAGTGATTGATCAAGATTATATTCCACACCATCAAAAGAAATTTTCATTCCTTCCATAACGCTTCTATAAAGATCCATACGAACAGGATTACAACTTATGATATAAGGAAAAAGCATTACGTTATGATTAAAAATTTCTGTAGCCTGCCCTCGCCAGACTTTTTCCCTGTCCTCCTCTACACCTTGAATAAATTTCATCTCCATGTCAGTTGCAAAGATTTCTTCTGTATTTTCAAAGCCAAGTATCGAGGAGTTTGCCCTATCACCTGCTTTCCACTTTGACGGAAGATTTACTTTTTTAGAAGAATCTTGTTTAGGTGCGTTTTTAGTTTTTGCAGTTTTCTTTGCTTTAGTCTTTTTAACAGCAGAAGATTTATTCTCTATAACAGAATAAGCAAGTCTGAATGTATTGTGAAATCCATTCCCACTTATAATTCTATAGTCTGAAGAATCATATTCATAAAGATCTAAATTATAAAAACCCAGAGAATTTTTCTTACCTTCTGTAACAGGTGTTTTGGGATGTAAAAAATCTTTTTCTATTAAACAAGTCCATTCTTCACTTTGAAGATTCGTACCACGGCTAACAAACTCAAGCTCAACTTTTGATAGTAGTCTGAATCCGTCTGTATTTTCTACAAAGCGTACAGTCGCATCCCAAATATGTGCATTATTCTGAGAACCAAACATCCTTATATCACTTATTTCGTAAGCAGGATTTCGACCTATTTTACGGCTTAAAGCGTTGCAGAAGTAAACTGCATCAAACCAGCTAACATCTTCTACAGGAGCATACTTAGTGTTTTCTGTTATATCTCCAACCCATTCTTCATGCGGATCTGAACAGAGCTTAAACTCTTTACCATCTATACTAACAGTTTCATCTTTCATCACCTGGCGGTAAAATTCACGGGTAACAGCGTAACGGCTTAAAGCAAAGGGTTTGATAAACTGCACTTTTCCTTTTGAAAAAGCTGAGTGTAAGTATTCATCATCAATGTTACCCTTTACCATTATCTCGTGGTCCACTGAGCCATACAGCATTTCAGTACATTCAAGGTCAAGTATTGAATCCATTGCCTTGTCTCCCGCCTTCCATGCAGATTTTTTTTCCTCAGCAGATTTACGGACATAAGGAGCTTTTCTTAAAGCCTCTGGATTACCTACAGAACGCACGACTCTAAAGCCATGTGCAAAATACCCGTCAGTATTACTGTTTGGATTTGAATTGTCATTGCGTTGGGTAACTGACATTGCCTCAAGCCCCCATGAACCGCCCTTTACAACACGGTGAAGACCATCTTTAGGGCCTAAAGGATTGTATTCAACAGAACCATCTTGAGGAAGAACAATATCGTCTACCCAGTCCCAGCAGAACTCACTGACGTTACCGCTCATGTCGTAAAGCCCAAGTCTGTTTGGAGCTTTCATACCGACTTCGTGAGTGTGTGCACTTTCTCCATTTCTAAAATCCACCCATTCATGACTTCGCCCCTTATTAGCATTTACACAATACCAGCCTATTTTTTCAAAGTTTTTATCGACTCCATCTAAAGCCTTTAAGCTCATTGTTCCCAAACTGTTAGGTGCACCGCTGAACGCATAGTTCCAGTCCGGTAAAGAAGGATCTCCTCCGCGGGCAGCAAATTCCCATTCAGCCTCAGTAGGAAGACGGTATCCGTTTGCGCCTTGAATCAGTTCTACATCTGCATCAGTTATTTCATATTTATAAGAGGTACTGTATTTTGATTCTGCCTTTTTAATCATTATCTTATACGCTGGATCAAGACCTGTTTTAAGGCTTAACATATTGCAGAACGAAACAATGTCATAAAAACTAAGGGATTCAACCGGCCTATATATGTGGCGTTCATTTTTTGGAAAAGGTTCTCCAAAGCGTACATGTTCCTGTGCATGAGAAGGTTCATCGTCATACTCACAGTAAAGCCTGCGGTATTCAAAAGGTTCATCAGCCATGACGGTGCGGTAAAATTCTATAGTAACTTCATACTTTGAAATAATAAACGGATCCAAGTGAACGGTACGTTCTTTTACAAACACACCCTTTTCATCTTCTGCACCGCCTGTGTCACTTCCAACTATTGTTGCCCCCTCAGGACCTGTTGCAAAAACTTCGCCTGACTTTTCTATGCCAAGAACATTTTCTGAGGCTATGTCTCCCTGTTTCCAGGTGCTGGAAGGAACAACACGGTTTCCACTCTTATCTGAAGAGGCAGAAATAAACAGAAACGGGAGAAATAAAATCCACGCTGCAAAAACTAAACAATTCTTTTTCATTACATGAACCTCACTTTACGTTTTTTTACAGGCGCTGAATTCTTCCGGAAGTTTTTTACGACAAGTATATCATGCATGAATTCAGAAGTACTGTATGTCTCTAAAATTTGTATAACGCCCCCTTCAAAAATTTCCGGTCGCTATACCTGTAAATCCTAGTATAAAATAATAACGCAAGATTATAGAAATTTATAAGTAAAATCTATAAATTGGCGCAAAACTAACACTTCGCGCAAAGACTAATCGGAAACCCTGTCCCTGAAGTCAAAGAAGACTCCGTCTGAGTACAGATCTTTCTCTGCATCGTAAACATAAATGAGTATGCCGTAAGTGTAGTATCCATAGTGCATTGAATATCCCATTCCCAGATTTGAACTGGATTCTTCATTCCAATGTGTTGTTTCCTTTACAACAACAGCTTTCTGAATGGAACTGCGGCTCGGCTTGTAATAGGTATCTTCAAAGGTCAAATTAGAAAGGCTTGAGCTCTTTAATGCTTCAAATTCCTTATTCCATCCGCCGAATGTAATCTGGCCTGAAATTTTATCCTCAAGGTAATCAAGGCTTTTTCCAAGGTCATCAAGACTGTCAAAACCCCAGCCTATTTCAGTTTTACCGCCCATTGTCGTGTATGTGACTTCATCACCCACAAGGTTCATACAAGAGGTAAAGCAGACAACTGCTGCAAACAACCCCAGAACAAATAAAAATGACTTTTTCATACTTCCTCCAAACAGTTTTAAATACATAATAAGACCTACGGTACTCCCCAAAATACCAGTCATTATACATTTACCTAAATCAAAAACAGCAAATCTTCGTAGCTCGGATAAGGCTTATACTTTTCACCAAGAATTGGTTCAATTTCATCTGCAACTTCCCTTAACGCAGCCATTGCAGGTAAAACTTCATCAGCATAAACACGGGCAACCGCTGCTGCATTTTTGCCGAACAGAGCTTTTCCGTGAACAGCTTCAACCTTTTCCATTCTGTCATACAGGAGACCTAAAAGACCGTCAAGTTTATTCAGAATTACAGTCTGGGCCGTACACATTAGATTTGGATCTACAGCCTTTACATCAAGAATATTTTTTGCAAGAAGATTCATATATTCAACAGTTGCAGGAATTATATCCTTATTCACCATCTCAAGCATTGTCTGCACTTCTATGTTTATATTCTGTGCATATTTTTCAAGCTTTATTTCGTGGTGACTCTGCATTTCGTTTGCAGAATATACGCCGAGTTTTGTAAACAGCTCAACATTCTTCTTGTCTAAGTAATGCTCCATTGCATCAGGCAGTGAAGGAAGATTCAGCAAGCCTCTTCTTTTAGCTTCAGCAACCCAGGCTTTATCGTAACCGTTTCCGTTAAAAATAATTCGCCAGTGAGTTTTTATTTCCCTCTGCAAAAGCTTTGTAAGTGCCTTGTTAAAATCCTTTGCCTTTTCAAGTTCATCAGCAAACTGCATTAATGAATATGCAACGATTGAATTTAATACTGTATTTGGTCCAGAAATTGAGAGTGAAGAACCAACTGAACGGAACTCAAATTTATTTCCTGTAAAAGCAAATGGAGAAGTTCTGTTTCTGTCAGTTGAATCTTTTGGAATTGGAGGAATTACATCAACCCCTATTGTCATTTTCTTTTTCTTTTCATCATTGTATGAAGTACCGTTTTTTATTGCTTCTAAGACATGCTCTAAGTCATCACCCAGATACATACTGATAATGGCAGGAGGCGCTTCGTTTGCACCAAGTCTGTGATCGTTGCCGGCACTTGCAACACTAATTCTGAGTAAGTCCTGGTTTTCATCAACTGCTTTTATAATTGCTGCTAAAAATAGAAGAAAACGCGCATTTTTGCTTGGGGTGTCTCCAGGCTCTAAAAGATTTTCACCTTCATTTGTTGACATTGACCAGTTGTTGTGCTTGCCGCTTCCGTTTACGCCTTCAAAAGGTTTCTCGTGCAAAAGACAAACTAAACCGTGACGGCGTGCAACTTTTTTCATTACTTCCATTGTAAGCTGGTTCTGGTCTGCACTTAAATTTGTTGTCGTAAAGATTGGAGCCATTTCGTGCTGAGCAGGAGCTACTTCATTATGTTCAGTTTTTGCAAGGATACCGTATTTCCACAAAGTCTTATTCAGGTCGTCCATGTATTCTACAATTCTTGCTTTCAGGGCTGCATAATACTGGTCACTCATTTCCTGTCCTTTACTTGGTCTTGCTCCAAATAAAGTGCGTCCCGTCATTCTTAAATCTTTTCTCTGGTTATATAATTTTTCATCAACTAAAAAATATTCCTGCTCAGGACCAACAGTTGTTGTAATGTGAGTTACATTGTCCTGACCGAAAAGTTTCATTATTCTCAAAGTCTGTTTATTCAAAGCTTCCATCGAACGAAGGAGCGGAGTTTTTTTGTCGAGTGCTTCTCCATTGTAAGAACAGAAAGCAGTAGGAATACAGAGCGTGTGTTCTTTTACAAAAGGATATGCCGAAGGATCCCAGACAGTATAGCCGCGGGCCTCATAAGTGTCACGGGTTCCGCCAGAAGGAAATGAAGATCCGTCTGCTTCACCTTTCACTAATTCTTTTCCGCTGAAAGTCATTATTACAGTACCGTCATTTTGCGGAGTAATGTAGCGGTCGTGTTTTTCTGCAGTGATGCCTGTTAAAGGCTGAAACCAGGGAGTGTAATGTGTTGCACCTTTTTCTATAGCCCATTCTTTCATTACATGAGCAACCTGATTAGCGAGGTCCAGATTTAACGGAACTCCATCATCAAGTGTTTTTTTCAGGGCATTGTAGGTTTCCTTTGAAAGTCTCTCTTTCATTACTTTCTGATTAAAAACCATACTGCCAAATAATTCAGGTACATTTGTCATATT
>JAEELR010000261.1 GCA_016282835.1 Treponema sp. | reverse complement strand
TTCTGAGCACAACCTTCGCCTGCCTCCAAGTCCCGTCAGACTTAGAGTACCACTTTATTTTCTTTGATTAAATCATAGCTATATGACAAGTTGCTCTGTATACAGTGGTTTCGACGGGCTCAACCACCGTGATAATGAGCGCACCGTGGAGCCCCGGAGTTCTGGAGCGCAAGCGGAAGAATGCGCGTGAGCAAAGGGCGGAAGGGTGGAATTTGTTTTGGATGAATTCTTAGTAAGAGTAATTAAACTGGTTAAGGAAAGGTTAGCGTGCAAAATAAAAAAAAATCTTCATTCAGGCACTATATATAGAAACTAATCTGTGCAAATTTCGAATAAATCATTTGACTTGTTTTCAATTCAAATCTACACTTTAAATTATCTAAAAAGTTTATTTATGGAGGATAATTAATGAAAAAAATTAAAATGATTGCCGCACTGATGACTGCAGTAATGGCACTTTCTATGACAGGCTGTCCGGGACCAAATAATTCAGGAGAACCAAACACACCACAGGAACCGGCAGTAACAGTGCATGTAGAACGCACCGACTGGGCTGATGATGTTAAAAAGGCAGTTAACGACTTTATCGACGCTTATGGAAAGAATTCTGCAAATTACAATCCGAATTCTTATGTTGTAAGTGACTTTGATAACACCTGCTCTATTTTTGACGTTGAAGAGCAGCTTGCAGTATATCAACTTCAGGTAATGGCATTTGAAATTGCACCAAACAACCTTGAGGCTATTCTGAAAATGGATATCGGTGATTACTCTGAACCTCGTAAAGGCTATGCAAAGGACAAACAGAAACATTCATATCAGGACTGGATTGATGACATCACCACTGCCTACAACTACCTTTATACAAGATACGGTCCATTCACAGCAGCAGGTCTTGATGAACAAAAACAGACAACAGTTCAGGCTGATCCACAGTGGCTTGAATTTGCAACTAAAATGCGTGCAATGTATGATTTGATTTTTGACAACGAATCTGCGGCAGTTGCATATCCATGGGTTCTTTACTGGTTTTCCGGCATGACAGAAACTGAAGTTTACAACCTGGCCAGAGCTTCTCATGAAAAATACAAGGCTGTGGAAACTTCAGAAGTAACATGGACATCACCTGAGTCTATATCTTCAAAGGTCGGACAGGCTGAATACACATGGACTTCTGGAACACAGGTTTCAAAGAACATCAATGAAATGTTTGCAGCATTCCAGGAGAACGGAATTAAGGTATGGATCTGCTCTGCTTCTGCTACAGACCCTATTCGTGCAGCTGTTGATGTATGGGGACTTCATGACAAGATTACCGGTGTTCTTGCAATGACAAACGTTCTTGAAAACGGAGAATATAGAGCCCAATACGACTATAAGCTGGGATGTGCATGGTTTGCAAACCCTAACGGAAGCTGGACAAAAGGTGATGTTCCTACTAAAGCACAGACACAGGGTGCAGGAAAAGTTACTGCTGTTAACAATGTATTGGGAAGACTTTACGGCTGTGGTCCTCTTGCAGGATTTATGGATTCAACAGGTGACTATGATTTCTGTACTGTATATGACAGCCTTAAACTCGTAATCTGCTTTAACCGCGCAACCCGCAAAGTAACAGACGGTGGTGGTGTTATCGGCGAAATGGCAATTTACGAACGCGACACTCTCGGCTATGACCTTGCAAAGGCTAATGCTGCAGGAGACACTCTCTATGTACTTCAGGGACGCGAAGAAAACGGACTTCGCACACTGCGCAATTCAAACAAAACTATGCGCTATGGAAAAACTTCAGAGCTTTTGTTCCATGACTATGGCGAAGATCCGAACCAGATCCAGTTACAGCTTCAGTACATGATTGACCACAAGATGACAGTTAAGGAAGCTTTAGACAAGTTTGCAGCAAAAACTGCAGCAGATGCTCCTGAAAACGTTCTTGGATTTAAATACGGTTTCCACTCTAACTATGCTGGATATCACACTGTAAAGGCTGATAACGAAGCTTTTAAGAAATAAATACTTTAGCTTAACTAAGCACTCTCTGATTTCAGGGGGTGCTTTTTTTTTTGTGTGTTGGTGAAGGGATGAATTTCATTTGATAAGGAGTTTCTTTGATTTTCCTTAACAAAAATTCATACTTTACGGCTAAACTGGTGTATCATTAATTTATGCAGTAATTAAGACGCAAATCTTAATCAGAATCAAATAAAAATAGCTGGATTAGGAAGGAGGACTTTATATGAAGAGAAAAATATTTGCAGTTCTATGCATGGTGCTTTCATTATTTTTTGTGCTTTCATGCGGCAATGATACCGGGACAGACAGCTCATGTATGCCTCAACCAGGGACTCCCGGAGAGCCTCCTTCTGGCGGTAAACCTGGCACTCCTCCTGGTGGCGGGGACTTTGGCGGCGGGGACTTTGGTGGCGGAGGCAGCAGTTCAAGCATAGAATACAAGGCAGCAGTTACCATTTCAGAAGCCGGTGAATACACGGGAAAGACTTATGCAAGTTCAGCCACTGATGAATGTGCGCTTATAATTGCAGGCGGCAGTGTCAGTGTTTCTGATATAACTGTAACGAAAAGCGGAAGTTCAAACGGCGGAGACAACTGTAATTTCTACGGGTTGAATGCGGCAGTGCTTGTGAAGGACGGAGCAGATGCTGCTATAACCGGTGGAAGCATTACATCAAATGCAAACGGGGCAAACGGAATTTTTTCGTATGGCGGTAACGGCGGAAAGAACGGTGCACAGGGCGACGGCACAACAGTTACTGTTACTGATACTGTAATTACTACTACAGGCGATGGCTCTGGCGGGATAATGACAACCGGTGGCGGTATTACAAAAGCATATAACCTTACCGTAGAAACTAGCGGACGTTCCTCTGCTGCCATAAGGACTGACCGTGGAGGCGGTACTGTTACAGTTGAAGGCGGAACCTATTCAACAAGCGGACTTGGCTCACCGGCAATCTATTCAACAGCCGATATTACTGTGACCGGGGCAGAACTTATTTCAAACCTGTCAGAAGGCGTATGTATAGAAGGAAAAAACTCCATAAAGCTTATCAACTGCAATTTGACTGCATCGAATACAAAAATGAACGGGAACGCAACATTCCTTGATACAATTATGATTTATCAGTCAATGTCTGGTGATGCAGATTCCGGCACATCTACTTTTACTATGAATGGCGGAAAACTTACGAGTAAAAAAGGTCATGTTTTTCATGTAACTAATACAAATACTGTTATTACTCTTTCGGGTGTTGAAATTGTAAACGAAGATGAATCCAATATTCTGCTTTCTGTCTGCAAGGACGGATGGAGCGGCGCAAAAAACATTGCTACGGTAAACGCAAAGTCGCAGGAGCTTAAGGGGACTGTTCTTGTGGGAAGTGATTCAACGCTGACACTTAATCTTAAAGAAGGTTCTGCTTTTACAGGAAGCATTGGCGGTTCAATAACTAATGCGAAGGGAGAATCAGTGTCTACTTCTGTCGGTCAGGTGAATGTATCGATTGATGAGAGTTCGAGCTGGACACTTACTGCTGATACCAATATCACTTCATTTACAGGAGATGCTTCGCGAATTGTTCTGAACGGACACAAACTCACTGTAAATGGAAAAGACTTGGCTGGGACAAACTGAGGATGCTTTCTTTGGGCGGCTGCTGTTCTTTAAGGGGATGGCGGCCGGTGGTGGTTGAATTTATTTTTTTGAAAAGGTTATTCCCTGTATAATTAATTCACCGCTTTTTGTTACAGTTAGTGGGATTCTTACATTTTCAGGGCCTAAAGAATTTATCTGGCTGTAATAGTCTGCATAAGATGATTTTACTCCGTTCTGCTCAATTTCTTCTGAATGAAGAGTAAGATGTTTTCCCCTGATGCTGTAAGTTCCGCTAATTAATACATAAGTGTCATAGGGCTTATAGTTGTTGAATAAATCTTCATCGGAGAAAGATTCATCATAAGATTCTGCTTTGCTTAAGGTTTGTGAAACTTGCCTTGTAAAGCTTAAGTCTGAATTGAATGTAAATTCGTTTTCCTGAACTACATAAACTGCGCCTATAAAGTCCAAAGATTCCGGTGAAATTGAGAGTTCATTCTTTAATGTGATTTTTGAATTCCATGTACCGAGTATGTCCATATTATTTTTTTTGCATGAAAAAAAAGGAACAGAAATTAACAGCAATAAAGCAGTAGAAATAAAATTAAATACTTTTTTCATAATTATTTTTTCGTTTTTAAATTAAAAATGAAGCACCTGATTCAGATGCCCCATTTTTAGTAAAAGTTAAATTACTCTCCAGTTACGATTGTTGTTTTTGTTACAAAGATAATGCCATCGAAAACAACAGTCTTTGTGTCTACTGTAGCAATCTTTTTGATTCCGCCGTTTTCAGCAGCCTTTGAAACTGAATAATCAGCGTTGCCCATAGGGATTGCACCAAATAAGAATCTGGCAGAAGCTTCACCTTTTTTGTTCATTGAAACACCAGGAGTTACAGCACCTGTTCCAAGTATACCATAACCTGGAGTAACAGTAACACAAGAAGTTGCTGCAAAACATAAAGCAACAGCAGCTAAAATTGAAGTAAGTAACTTTTTCATACAAACACTCCATAAAATTTGTTTTTTTGTTCCATACGAAACAATTAATGATAGAAAATAAATATTTTTTATCAAATTAAAATAATTATAACACACTATATGAAGAAAAAAAAATTAATTCTTATTTTGTGTTATTTTTTTTCAAGAAGTTTTAATACCTTCTTAAAGGCGGAATCTTCTTTTTTCATTTCTTTTGAGCCGCGGGTTATATTGCATAGCGACATATTGTACTTTCTTGCAATTTCACGCTGAGTAGTGCCTGCATCCAGCTCTTTTACCAGGCACCATCTTTTTGCAAAATCATTTAATTCAGGCTTAGTAAACAGACAACCAAAAAAATCATAGATTAAATCTTTATCATCTATCATAGAGAGTAATTTACAAATTTCATTTATAGAATCTTCCATTTTGAACTTATTGTTTTTTTCTGATTTAGTTTCCATAATGTACCTGCATTTTATTTTTATTTTATTTGTATTGATTGATTATAGCATAAAAAAATACTTTCTCAAAGAATAGCGGGAAGAATTTTATTTTGACAGCATATTCTTGTACTGAACGATATATAAATATATTCAATTCACTGGATTGACATTCAATATATTATTTGATAAATTATGACTAATTCTTGGGGTGTTAGCGAAGCTGGTTATCGCGCTGGCCTGTCACGCCGGAGATCGCGGGTTCGAGCCCCGCACATCCCGTAGCCTGCTCTAACTGGAGTGGGCTTTTTTATTTATTCGGGCAATAGCGCAGCTGGTAGCGCGTTACGTTCGGGACGTAAAGGCCGCCGGTTCAAATCCGGCTTGCCCGATTATTTTGCTAAGGACGCGAAAGCGTCCGCGCGGATTCGAAGCCGAACGGCTATGCTGTGAGGCAGGCCCGAAAGGCAAATCCGCCTTGAGAGATATACAATTACTCTACACTCACAACATCTCCCGTTTTAATCAATGACAGAACAATAGCCATATGTTATAATGATTATAGAAATTATCCAGGAGGTATAGAGATGCCTAAACCAGTTGCTGAGCTTTACGACACATTAACTCTAAATGCACAACAGGAAGCTTATGACTTTATGATGTATCTTTTACAGAAACAGCAGAATCTTAGTAAAGAAATGAAGAAAGATACAAGAAAACAAAAAAGAATGGCAGCGCTTTCCGAATTTGCAGAAAGCATGAATGATACCTGGAAAGATATTGATGCTCTTCAATATCAAAAAAATCTTAGAGAGGAAAGAACAATTGGGTAAAAGAATCTTTATAGATACAAATCCAATAATTTACCTTGTAAGCCAGCAAGAGCCATTTTACAATAAGGTTTTAAAATTCATGTCTGACTGCATTGCGGATGATGCTGAATTTTATACGTCATCCATTACTGATGCAGAATTTCTTGTAAAGCCTTTTGAGACTAATGATGAAAATCAAATTAAAAATTATAAAAACCTTCTTAATTCTCTAGAGTTTTTAAAATGCTTTATAAACGAGCAAATTGGTGAAAGAGCCGCAAAATTAAGAGCAAAATATCCAGATATAAAACTTGGAGACGCACTACAACTGGCTGCAAGCATTGATTGTGGCTGCGATACATTCCTAACTAATGACAAACAATTAAAGCAAGTTACAGAAGCAAATGTCTTGTATATTGGTGATTTGTAAGATTAAGCCTCTGCGCGCTTCACTCATTTGAAATAAATCATAACATTAAACAGACTTTCAATAGACTTTTTAACTAAGTTTAAGTATATTAGTTCTATTATGTTTGATAAATTATTAACACTTATATTCGGATCACAAAACGATCGTGATGTAAAAGCACTGCAGCCAGTAGTTGCAGCAATTGAAGCAAAAGAAAGCTGGGCTCAATCATTTACAGATGAACAATTCCCAGAACAAACTAAAAAATTTAAGGAAAGACTTTCTAATGGCGAAACATTAGATGACATTTTACCGGAAGCATTTGCCTTAGCACGAGAAGCAGCTTACAGAGTTTTAGGCGAAAGAGCATATCCTTGCCAGCTCATGGGTTCCCTTGTATTGAATTCAGGAAGAATCACAGAAATGAAAACTGGTGAAGGTAAAACACTCATGTGCGTTTGTGCAGCATACCTTAACTCGCTTTCAGGCAAAGGTGTCCACATTGTTACTGTCAATGACTACCTTGCAGAACGTGACAGCCAGTGGATGGGACGCGTTTATAGATTCTTAGGCCAGACTGTCGGCTGTATTCTTTCTAACATGGACAACGATGCACGCCGGGAAGCTTACGCCTGCGATTTAACTTATGGTACTAACAATGAATTCGGCTTTGACTATCTTCGCGATAACATGCAGATTGATGAAAGCAGAAAAGTTCAGCGCGGATTTAATTTCTGTATTGTAGACGAAATCGACTCTATCCTTATTGATGAAGCAAGAACACCTTTAATCATTTCAGGACAAGGCGAAGACGATACAGCTAAATTCTATGAAGTAGATAAATATGTAAATCAGTTTGAAGAAGTAGAAAAAGATCCAAAAATTGATGACTACCCTGATGAAGTTAATATGACTCCGGAAGAAAGAGCAGCTTTAAAGGGTGATTATAAAGTTGATGAAAAAGGAAAGAGAATTTCATTTACCGACAAAGGTATGAATAAAATAAACGATATCCTTCATCAGCACAATTTAATTTCAGCAGATTCAACTGTATTCGATGAAGAAAACTTTGAATACGTTCACTACTTTACACAGGCAATCAGGGCACACGTTCTTTATGCAGAAGATGTTGATTACGTTGTAAAAGACGGACAGGTTCAGATTGTAGATGAATTTACAGGACGCATTCTTGAAGGAAGAAGATACGGTGACGGTTTACATCAGGCAATTGAAGCAAAAGAGCATTTAAAGATTGCACAGAGAAACAGAACCTTAGCAACAATCACTTTCCAGAACTATTTCCGTATGTATACAAAGCTTTCCGGCATGACAGGTACTGCTGCAACAGAAGCCGTTGAGTTTAACAAAATCTACAATCTCGATGTAGTAGCAATTCCTACAAACAAACCGGTTGCCAGAATTGATGAAGACGATGAAGTTTATTTAAGTGAAAGCGATAAATGGAATGCAATTGTAAAAGAAATTGCTGAAGCACACAAAAAAGGACAGCCAGTTTTAGTTGGTACAATTTCTGTAGAAAAGTCTGAACATCTGTCAGCACTCTTAACAAGGGCAGGAATCAGACACGAAGTTCTTAACGCTAAAAACCATGCACGTGAAGCTATGATTATTGCAGAAGCCGGTGCAAAAGGAAGTGTTACTGTAGCAACAAACATGGCCGGTCGTGGTACAGACATTAAGCTTGGTGGCTCACCGGAAATGCGCGCCAGAAAAAAGGTTGGAACAGAAGCAACTCAGGAACAGCTCGATGAAGCAATTGCAAAAGAAAAAGAATTGTGGAAAGCAGATTATGAAACTGTAAAACAATTGGGTGGTCTTTATGTAATTGGTTCAGAACGACATGAATCACGCCGTATCGACAATCAGCTTCGAGGACGTTCCGGTCGACAGGGAGACCCTGGACGCTCAAAATTCTACATCTCTATGGACGACGATTTAATGCGCCTGTTCGGTGGAGAGAGAATGAAGAAAATTATGAGCACAGTTGGAATGGAACCGGGAGAACCAATCAATCACCCTTGGCTGAACAAAGCAATTGAAAAGGCTCAGAAAAAAGTAGAAGACAGAAACTTTGAAATAAGAAAGAATCTTTTGGATTACGATGATGTATTAAATCAGCAGCGAAAGTTCATTTACGAACAGAGAGATTCTATTCTTCAGGATCAGAATTTAAGTTCACGCGTATTAGAAAATGCAAAAGAAACAGTTGATATTCTTTTCGACGAATACGAACAGACTCGAAAGCATGCAAAGAACAACGCTCAAAGTCAGTTAGTTGATAAGCTTAAGAACACATTCGGTTTGCAAGTTGAATACAATCAGTTAAATCCAGAAGCTGTAAAAGCAATGCTTCAAAATGACATTACTGAAAAAGAAATGCTTGCAAGCAAAGAAAATTTAAATATGTTTATCCGCTATCAGTATATTCAGATGATTGATAAAAAGTGGCTCGATCAGCTTGAGTATCTTGACGGACTTCGTGAAGCAGTTCATCTCCGTTCTTATGGAAGTAAAAATCCATTGACAGAATACAAAATTGACGGCTTCAATCAGTTTGATGCAATGCTCGACAACATCCGCGATTCAGTTACAAGCAGAATCTTTAAGGTAAAAGTACAGGTTCAGGGCGCTCCTGTAAGAAGACAGGGACACATTGTTAAAATGAACGCTCAGCACCAGGAAGCACAGTCTGTAATCACTCCGGAAAGAACTGCAGCACAGGCATTTAATGCACACCAGGCTCAGCAGCAGGCAGCAAACACAGCAATGAAATCTGGCAGACAGGGACAAAGCGTAACGGTTCAAAGATCAATGCCAAAAGTTGGTCGAAACGATCCTTGTCCATGTGGCAGCGGAAAGAAGTATAAAAACTGTCACGGAAAATTTTCCTGATCTCTTGCGATAAAAATTAAAATGAATCCCAATGACTGAGAGAGAAATCTTAAAGGTTGTTGGGATTTTTTTTTGGACGGAAGCTTAATACCTTCTACCAGCTTTTCGTGGTTTCAGTGCTCCGCTTTCGCTTCGCACCGGCTTTCAGCCGCCACTACAATCTGGCGTAGGAATAAGGGTTCAACAGACAACACTCGCGTAACATTCTATTTCTTTCCCGTTCTCAATATTCTCCGGGATGCAGTCTGTTATAATAACTTTTACACTCTGCCCGCTTACAAAAGCTTTATCTGAATGAAACTCTACATGCAAAAAATTTTCTGTAACAGCGTGAAAAATGTTTGAACTGGTTTTATTCTGTCTGAGGCTTCTTGAATTTTCAACAATTGCAAATAATTCTTTTCCGATAAATTTATTTATGTAAGAAATTTTTCCCC
>JAEELR010000260.1 GCA_016282835.1 Treponema sp. | reverse complement strand
GTTTATAAGTTTTTATCTTGAAAATAAAATTTCATACGACAATATGGTTGAACAGTTGTATCATCAGATTTGTCAGTTTGCTAAAAGACAGGTTACCTGGTTTCGAGGAATGGAAAAGAAAGGCGTAAAGATTCACTGGCTTCCAGATACAACCGATAAGAAGGAATTACTGGAAGCAGCCAGTGTTTTAATTGCCAACGAATATTAAGCGTTTGCTACAAGTTTATCTTCTGCAGTTTCTATTTTAGTTAAGTAGCCTGTTCTAATGCAGGTATCAAAAAGTGATTGTGAAATAAAGTCAGTTGTAATTTCATTGTATCCGTCTTTGTCTCTTACTATGCGTACAACATATCCATCTTCAGTTTTTTTGACGATTGTCATATAATCCTGGAGTTTACCAATACTTTTTAATGTGTATGTTCCCATAATATGATCCCCCTTGCATATTTAAAATGCTGGTATACCTTAATTTTCGGTTTTATAAAAAAAATGTTTAGGATTTTTTATGGAATTTTATGATTTTCATTTGCATTTATATGATTGTTCCCTTGAGTGTAAAGAAGAATTGTATTCAATGAATGAAGAAAAAAAATACACTGTTGTTTCGTGCGCACATTCTGAAAAAGAGTTTCTGGTACAAAATGAACTGGCAGAATCGCTTTCTGATATTAGTGTTGTACAGAGTTTTGGAATTCATCCTTTGTTTCCTGATAAAACTTTAGCAGACTTTATGGAAGAGCTTTTGGTTTCAAAAAAAATTAGCGCGATAGGCGAGTGTGGCTTTGATTTTTTTACAGAAGAGGGAAAGCATAATGAAAAAGCCCAGGAGGAATGTTTTGACCTTTGTGTCTGTCTTGCTCGGGAGTATAAAGTTCCGCTGATTATTCACAATAGAAAGGCACTGCATAAAATTTTTGAGAATGAAAAAAAGCTAAAGGATATTCCAAACATTTTATTTCACGGATTTTATTTTTCTTTTCAGGAAGCCGTTTCGATTTTACGTCATTTAGAACAGTCTTATTTTAGTTTTGGAAAAACCTTATTGCAGAACGGGAAAAAATCTCTGGATTGCATTAAAAATCTTCCACTGGAAAAAGTATGCCTTGAAACTGATTCGCCTTTTATGACCTTAAAAAATGAAGCTTTTACCAGCCCTGGACAAATAGAAACTGTTTATAAAAAATTCTGTGAGTTAAAGAATATTTCCCTGGAAGAATTGCAGTCAAAGATGAAAGAAAACTTTTATAAAATTTTTACAATGTCCTGAATTTTATTATAGGTTTGAGTGTAGCTTGTAGAAAATTTTATATTTAAAACTGAAAGGTCACCTTCTTTTTTCCCTCTCAAAACATCTTCGAGCATTTGTCCTGTAGTTGCAAGATTTGTACAGGCTAATTGTCTTCCGGCACCTTTGAAGTAATGAATGTATTTTGCAGCTTCATCTAAATTTCCGTTGCTTTCCATCTCAATTAAATGGTTTAAATCAAATATTTTATCTTTAAGAAATGAGGTTAATAAATCCTTTAATAAACCCACTTCACCGTCTAATAATTTAAGTGCTTCTTTTAAGTTTATAAGTTCATCAGGTATTTCAGTCATATGTATAGTATAGTTATATAATTAATTTTTTGCTATAATCTCTGCTATGAAAAATTTAAAACTTTTGGCAATTATAAATTTAATATCAGCAGCTGTTTTTTCAGTTTTCTGTTTTCCAGTTAATCTTGATGTAAGTGTTTGTGCACTTCCTCTTTCTGTTTTATATACTGTTGCAATGTTTTTCTTTGTGTATAAGCCTTTATTTGTTAAGGAAAGCATTGAAAAACTAGCAATAGAAAGAAGAATGTATGAATATGAACCTTTTGTGTACATTTCAGCTTTTGTATTGCAAAGAGCAGGGGCTAAAGGCTTACCGTTTGCTTTTGATATACTTTGCGGACTTGTCTGGCTTTGTATATTAGTAACATCCTTAATGATTCAATACAGGATAAATGAAAAACGACTTTCTTTAGTTTGCACTGAATGGAAAAAATATCGTGCTGAGCATCCTGTGGAAAAGCCAAAGGGAATAGGAAGAATTTTTTATGAAATTTTTGACTGGCTTGATGCTTTAATTCAAACTGTATTTACAATTATGCTGTTAAATATTTTTATCTTCCAGCTCTATGTAATTCCTTCAGAAAGTATGGTTCCGACATTCTTAGTAAAAGACAGGGTTTTTGTATTTAAGCTTTTTACAGGTCCAAAACTTCCGTTAAGTGAAGCAGGTATTCCTTATATTACAAAGTATAAGAAGGGAGATATTGTAGTTTTCAGAAATCCACATTATGGAAGCGACAGAAAAAGTGAAGTAAAAACATTTTTCAGCAATTTCCTTTCTATGTGTACTTTAACTTTGGTAAATATAAATCGTGATGAAAATGGTAATGTAAAAGCTGATCCTTTAGTTAAAAGAGTTGCAGGCCTTCCTGGTGAACAGCTTATAATGATGGACGGAATTCTGTATTCAAGAAAAAAAGGACAGACAGAATTTACTAAAAGTAAAGTTGATGAACAGGTTGCTGCGTGGGATTTAAACACTTTGCCTAAAAATATCCGCTCCCACATTTTAGAATTTCCTGTTTCGCCTGAGATGGCAGCTGCTACCCTTGAAATTGAAAAAAACAGAAGGGAATTAGATTTAGTCAGTGCAAAATTAGAATGTCAGCAAATCACAAGAGATTTTAATAAAAACTTCCTTGCAAAAAATTTAGATTCTGATTCCTATAAAAATTTAATAGGTCAGAAAAATCTGAATGTTTACAGTTTATTTAGGAATGCATCTTCTATAACATCACTTTTATTAACTTCAGATGGCGGCGCTCAATGGTTTTCAGCATTTATGAATGACTGGTACAGTAATCTTGAAAACCTTGAAACCTTTGTTGAAGACGGAAAAATTACAGGCGATACTTTAATTGGTGGAGATTTATATACAGATTCCTGCTTTAGATTAAACGTCATGGCAAAGCTTTTGTTTGGTCGTGTTGTATTAAAAAATATTGAAATGAAAAAAGCTCTTAATCCAGAAGAAATTGATGTTGATGAACTTTCAAATCAAATCATGAATCTTGTTTATTATATCAGTTCAATGGATCAAAGAAATATGGGACTTTTCCCTGCAAGTAACAGTGATGGAAGTGCAAATTATTTACCGGGCGACTGTTATTTTATGATGGGTGATAACCGCTACAATTCGCTTGATATGAGACACAGTTATTCATTTACAGAAAAACCTTTGTATAAAGCTGATGCTTTGTCTGTTACTTATTCTTCTAATCTGGAGCCACAGGCTGTTCCAAAAAGCAGAATACTCGGTAAAGCAAGTTATAGATTCTGGCCGTTTAACAGAGCGGGTGTTCCTGGAAAAGGTTTGAGAGGTTAATATGCTTACAACTGATTTTAATTTTAATTTACCGCAGGAATTGATTTCTCAGCATCCTTCAAAAATTCGCGGGCAGGATAAACTGATGCTTTTAGGAAGAACTTCAGGACTTGTAAATCACTATATGATGGACGATTTGCCTGATTTAATTGATGACGGAACTTTGATGATTTTTAACGATTCAAAAGTTCGCCGCGCAAGAGTTTACGGCATAAAAGAAACTACTGCTCGTGAAATTGAATTTATGTTTTTAAATCAGATTGATAAAGATTGTCTTGTCTGGAATACAATGGTTAAAAATGCAAGAAAACAGAAAAGCGGAATGCGCTATAAATTCCCGGATGGAACAATCGGTGAAATAATTGATTTCCCCGGAAACGAAGGAACTGAATTCCGTGCAATGAAATTTGCTTTTCCTTTAACAGAAGAGTGGTTTGAAAAAAACGGGCATATACCTCTGCCGCCTTATATCCGCCGTGAAGATACAGAAGAAGACAGTGAGCGTTATCAGAATGTTTATGCAAAGGAAACTGGCAGTGCAGCTTGTCCTACCGCAGGCCTTCATTTTACAGAAGATATGCTTTCACGCTTATCTGCAAAGGGTATTGAAAGAGAGTTTGTTACTTTGCATGTAGGTTTAGGAACATTTTTGCCGGTCAGGGAAGCTAATATTGAAAATCATAAAATGCATGAAGAAGTTTTTACTGTTCCTCAAGTTACTGCTGACAAAATTAATCAGGCAAAAAAAGAAGGGCGCCCAATCCTTGCTGTAGGAACAACTTCAGTAAGAACTTTAGAGTCTGCCTGTGATGAAAGCGGCTTTGTAAAGAGCGGAACTTCCAGTACACATATTTTTATGTACCCTGGCTATAAGTTTAAAGTAATAGATCAGATGTTTACGAATTTTCACACTCCCGAAAGCACTTTGATTATGCTTGTAAGTGCGTTTGCAGGAAGAGAAAATATTTTAAACGCTTACAATATTGCTGTAGAAAATAAATATCGTTTCTTTAGCTATGGCGATTGTATGCTTATAAAATAAGTTTTACATCAACTGCTCAAGAGAATACTTTAGAAGCTGGAAGAATTGCTTTTTCACAATAGGCTGTACTTCATACAGTTCAAATTTCTTTTCATACAATTCTTTTGCATCTTCTAGAGTTTTTTCTATATACTTTGATGAAATTGGAAGGTGGGTTCCAATCAGTTTGTTTTCAAGATCCTGGCAGTCAAATAAAACTTTTCCTGCATAGCATATGTTTATATTGTAAACCGTGTCTTTTTGGCTTTGCATTAAAAACGAATACGAGCTTGATAGTTCATTGATTATGTTTTCAGGTCCAACTCTTTTAAAAATCTGTACATCCCAGTCTTCTAAAGGAATTCTGATTTTGGTTAAAATGCATCCTTTAGGAATTTCATTAAATTTTGAAAAAGGAATGTAGTGCGTTTCAGTTTGATTTTTAAACTCCAGCCTGGCTTCCAGAGCGTGAAGGGGTGAATAAAGTGTATAGTAAAAATCTTTTGAACAGATATTTCCACCGATTGTCGCAAGGTTCCTTACTGAAAAATTCGAAATAGATGAAACTGCATCGAAAAGAATTTTTGGAATTTTATTTTCACCTAACGAAAGTAAGGTATTTAATGTTACTTCAGAGCCAATATCAATATAGCGCTCTTTTTTATCAATTGTTTTTAATTCATCAATATTTCTGATGCAGATAGATTTTTCTTTTATTTCATTTATTTGTGTTCCGCCGCCAATAATCTGTAAATCATTTACGGCTTTCATGTGGTAGAAAATATCACTTAAATTTTTTGTCATTAAGACAGTGTTATTTTTTTTTGCCATTTTGATTTTTTCCTTCTCGTTTATGTTTTGCGGCAATAGCATATAAAATTCCGTTAACTAATGAATCTTTATCTGTACAGCAGGGTGAAAGTGTTTTTATGGCATCTTTGATTATGCTTACATCAGGTCTGTAGTATTCATTTAATATCTGGTAGGCAATTAAAATTTTTCCTGAATTACAGTATCCGCATAAATGAAGATTTGCCTGGTTAAAGCCCGTAATAATATCTTGATAAATTGGATTCTGTTTAATGTATTCCAGTGTTTCAATAGTTGAATCCCTTACTGTAGCCATATAACAGATGCAGCTTGGAACTGGTTTGCCGTCAAGTAAAACCGTACAGTTTCCGCACATACCTTCTTCACAGCCGCATTTTACGCTGTAGATTTTTTCGCGCCTTAAAACATTTAGAAGCATTTCTGAAGGATCTGCTGAAAGAACTACTTTTGTTCCATTTATAATTACAGGAATTTTCATTTTACAACTCCAGATTCATTTGTATTGAACAGGTTTTCATAAATTGTTTCTGCATTTAAAGGAATGGTTGAAATCTTTTTTCCCAAAGCCTGTGAAAGTGCCTGGGTAAATGCTGCCGGTATTACCTGATAAACAAGTTCACCGATTTGCGTTGGTTCCTTATTTGACTGTAAGAAATTTATTTTAATGTTATCGCAAATGCAGTTTTCATTCTGTACTAAGGCAGACAAAATGTTTTCAATTTCAAGCTTAATCGTCATTTCTGAATCCTGGGGATTTAACATCTTGCCGCCGTCTATAAACAAAACAATTTGCTTTATTTCTTCTTTGAGTGTAAACGGATTTATTTCCAGTTCAACAGTTGCACAGCAGGTTCCCAATCCGTGAAAAGGATTTCCCGTAAATGCTTCATTATTCCATTCTTTCTTTTTATTAGCACTTATCTGGCGTTTTACTGTCAGAGGGAATTTTTTTGTGCCTTTATTCTTTTTCAAAAATTCACAGCATTTCGTTAAGAGGCTTGTCATAATGCTTATGTTTGAATAGATACTTTCAGGCATCTGTGGTTCCTGGTATGTCTTATAGTTTGTATCAAATTTAATCTGCGAAGGGTTCAGCCCTAAAATATTGAAAACAGTTTTTGTCCATACATCCTGGATTATTGGTGAAACCGGCGGACAGTGGATTGTAATGCTCGAATCATTTTCCATTAAAACTTCGAGGGTCTGGCTGTTATCGTTTATGACGCTGCCGAAATATCCGCTTCCTTCCCAGGCATAGCTTATTCCGATTCCGCGTAGGTGAGTCGAATATAATGATGTCTCTTTTTTATCTGCTTGCATTGAATACTGTTTTGAACCAAATTTAAAGCTTGCGTGTTTCCTGTTAAAATCGCTCTGGCTTGTAATAAAGTTAAACATTTCACTTGCATTTTCTGTGTTTAAGATAAATTGATTTTTATCCTTTTTTGAATTTTGCTGTGAATTCAAATTTAAGATTCTGATTTCAATCGGCGTTAAATTACATTCTTCTGCAATGCAATTCATCTGGTTTTCTATAGCAAAGAAAGAAGCTGCCTCTAACTGCTGCAAGTCGATACTGGAAGCACTTTTGTGTGTTCTCATAATCTTTGCTTCAACAAACAAATTCTCGCACCTGTAAATTCCCGAAGAAGCGATTGTAAGCCTGTCAACAATTTCCTGCGCAAAAGGATTTGAAAAGCCTGCATCAACATTTATGTCAATTTTTTCTGCCTCTATTTTTCCGTTTTCTGAAACAATTGTTTTATGCTTTATAAGAATCGGCTGCATCGTTTCCAGAAACTGCTTCTGTTCACTTCTTGTGTATACTAATTTTACCGGCTTCTGGAGCTTTAAGGCAGCAACAGCAACCTGGGTCGATATAATTGAATTGAACCATACACAGTTTGAACCTCTGTTAAAGCTTGCAGTCTTTTTTATATTGATTGATTCATCAGAAATATTCAGTGCCAGTGAAAGGGTAGAACGTAAATTTGATGGCCATTGAGTTGCAGTTATTACTGTAAGGTTTTGATTTTTCCAGAAACAAATTGCTCCGCTTGGCTCTCCATAATTTGGAATGCTTAGTTCATATTTCCACTCGTTTTCTATTGTTTTGCAGTTTTCGATTTTTATTTCATCAGGAAAAGTTCCCTTCTTAATTGTTCTGGTTGCAATGACATCGGAAAAAAGCTGTTCGTTTATATCCTGAAAGTCGGATGATTCATTATTGTTTTTTTGCGTTTTGGTTTTTCGCTTTTTAGAAGGTGTTTCATCTGAGACTAAATAATCTTCAATTGTTTTTTTGTCGAAGGAAATATTTATTTCTTTAGAGAGAGTCTCTAATTCTTCTTCATTAGGCCCTGTCAATAAAGCAATTGGTTCTCCAAGATATGAAATGTTTCCGTCGCAGAAAATCGGGATATTGCCTGCAGGTGTTGAAATCAAATTACTTCCTGGAACATCGCGTGCTGTAATTAAAGAATAGCCTTCCGGTAAATCGTTGTGACTGATAGAAGTAATAATTCCTTTTTCTACAGGAGCCCTGATTGTCTTTGCGAAAATCATATCCGGTATATTTACATCAGAATAGAACTCTTTTTGAAATGTTAGTTTTGAAATCGCTGTTAACTTTTTATTCATGGAATTTTTCTCCAATTTCTTTTACAGCATCTATAACTTTATCTGTCATTTCTTCTGTCATATCCGGCCATAAAGGAAGCGATATTGTCTGCTGGTACTTTAATTCTGCATTCGGGAAGTTCTGTGCGTTAAACGAAGGATTATGTTTTTTCCATTCAGTAAAATGAAAGAGCGGAATAAAGTGCATGCTGATTCCAATGTTTCTGTTTTGCAGTTCTTTAGCAAATTCATTACGAGTGCATTTTAGTTTTGTTAAATCAAGACGCAATAAATATAAGTGCCAGGAGTTTCCTTCTGAATCTGGTGGTAAAATTACAAAGTCCAAATCCTTAAAGGCGTTGTTATATTTTGCAGCGTGCAGCTTTCTTTTTCTGTCAAATATATCTGCTTTCTGTAATTGTGCCCTGCCAATAGCGCTTAAGACATCAGGCAAATTAAATTTGTATCCGTTTTCTATAATATCATATTCCCAACTGGCTTTTTCCTGCGTGTATCTTTCCCAGACTGTTCTGTCCATTCCGTGCAAACGCATTACAGACATTCTCTGTGCAAGGTTTTTGTCTTTAGTGGTTACCATGCCGCCTTCAGCTGTTGTAATTGTTTTTGTTGCGTAGAAAGAAAAAACTCCTGCATCGCCAAGAGTTCCTGCAAACCCATTTTTTGTTTCAGAAGGAAATGAGTGTGCACAGTCTTCAATTACTTTTAATTTGTATTCACGAGCGATTTTATTTATCTCTTCCATGTTGCAGACATTGCCAGCTATATGAACTGGAACGATTGCAACTACATTTTTTCCGTCTTTGCCAGAAAGAATTTTTCTAATGCTTTCAGGTGAAATTGAATACGTTTCTTTTTCTATGTCAGCGAAAAGAACTTCTGCTCCTAAGTGCCTTGCCGCAGCAGCTGTTGAAACAAAAGTGTAGGGTGTTGTAATTACTTTTGTTCCTGGCTTTACACCGCAGGCTTCCATTGCCAGAATCATCCCGCTTGTGTTTGAGTTTACGGCAAGTGCATAAGGTGCATTTATTTTTTCGGCGAATTCTTTTTCAAACAGGGCAGTTTCTTTGCTTGTCGTAAGCCAGCCGCTTCTTAAAACCCTGATAACAGCTTCTTCTTCTTCTTTTCCGATTGAGGCTTTAAAAAATGGAACGCTTATATCTTCATTCATTTTCACATCTCTTTTTCTTTCATCTATAAGTTTACTTTTACTGAAGTGTTTATTTCAATTCTGCTGCCGTTTTTTTCTTCTTCGCAATAGAAATTATCCAGGCTTGGAATTTTACTCCTTAAATATTTTATAAGCACTTCCTTGTTTCTGTATAAATCCTGCTTGTCTTCATTATAAATGCATATGTCTTTTATAAAGTTTATGATTTCATTCAGCTCGTTGTAATCAAAATTTTTGTTGGTCAGCTTTAAGATTTTTTTGTATTCGGTCTGTACAGGATTTTCTTCTTTCAGCCACAAAGGCTCTGTAAGTCGTTCTCCGCGTCTAGCTCCTACATATTCGATTTTAATATCCTTCTCCGGTTCAAAGCCTGAAAATTTAATTATCTGTTTTGCAAGGTCAATAATTTTTACGCTTTCACCCATATCCAGTAAATAAGAATTTCCGTTTTTGCCAACACCACCTGCTTGAAGAACTAAAGAACAGGCTTCCGGGATTGTCATAAAATATCTTTCCATCTGAGGATCAGTAACTGTAACGGGGCCACCATTTTTTATCTGCTCCATAAATATTGGAAGAATCGAGCCTCTGCTTCCCAAAACATTAGCGAACCGAACAAACATGAATGCCGTATTAGAGTTTTTTTCTGCTGCCTGCAACGTAAGCTTTTCACATAAGTACTTGCTTGCTCCATAAATGCTTACCGGTTCAACAGCTTTATCCGTTGAAATTAAAACAAAGCGCTCCACGGAATTTTTTATGCAGGCATCAATTATATTCTTTGTTCCCAATACATTGTTTTCCATAACAGCAACCGGGTTTTCTTCCATCATCGGGACATGCTTAAAGGCTGCTGTATGAAAGATAACATCTGCATGAGTGTGTTCGATTATGTAATCAATGTACTTTCTGTCTTTTAAATCTCCAATAATCGGGACAACACTTGCTTTTTCACCAACTCCTTCGTTTTGCAGAATATGCAGTTCCCTGTAAATGTTTACGATTGAATTCTCCCCGTGACCAAATAAATATAATCGCTCAGCACCGCCAGACAAAAGCTGTCTTGCCAGTTCACTTCCAATTGATCCGCCGGCACCAGTTATTAAAACTCTCTTTCCCTTCAGATACTGCAGGCTTTCCTTTAATGAAATTGTAATCGGCGTGCGTCCCAGAATATCCAGGGGATTAATATCGCGGGCCTGAATTAAATGTGCTTTATCTTCTATTATCTGATTCACAGACGGAAGAATTTTAATTTTTTCAAAACCAATTTCTTTTAAGTGGTTGTAGATAATTTTTATTGTTTCAACGCTTGCACTTGGAATTGCAATTATTGCCGTATCGCTTGCAGAAACTCTTAATGCTTTTGAAAGACTTGCTAAAGGTCCTAAAACTGGAATGTCGTCGATTTTTGTACCGATTAAATTTTTGTCATCATCCAGAAATGCTATAACTTTTCCAAATACTGCTTTTTGTACTAATTCTTTTGAAATCATCTGGCCTGCAAAACCTGCACCGATGATATAAACTTGGTTTTTACTTTTTTCCATTATCCCGACCCATTAAAAAGATTATACCATAAGTTGAATAAAAAAGTCTAAATAAAAAAAATCAGATGCCGATGATTAAAGAGATATTTAGTTTTTATTTAATTAGAGGGGAATCTTTATGAAAGGAAAAAAATGTTTTCTGGCATTGCTTTTATGTGTTTTCTTATTTTCAGCAAATGCTTTGTCTGTTTCTTTTCAATTAGTTCAAAAAGATTTTAGCCAGAACGAAATTAGAGCTGCATCATATGTTATTGAAGACACTATGTTTGAGTATTTCTTCGATAAGGGAATTGTAGTTTCTAATTTGCCGATTCTAATCTATAAAAATGAAAATGCATCAGATTTAGCTTTGATTAATTCTGTCGGAGAATCAAGGCTTGGCGGAATAAATTATCTTGTAAGCCTGTGTGCAGAATATGATGTTTCGCATTCAACTAATCCGGAAGCAGTAAGTTTAGATAATATATCAAATATAAGCTGGAAAATTATAAATATTGATACTGATGAAGTTGTAACAAAAGGCGAAGAGAAAAAACTCGATGTGCAGAAAAAATCAAATAAAAAAGATGCACTCGAAAGTTTTTCTTATCTTGTTGCTCAAAAAATTTACAACTCAATAAGAAGTAATTTGTAGAAAGAGGTCATCGGAATGAAAAGAACGTTATTATCGATTTTAATTTTCATTACTGTTGCCGCATTTGCTAATGAATATAATATTAGTGGAAATGTAAGTGTTGCAGAAGAAGGCGAGTTTCCAAAAGGTGTATTTGCTAAGAGTTCTGAATATTTACCGGGCGACACAATTACTCTCACAAATCCAATGACAGGTGATACTGTTAATATACTGAATCTCGGAACACTAAATCCTGATGACGGAGTTGCATTATTACTTTCTCCTGAAGCTTCTAAAATGCTGGGAGTTAACAAAAGATCTGACTTACAGATTAAGCTTTCTCAGAGACAGGGAAATTATGATGAAAGCTTTAGCGGAAACGGCATTCTTTCTAAATACAAGCAGGAAAATGGTGATGAATTAACTGATGAAAAGAAAGAAGCTGTAAAACCTGTTGAAACAAAAAGTGATTTTATCCCTGAACAGAATAAAGCAGACTTTGAAGATTCACTTGAAAATGAAAAGGATTTCATCGCTGAAAAAAATGAACTTGAAGCTCCGTCTCCTGATGATATGGAAAACTATGATGACCAGGCAGAAGCTGCTGTAAAAACTAATGAAGTAAAACCTGAAGCAAAACCAGTTGAGCAGGAAACTGTTGCAGTTAAAGAAGAGGAAGCTCCTTCTGAATTATTCGAAGAAGAAATTGAAGAAGTAAACAATGAACCTATAGTAGAAGAAAAGCCGGAAGAAACTGTTCCTCCAAAAGAAGAAGAAACTGTTGAAGAAGAAAAATTTGATGAAGAACCTTTGGCAGAAGTTGAAGCTGTAGAAGAAAAGCCTGCTGAAGAAACTGAAGCTGAAAGTGAAGTTCCTGCTGAAGAAGAAGTTACTGTTGAAGAAGAAAAGTTTGATGATGAGCCTCTTGAAGAAGTTGAAGCTCCAGAAGAAAAAGCAGCAGAAGAAACAGAAACTGCAGAAACTACTGAGCCAGAAGAAGCCCCTGCAGAAGAAGAAGTTCTTGTAGAAGAAGAAAAGTTTGACGCTGAACCTTTATCTGAAATTGAAGAGGAATCAAATGAAGCCCCTGAAGGCGATAAAGAAGGTGAAGAAGTAGCAAGCAATGAAAATGTTGAAGAAGTTACTGTAGAAGAAGTTGCTGCAGTAGAAGAACCTGTAGAAGAAGAAAAGTTTGATGAAGAGCCTTTGACTGAAGTAGAAGAGCTTTCTGAAGTTGAAGAGGAAATAAATGTAGTTCTTGAAAATGACAAAGCCGGTGAAGAAGTTGCAAGCAATGAAAATGTTGAAGATGAAAACTCAGACACAGAGCCTTTAGCTGATTTTACTGCAGAAGAAACTGTTGCGGCAGAGTTGTTTGAAGATGAAGAGCTTGAAGCTGTAGAAGCTATAGAATCTGTAGAAGAAAAGCCTGCAGAAGAAACTGAGCCTGAAACTGAAGTTCCAGTAGAAGAAGAAACTGCAGAAGTAGAAGAGGAGCCTGCAGCAGAAGAAGAACTTGTAGAAGAAGAAAAATTCGACGCTGAGCCTTTAGCTGAAGTTGAAGAAGAAACAAATGAAGTTCTTGAAAGCGATAAAGAAGGTGAAGCTGTTACTTCAAATGAAGATGTAAGCGATGAAGTAACAATAGAAGAAGACAAGACAGGTGAAATTGTTGATGCAAATGAAAATGTTGAAGAAGCAGTAGAAGCTGAACTTGTAGAAGAAGAAATTGTTCCAGAAGAACCTGTAGAAGAGGAAATTGTAGCAGAAGAAGTTACTGATGAAGCTGAAGTTGAAGAAGTTCCAGCAGAGGAAGTTACTGATGAAGCCGAAGTTGAAGAACCTGCAGCAGAAGAACCAGCTGAAGACGAAGACTTTGGTGCAATAGTACTGATTCCTGCAGAGCCAGAAGCTCCTGAAGTTCCAGAAGTAATCGAACCTGTTGAGGAAGAAATACCTGCTCCTGTAGAAGAACCTAAAGAAGAAGCAATTCCTCTTGAAGTAAAAGAAGTTGTTTCAAATACAGAGCCTGAAGTTAAAGCTGAAACTGTAATTGAAAGTGATGTATCAAAGTATATTGTAAATGAAAGTGAATTAAAGAAAGACTACTGGTATGTTCAGATTGTTACATATTCTGATATAAACAATGTAAAGAAAGTGCTTTCTGAGTATTCAAAATATCCTCTGGTTTTGGTTCCAAATAAGAACGGTGCTTACAGAGTAATGTGCGGACCATTAACAGTTGATGAATACGGAATGATTCTTGCTAAGTTCAAGGCATTTGGATTTAAGGATGCATTCGTAAAGAAAATAAGTAAATAACCTGTCATTCCGGGCTTGTTCCGGTATAACTTTAGGTGGAACTGTATAAGGGCAAAGTGCAGTATCCACCTTTTTTTTATCCATGTATTACAATGTATTACAGTCTTACAATTTTAGAAGAGGTCAAAACTTCATTTCCGTCTTTTGTAATTAAAACATCATTTTCCAATCTTACACCACCGTATAATCTGTCATAAAGCCCTGGTTCCAGTGTTACGATATTTCCGGCTTTAAATGTAAGCTTTTCGGCGCGCAGATTTACAAATGGTGCTTCATGAATTTCAAGCCCTGTTCCGTGTCCTAACCCGTGAGGCATTTTCATGTTGCCTTGAGCAAAAATCTTTTCAGCACATTTAGAAGCAGCAAGAATTTTTCCGCCGTTTTTGTAAAGCTTAAGGCACTCGCTGGCAGCTGTTTCTACAAGATTAATCATTTTCTTTTGCATTTCATTCGGTTTGTTTGCAATAGTAATTGTGCAGTCACTTGCATAACCTTCATAACAAACGCCAAAATCCAGAATAGAAAGTCCTTTAGTTCCCCATTCATTTTTAGTAAATCCAGGAAATGCATGAATTGCAAAGCTTCTGGCAGGTCCAGCAGCAAGCGTGTCGAAACTTGTTTTTTCACAGCCGTTAAGCCTTAATTCTTTTTCTATAAGAAGAGCAACATCTATTTCGGTTTTAATTTTTCCCTGTTTTAAAAGCTTTATTATAAGCTGCCCCATATAGTCTGTTACTTTACAGGCTTTTCTTGTACACTCAATTTCGTATTCATCTTTTACGGCTCTCATTGAATGAACATAAGAATGAGTCAAATCGCTGGAACAGATGAATTTAAACTTTTTCATTTCATTTTTTATTTCTGTATATTTTAAAAATGAAAGTGAAGGTGGAAGTTCAACACAATCTTTATTTGCAAAGCCTGGTTTAGATAAAACATATTTCAGGCACTCAATATTACTTCTGTTGAATTCTGTAGAAGGTTTTACTTCATCAGCAAAAGCTTTCTTTTCTGCAAGGTTTATATCCCACGGAAAAAGATATGCTTTTTTCTCAGCGGTTAAAACTAAAAGTGCATCGTTCGGGTGGCCGCACAAGTATCTTACATCAGGTGTTCTGTTATCTTCTGAGTCACAAAAAACAACAGCTGCAAGATTATTTTTTTTCATAAAACTGTAAATTTTACTTCTTCTGCTTTGATAGATTTTGCTTATATCCATTTTACTTATTTCCATTCTACGTCCTCTATTTTTTTCTGCTAAATTTTCTTCTTAAAGTATTTACAAGCGGATCCTTTGTTATAATCATCAGCAAAAGTCCTGCAAAACCAAAGATAAGTACTGTTAGAAGTATAGGAAGTCCCTGCGAGATTAATCGAGAATGATTTGCAAATTTTTCTACAAAAACTGGTTTAAGAAAATATACTGGAATTATTGAAACTGCAGAAAATAAAATCATTTTCAGTGAATATAAAATCGTGCTTTTCACAACGCTCTTTGTCGGGCAGGTCTTTTTTATGGCAAGAAAAACAAACAGGCAGATTGTGTTCACAATACTTGCAAGAGTAAGTGCCAGAGCAATTCCGTTTCCGCCCATTGGTTTTATGAGAATCAGGGCAAATAGAATGTTTACAAAGAAATTTATAAGCCCTGCAATAGTCGGAAGCTTTGTATCGGTCTGTGCATAAAAGGCCTGGCTTAAGACTCTGTTTTCAGCAATAAAGAATAAGCCGATTATATGAAAATTAAATACACCGCGGGTCATTGCAATTGAATCTGCATTGAATTTTCCTGAAGCAAAAACCAAAGTTATAATGTTATCGCCCATCAGGAATGCATAGAATGTAATTGGAATCGTTATAAAGGCAATCAGATTAACTGATGAACTCAAAAGCGAATTAAATCTATCCCATTGTGTATTTTTTGCATAGCCAGTCAAATCGGGAAGAATAACAGTTCCTACCGTTACGGCACAAATCCCCAGAATTAATTCCTGAAGCCTCAATGAATACTGTAAACTTGAAACAACTCCAGTGCCTGCTCGGGTTGCAAGCGCAGAAGAAACAATATCATTTAGCTGGTAGCCGGCCATTCCAATAATTGTAGGAGCAACTAATGCTATAACTTTTTTTGTTCCGGGATTAGTAAATGCTTTTTTCAGCGAAGTAAATGTAATCTTCCAGTTATTCTTTAACACAAACGGCAGTTGAAAAAGTGCCTGTACTGAGCCTCCCAAAATTACACCAATTGACATTGCGCGTGCAGGGTTCTGCATTTTTGGAGCAAGTACATAAGTTGAGATGATTACAATTGAATTAAATAAAATCGGCGTAAAACCTGAGGGAGAAAAAATCTTTAAACCGTTTAGTATTCCCTGGAAAAGTGCAGCAATAGAAATCACTACAAGGTAAGGGAACATAATGCGGGTTAAAAAAGTTGCTTCTTGTATTGCGTCAATATTTTCTGCCTTGTAAAAAACTTTTAAAATCAGAGGTGTAAAAATAATTCCCAAAGAAACTAAAATCGTTGTAAGAAAAGTTACTAAAGTGAAAGTTGCACTTATAAAATTCTGAGTTGTCTGCTTTCCTTCAATTGTATTTGAATCTTCAAGATAGTTTTTAAATGTCGGAATGAAAGCTACAGAAACTGAATTTTCTGCAAAGAGGCGGCGAAACAGATTTGGAATCATAAATGCAATTCCGAATGCATCAGAATAATATGAAGTTCCTAGAAATTTCGCCTTAGTCATTTCCCGAATCAAACCAAGTATTCGCGAGAAAAGTGTCAGTATGGAAAGAGAAATCCCTTTTTTTACTAAAGATTTTTTACTCGAACTTGTATTTGATTCAGCTGTATCAGAAGTTGATTCTTTTATCATTCCTGGCCATTCCAGCAGTAAGTACAAAGTTTACAGTGATCAAGCCCTGTACTGTCAAGCATATCATCAAGTCTGTGGTAACGGAGAGTCGTAAAGTGCAGTAAGTCTTTAATCTTATTGCACATTGTTTCATATTCTGGAGTATCAGGGTCAGAATATCTTTTTAGTTTTTCTTCTGTTACATTGCCATTTTCAAGTTCGTTAATAACTCTTCTTGTAATCAAATCCATTTCAGATTTAGAGCGTGAGAAATTCAAATACTTACAGCCAAACATAATAGGAGGGCAGGCAGGTCGCACATGAACTTCCTTTGCACCGCTTTGATACAAAAAGTCCGTAGTTTCCCTAAGCTGGGTTCCGCGGACAATTGAATCATCTATTAAAAGCAGGCTCTTTCCCTTTATTAACTGCTGAACAGGAATAAGCTTCATCTTTGCAATTAAATTTCTTTGAGCCTGATTTACCGGCATGAATGAGCGTGGCCAGGTTGGAGTATATTTAATGAATGGTCTTGTAAATGGAATTCCACTTTCATTAGCATAGCCAATGGCATGAGCGGTACCACTGTCAGGAACTCCGGCAACAGCATCAATCTTGATTTGTCCCTTATCGCGCATTGCAAGATATTTTCCGCAGTTATATCTCATCTGCTCTACATTCATTCCTTCATAAGTTGAAGTAGGGTAGCCGTAATATACCCACAGAAATGTACAGATCTTCATTTCCTTTTGAGGCTCCTGAAGAGTTTTATATCCGTCTGCAGTTACAAAAACAATTTCATTTGGTCCCAGTTCATGTAAATCTGTATAACCGATATTTATATAGGCAAAGCTTTCAAAGGAAAGACATACCGAACCTTCTTTTTTCCCCAGTTGAATTGGAGTTCGGCCCAGCTTATCTCTTGCACCGTAGATTCCGTCTTTAGTCATAATTAAAAGGCTCAGCGACCCCTTTACTTTTTCCTGAACATATTTTATTCCATCAACAATAGTTTTTTTCTGATTTATTAAAGCAATTATTAATTCAGTTTGATTTATATCGCCGCCGGACATTTCCAGAAAGTGTGTGTTTCCGTTTTCCAAAACATCTTTAATAAGTTCTTCTTTATTGTTAACGATACCGACAGTAGTAATTGCAAAGTCTCCAAGGTGGCTTCTTACTAAAAGCGGCTGTGATTCATAGTCACTGATGCAGCCAATTCCTAAATGACCATGCATTTCTTCTATATCATGTTCAAATTTTGTTCTAAAAGGAGAGTTTTGAATATTGTGGATGCTCCTGCAAAAAGTATGGTCTGTTTCATAAACAGCAAGTCCACCACGACGAGTGCCTAAATGTGAATGATAGTCAACTCCAAAAAATAAATCTAATGAGCAATCACCTTTAGATGCAACACCAAAAAATCCGCCCATATAAACCTCCAGAATAAAGTGTAATCATTATAACGATATTTTAACTGAGCGTGAAGTATGATTCTTTCAAAGAATTTTTTATTTTTTTTGAATTTTAGAAGGCAGGCTTTTTGAAACGCAAGTTTCACCTACACTAAAGCTGTTTCTGCTAAGAAAATATTTATACATCATCCGCCGTTACGCCCCTTCGCTTTCCGCTCACCGTCCTCGGTAACGCCTGCGGTCGGCAGGGGGGCTCCATGGCGTGCTCATTATTTTGATTTCGTCCAGGCATCCTTTAATGTAAAATCAACCCAGATTATTCCTTTCTTTTGAGTCTTCACTGCTTCTACATTACTTTCAAGCATTCCGTCAAGAATTTCTTTTCCAAGATCTCTTAAAGGTTTTTCTAATTCTCCCCAGATTCCTTCATCATTTTCGTAACCAGTCTGGAAAAATACAGGGTTTGGAGCATAATTTTCAGCCCATCGTCTATAAGTTTTTTTCAAATTGTCCATCTTTCTTAATCCCTGGCTGTCAGTTACAAAAATCATATCGTTATTAACTCCGCGGTAAGTTTCTGGAAGGTAGTCAGTTCTCCAGTGCTTTACAAAAACAGAGTAAGCAGGTCTTATTTTCTTTACGGCTGCATCAACATTACTTGCTGTAGTATCATCAAGTGGTGTACCTGGTTTTCCATCTGTAACATTTTTGTACCACTCAACATCAATTCCAAAGCCTTTTACACATTTGTGGTTTTTATACTGGTTCATAACAATTTTTGAAAGGTCAACAATGTCAACAAAGCCGGATTCAACCTGGAGCCACACACTATATCCTTTTTCATCAAATGATTTAAAATATTTTTCGTTTTCATCTGTATTTGAAAATGCAAGCCCGTCAGGAATTTTTACACCATCAGGTTTTGGGAAATTAAGATAGCAGGAAATTCCAGGCATTGTTGAATCATCTGTTACAACTCCTACAAGCCATACTAAAGTGCCGTTTGATTCGTCTGTTTTATTTTTCTTGTAAAAAGATTTCATTTTGTCTAAATACGATTTCCAGCTTGATGTAGAAGGAAAGTCAGAAGGAGAGTCCCCAAATCCATAGGGTGAACTTCTAAAGCCTGCCCATTCAGCCCGGTTAGCTGCATCTGGAACATTAGCTGGTTCTGCAACATCAATATCTTCAGTAACAGTATTTTCAATATAATCATCTATTGATGTATCAGAATTATTATTTTGAAACAGATTTGATAATTCACATCCCATTAAAAATAAACTGATAAAAATAACTGTAAAAAATGCAAGTGCTTTCTTCATAGCGTTCTCCATAATAAGTTTATTTATATATTGTAAGACATAAAACCTCTAAAGTCTATCTAAAAATAAATATATATTCAGTCTGCTGTCATTCTGAACTTGATTCAGAATCTGTCTTTACATCAACTGTCCTTTATCATTACAACTTTTCCAAAAAAATCTGTAAAAAGACTGAAAAATCATTTGCATTTATTTTATCTTAATATATAATTTAAATATGGCAAATAATATTAAATCAATTTTAAGACGTGCATTAAGCACATTTCTGTCTCTGTTTGGAATTACATCTGTTTTTACAGGCTGCCCTATGTATGGAATGCCAACAGTTGAATACGGTTGTCCTACAAATAATTATATTCTTGAAGGTTCAGTAACTGATTCAAGTGGAACTCCCATAAAAGGAATCCGCATAGGTGCAAAAAAATCACCTGATGATGAAACCCAGTATTCTGACTATGAGTTTAAGCCTTACAGCGAACGGGAAGAAGTTGATGAAGATACAGGAAATACTTATACAAAATATGAGTGGTCTGATTATTTTGATTTTGTTGAAACCGATGAAAACGGGAAGTATAAAATTAAATGGAGTCTTTTCCCAGGCAGAAACAGAAAATTCGTTCTTTATGCAGAAGATATAGACGGAGAAGAAAACGGCTCTTATTCAGAAAAATCAGTTGATATTCAATTTGCAGAATCTGACCGCACGGAAGATTGTTCTTGGGTTGATAATTACGAAATAAGAAACAAAAATATTTCACTCGATCCATCAAAATAAGTGCAGTTAAAAAGGGGATTTTTATGGCAAAGAAAATAAAATCAGCATTCTGGCGTGTATTAAACAGGCTTTTAACTGTACTTGGAATTACACCGATTATTACAGCTTGCGGATGTGTTTTTGGTGCGAAGCCTTTGTATGGAATGCCTGAAAATAATTTTGTCCTTGAGGGGACTGTAACAGGAACTGATGGTACTCCAATTAAGGGTATAGGGGTAGGTGTTGTAAATCCAAATTATGATCCAAATTATACATCTCCTGATTCTTATTATTGTGACACCACTACAACTGATAAAGACGGAAACTTCAAACTTGAATGGAGATGGTCAGGCACCACGTTTTATATTTACGCAGTAGATATAGACGGAGAAGAAAACGGTTCTTATTCAGATAAACAGGTTCAAGTTGAGTTTACTTATGATGATTACACTGGTAGTTCTAAGACTGGGTATAAAATAAAAGATAAGAACATTTCGCTTAATCCATCAAAATAAGTGTAGTAAGAAGGGGACTACTATGGCAAAGAAAATAAAATCAGCATTCTGGCGTGTATTAAGCGCATTTCTTTCTCTGTTTGGAATTACATCGGTGTTTACGGCTTGTCCTGAGTATGGAATGCCTACTAATATTTATGTTCTTGAAGGAACTGTAACTGGAACTGATGGGGCTCCAATAAAGGGAATAGGAGTTGGTGTTGTAAATCCATATTATAATCCAGACTATACATCTCCTGATTCTTATTATTGTGTTACTGCAGCAACTGATAAAAACGGAAAGTATAAACTTAAATGGAGTTCCTATGACAAAAAAGAATTTAGTATTTACTTTGTAGATATAGACGGAGAAGAAAACGGTTCTTATTCAGATAAACTGGTTCAAGTTGAGTTTACTTATGATGATTTCACTGGTATTTCTACAGACAGTTATTATGAAGACAAAAACTATAAAATAACGAATAAAAATATTTCTCTGGATTCATTAAAATAAGTCCAGTAAGAAGGGGGATTTTTATGGCAAAGAAAATAAAATCAGCATTCTGGCGTGTATTAAACAGGCTTTTAACTGTACTTGGAATTAGCTCGGCGTTTGCGGCTTGTGTTCCTGCATATGGTCCAGTAACTGAATATGGTATGCCTGAACCTATGTATGGTCCAGTACCTGCATATGGTATGCCTGCAAATAATTTTGTCCTTGAGGGAACTGTAACAGGAACAGATGGCACACCAATAAAGGGTATAGGCGTTGGGGTTGTAAATCCAAATTATGATCCAAACTATACATCTCCTGATTATTACTATTGCGATACCACCGCAACTGATAAAGACGGAAACTACAAACTGGAATGGAGAAGGTCGGGCACCACGTTTTATATTTACGCAGTGGATATAGACGGAGAAGAAAACGGTTCTTATTCAGATAAACTAACTGAAGTTAATTTTACGACTCGAGATTATACTGATACATCTAAGAGTGGATATAAAAAAATTAAAGACATTAAGCTGAATGCAAAAGAGGATTTAAAATGAGCTTTTCAACATCTTTCAAGCACTTTATTTTTCGTCGTTATAGAAAGGCCGTAACGAAAAAACATGAATTAAACTATCTCTTTTGGGAATGTACACTCCGCTGTAATTTAAACTGCCTTCACTGCGGAAGTGACTGTGTGGCCCAATCAGATGTTCCTGATATGCCGGCTGCAGATTTTATAAAAGTTCTTGATGACATTAAGGAAAAGAATCCCGTAAAAAGAATGACTGTTGCCATTACAGGCGGTGAACCACTTTTACGCAAAGACCTGGAAGATGTCGGAAGGGAAATCGTAAAAAGAGGCTATAACTGGGGAATCGTTACAAACGGAATGCTTATAAGTCCGCAGAGATTTACTTCACTTATCAACGCCGGAATGACTTCTATGAGTTACAGTATTGACGGCTTTGAAAAAGAACACTCTTACTTGAGGCAGCATCCTCAGTCTTACAAAAAAGTGTGTGAGGGAATAAACCTTGCTGTTCAGTTCCAGAAGCAGTACCCTCAGCGTCTTGTATTTGATGTAATTACATGCGTACATAAACAGAATCTTGATATTCTTCCTAAACTTCGCGATGACCTTATTGAACGCGGTGTAAAGATGTGGAGAATTTTCTCAATCTTCCCGTCAGGACGAGCTGCACAGAATGACCTGTCGCTTACAAAAGAAGAATACAAAAAGATGATGGATTTTATTGTTGAAACCAGAAACTATGTTGATTCAAAAGGCCGTTCAATCCAGCTTAACTATGCATGCGAAGGCTGGCTCGGTGACTATGAATTAAAGGCCCGCAGTTATTTCTTCTTCTGCCGCGGAGGAAGTAATGTTGCTTCAGTTATGTGTGACGGTTCAGTTACAGCCTGCTTGAGTGTTCGCGGAAAAGACTTTATCCAGGGAAATGTTTACGGAGAAACTGCCGGCCAGAAAGAAAAGAAAGTTTGTGTAAGCTTTATGGATATATGGAACAACAAATTCCAAAATCACCGCGACCGTTCCTGGGCAAAACATGGTAAATGCAAGAAATGCAAGCAGTGGAAAAAGTGCCTCGGAAACGGACTGCATCTTTATCAGAGTATGCAGGATGAAGTAGGCCACTGCAACTTTGAACTTCTTAATTAGCCTGAATTTCTGTGAAAGTTCAGCATGACATTTAATTAAAACTTCTCTCTGAAAACAGAAATTTAATTTTTTCTTGAATTATTCAATTATGTTACTTACAATATATAGTAAGATTAATTAACTGGAGATTTTTATGATTTTAAATTTAAAGAAAGTGTTTTTATTTTTGACCTGTATTTTTACTCTTTGTTTTGTGACAGTTTATGCTGAAACAAGTGAAACTTCTGTTCCTCCGTCTTGTGGCATTACTGATTCTGATATTTCAAATTTTATAAAGAACTATAAAAAAATTGATGCAGAATTAGACAAGTTAAATATTGAAAAGTCTGATGTAAATACACAAACAATGGATCCTGAGCGGGTTGAAATCCTTGAAAAACTGTTTCAAAAATATGGAATCACAGGTCCAGGTGCTGTTGCAAAGTTTTCAATGATAAATCTTGTATATATTACTGAATACACAAGAAGATCCATGCAGTCTACAGCTGTAACAAAGTTCATTATGAAAAAAACTGAAAGCTCTGAATCATGGGAAGAAATGAAAGCTTCTATAAATCCTGATGATTACAACTTAATCATTAGCCGCTTCTCAGACCTTGCAAAAGCTTTTGGCGACCAAGATTTACCTCCTGTAAAAGAAACTAAAAAAGACAAAAAATCAGACAAAGAATTCTGGACTGATGAAGATACAGATGAATTAAAAGATGCTGTAAAAGAAGAAGTTAAAGACGCAGCAAAAGAAGCCGTAAAAGAAACTGTAAAAGATGAAGCTAAAAAGCAGCTCAAAAAAGGACTCAAAAATCTACTACCGTTCTAATATATTTTATATTTATAAGCTTGAATTTCGAGTTTAATATTAAAATTCAAAAATGTGGTAGCGTAAAAAAAAAGCAGTAAATTTCCTGTTGAAACTTACTGCTTTTTTTATTATGGGCTCGTGAGCCCGTGAAAATATGTAGCGAAGCGAAATATTTTCATAATAAACCACCCGCTATGCGGGTGAGAGACAAAAGCTTATAGAAAAAAAGCTTTCCTCGAAGGTGTACAATAAGATTGTTCAAGTCTAT